>JBEBVW010000037.1:0-14955 GCA_040392565.1 Aeromicrobium sp. | reverse complement strand
ACACCTCGACCAGCGGACCCGGTGATTGAGGAGCGAGGAACGAGCCTCGAAATCACCCGAAACATTGATCTCGAGGCTCGCAAGCTCGCACCTCGATCACCGAGTGGGACAGCTCGCACCCCGCCCACCGGGTGGGACAGCTCGCGCCTCGATCACCGGGGTGGGTTACCGGTCGGTGGCGGGGAGGCCTAGGTGGGCATGGACGGCGCGCCAGACGACCTTGGGTAGTTCACCTGAATCAAGCGCCTCAAGAGCTGTGCGATTCCGTAAACCGCCGATCACCTGGGTGTCAGCCCAGACCCGCGCATACCCAACGCCCAGGTGATGCTCCATGCGCACCCAAAATTCTGAGTGCTTCATGACGGCCCGATTGGCATCAGGCGGCCGACACCTCAACGCCGGATGCAGGAGCGATTGAAGCGACGGAAGCCAACTCGGTGGCTTCCTCTTCAAGCGCGAGAAGCGCGCTGACGTCCAGCAGCACCTTGGACAATGGGACTTCCAAGGCTCCAGCCAACGCAGCGAGCAGTTCAGAACTCGGTTCCTTCTGGCCCCGCTCAACTTCGGAGATGTACCCCAAACTGACGCGCGCCTTCTGCGAAACGTCGCGCAGCGTGAGCCCCTGGGCTAGACGGCGCGTGCGAAGGACTTCGCCGACGAGCAGTCGCATGGTGGTCATCGAGAATCCTCCATTCGGTCGTTCACATCAGGCTCAACGCCCGACGCCGATACTTTCTTCCCTCACCCTAGCGACTAGGAGTTCAAGCGCTGCGGTCACGGTCCCTGACCGAACTGCCTCGCGGTCGCCGGCCAGCGTCAACAGCCGGTGAGATGTGCCCGTGCGACCTGCAACGGCTATATGGACGGTCCCCGGCGGTTTGCCTTCGCTGGCGTCCGGCCCGGCGACGCCAGTAGTGGCCACGCCATAGGTGGCTTGGCACACATCGCGGACCCGCTCAGCCATCGCGCGCGCCACCTCATCGTCAACAGTTCCACGGGACGCGACCAAATCAGCAGGCACACCGAGGACACCTGTTTTGACGTCGGCGGCGTATGCCACAACTCCCCCACGAACGACGTCCGAGGCACCTGGAACGGAGATCAGGGTCGCTGCGACCAATCCCCCGGTGAGCGATTCAGCGGTTGCGACGGTTGCGCCTGATTGGCGCAACACAACCACTACATCGGCTGGGCTCATGGATGCTGAGCAGCCAGCGCCTCGCGGCGAATCTTGCGTGCGTCTTGGACGTATTGGATGGCCGTCACCAACGTGATGGCGACCGCTCCGACCATCAGGATGTGGGTGATCCAGCGCAGAATGTCAGTAGCGGTGTTATCCCACAGTTCGAACGGCAGGATGTACCCCGCGAGAGCGACGGCCTGCAGTGTGGTCTTGATGCGACCCCCCTGGCTAGCTGGCATCACGCCGTACTTCTTGATGAAGAACCGCATGATCGTGATGCCCCACTCGCGCACCAGAACCACCACTGTGGCGACGATAAACAGCCAGCCGTACTTGTAGTCGGAGAAAATGATCGACAGGCCGATGAACGCCATGCCGGTGAGCGCCTTATCGGCGATGGGATCGGCGAGCTTGCCGAAGTTGGTGACCAGGTTGTGGCGACGTGCAATGTCGCCATCAATCCGGTCGGTCAGCATCAACAGGGCGAAGGCAACGAAAGCCCACACGCGCCAGGAGATGTCGAGGCCGTCTTCGGCGAGAAGCAGCCATCCGAAGATCGGCACGCCAGCGATGCGTAGCACCGTCAGCGCGTTGGGGACGTTCAGATTGCTCGGCTTAGCTGCCGTGTCCATGGGTACCTCTCGGCTCGACCAGGTAACAGTATGGACCCTGCTCAGCGCCGTCCAGCATCACGCCGCTGCGCCAACTCAATTTCGGCCTGACCTGCAGAACAACTCGTGACAATGCCGAGTGGAATGGTGTGGGCCTCGGATAGATGATCAGCGGTGAGACGCAAGCGAGGACCGA
This sequence comes from Aeromicrobium sp., assembly GCA_040392565.1. Taxonomy (GTDB): domain Bacteria; phylum Actinomycetota; class Actinomycetes; order Propionibacteriales; family Nocardioidaceae; genus Aeromicrobium. The sequence continues at coordinate 12,965 of JBEBVW010000037.1, read as the reverse complement.
TCACTCCACGGTGGGGCGTGATCGCGATCGTAGTGATTTCGCTCCACAACAAGCCGACCCAGCCCTGGCTTCCTTGGAACCTGACGCCGTGCTCATCGGCAACCAGCAAAGGCGAACGCAGGTCACGCAAAGCCGGAACGAACGCCAGGCCCAGCAGGAGGAGTCCGCCGGCCACACCCGCAAGAACGACATCTCGTCGGTCATAGGCCAGCCAGGCATATCCGGCGGCCACCACGATCGGAAGGATCGTCGCGGCGATGATGACCCAACGGCGCCGCAGAATTTCGAACGAATCCATTGGCTCGCGATGCTGATCGGGCAGCGCACTGAAAGCAGTCAACGTCATGTCACCATCATCCCTGCAAGGAGGCGAGGACCTCATCGAGGTCGTCGGCCTTGATCAACACATCGCGGGCTTTGGAACCCTCGCTCGGCCCGACGACGCCACGGCTCTCCATGATGTCCATGAGTCGTCCTGCCTTCGCGAAGCCGACACGCAGCTTGCGCTGCAGCATCGACGTCGATCCGAACTGGGTTGTGACGACCAGTTCAACGGCTTGCAGCACGAGATCGAGATCGTCACCGATGTCGTCGTCAAGATCGCGCTTAGCCGCAGCCGGCGCTGTGACGTCTTCACGGTATTCGGGCTGCAACTGCGACTTGCAGTGCTCAACGATGTCGTGGATTTCTTGTTCAGTGATCCACGCGCCTTGCATGCGCATCGCCTTATTGGCGCCCATCGGGAGGAACAGACCATCGCCCTGACCGACCAACTTCTCGGCGCCGGGTTGATCCAGGATGACTCGGCTATCGGCCAGCGATGAGGTGGCGAACGCCAACCGGCTGGGCACATTTGCCTTGATCAGACCGGTGACCACGTCGACTGACGGACGCTGAGTTGCCAGCACCAAGTGGATGCCGGCGGCACGCGCCAACTGCGTGATTCGCACGATCGAATCCTCGACGTCACGCGGAGCGACCATCATCAGATCGGCAAGCTCGTCGACGACCACCAACAGGTACGGGTACGGTGCGACCACACGCTCGCTGCCAGGTGGCGGAACGACCTTGCCGGCCCGAACTGCTTTGTTGAAGTCGTCAATATGGCGGTAGCCGTAATTAGCCAAGTCGTCGTAGCGCAGATCCATTTCGCGCACGACCCACTGCAGCGCCTCGGCGGCCTTCTTCGGGTTCGTGATGATGGGCGTGATCAGGTGCGGAACACCTTCATACGCAGTCAGCTCGACCCGCTTGGGGTCGACCATGATCATGCGAACTTCCTCAGGCGTCGCACGCATCAGCAACGAGGCGATCATCGAGTTCACGAACGAGCTCTTGCCTGAGCCCGTGGCGCCAGCGACGAGCAAGTGCGGCATCTTGGCGAGATTGGCCACGACGTAGCCGCCCTCAACGTCCTTACCCAGACCAATCACCATCGGGTGGTGATCGCTGCGCGCCTTGGCCGAACGAAGGACGTCTCCGAGGCTGACCATTTCCTTGTCGACGTTAGGAATTTCGACGCCGATGGCGGACTTTCCGGGGATGGGGCTGAGAATTCGCACCTCATTGGATGCCACCGCATACGCGATGTTCTTGCCCAGCGCCGTGACCTTCTCGACCTTGACGGCGGGACCGAGTTCGACCTCATAGCGAGTGACCGTCGGGCCACGGGTGTAGCCGGTGACCGTGGCGTCGATCTGGAACTGCTCAAGTACTTCAGTCAGCCGATCGACTACCTCATCAGAAGCTGATGAGCGAGCCTTGTGGGGTGTGCCTTCGCGCAGCGCATGACTGTCTGGGAGCGTATAAACGACGTCTCCGAGCGACAACTGTTCCGAGCGTGCAGGCAACGGCTCCATCGGCGGAAGTTCAGCCTCAATGTGCTCATCAGCCGCGGCCTCAACAGGCAACGGCGCGACGACATCAACGGTGTCCTCAGCATCGGCGTCCTTCTTGCCTCGACGCTTGCTGGTGACCTGACGGTCGTCATCTGGCCCATCGACTAACGGGTTCTCAAACGGTTCATTGGCCAACTCGCGCTCGGTGCGTGGGTGACGCTTCTTGACCGGCGCTTCTTCGGTCGGCTCAGCCTTGCGGCCGAGTGCGAGATCGCGCAGTTCGGTCAACCGCTCGGGCACCGCATACAGCGGCGTGGAGGTAACGATGAGAACGCCAAACAGCGTCAGCATCGCCAACAATGGGACGGCAACGTAAGGCGTCTTGAACAGGTCAACCAGCAGCGCGGAGAACAGATACCCGACCGCTCCCCCAGCTTCACGCATTGCGTCGGGGTCCTGATCGCTGGGCCGCGGAACACCATGTGAAATGTGGACGATGCCCAAGATGCCACCGGTGATGAGCAGCCAGCCAGCGATCTGACGGCCAGCGGGACCGTTGGTGTCTGGATGGCGCAGTGTTCGCCAGGCGACGACCGCAAGCAAAATCGGGACGGCCCATGCCAAAACACCGACGCTGCCGGTAGTGATGTCGCGGACGAAGTTGGCAAATCCGCCCGAAACGTTCCACCAGACGGCCGATGACACGACAAGCGCCAGACCTAAGATCAGCAGGCCGACACCATCGCGGCGGTGCTCCGGGTCGAGATCACGAGCACCGGATCCGATGCTGCGGGCGATGCCGCCGGTGAGACCAGCGATGCCGAGCCAGATCATCGATAGCAGTCGGATCAAGCCGCCAAGCAGCGATGCAACGGGTCCGGGACCGGACCGCGCCGCAGGACGCTTCTTAGCAGCGGGACGTTTCTTTTGGGCAGGCTTGCGAGCCGCGGGCTTGCGTTTCGTTGCCGCGGTACGGGCCTGGCTTCCGGACGACCGCTTGCGCGGCGGGGAAGACGTACGGGTCGCCATATTCGCAGCGTAACCCCACGCCACTGAATTCCCTGGTTTCACACGCCGCTCAGGAGTCACACAAAAAGTGCCACCTCGGACGGCTGATTCAGCCGCGGATGGTCACTGCACATACAAAACAGGCTGTCCTGTTAGCCTGCTCGGCAACGCGGCCGTACTCCGACGGCGGCCGCCTATCGAGGGAGAAGAACGTGGCGACCACGCACATCCGGCGCACGACAGCAGTTGTCCTGACTGCCGCAGGGACACTGATGGCGTCCATGATCATGGCTATTTCCACTGCAGCGCCTGCACAGGCCGCTGGTTGGGGCAACCTGTGGACGCGCTCGGTGAACCAGACGGTGACCTACACCAAGTGGACGTACATGGGCCCGAAGTTCACCATGGCCAAGAACGTCCGTTACCGCTACTGCGTGCGCATCAAGGGCAATGGCTCGGTCAATCTGCAACCGACCGCATTCGGAACCGTCGTCTCGACGAGCAGCAGCTATGCGACCCGCTGCACCAAGTCGTACGTTGGCACTGGTTCCGCGACGCAGTTCCAGGCGGCAGCACTCATGACTAAGAGCGGAAAGTCCGCATACGTCAGCTCAATCACATTGCAGCGCTACTACTCAGGCCCAGTTCCCCGCTAGGGAGTAAGTCAGGCCTCGATCACCACGGGCAGGATCATGGGTCGACGTCGCAACTTACGGCCCACATAGGAGCCAAGTGCGCGTCGGACCACCTGCTGCAAAGCGTGGGTGTCGTAGCCGCCTTCGGCGAGAGCGTCCTCCAGCGCCTTAATGATCTTGGGGACGATCTCGTCGAAGGCTGAGTCCTCTTCAGCAATTCCCCGGGCGTGGATCTCCGGGCCCGAGAGAATCTTTCCGTTGGTTGAGTCGATCACCGTAATGACGGAGATGAAGCCTTCTTCACCCAAGACACGACGGTCCTTCAGATCGGTGTCGGTGACATCGCCGACCGACGACCCGTCGACGTAGACGTAGCCGCATTCGACTGCTCCAGCGATAGACGCGTGACCATCTACCAAGTCGACGACGTAACCGTCTTCGCACAGCAGCACATTCGGTACGCCGGTCTGAGTCGCGAGGTCGCCATTTGCATGCAGGTGCCGGATTTCGCCGTGCACCGGCATCACATTCGACGGCTTGACGATGTTGTAGCAGTACAACAGCTCGCCAGCCGAGGCGTGACCGGAGACGTGGACCAGCGCGTTGCCCTTGTGGACGACGCGAGCGCCCAACTTGGTGAGTCCGTCAATGACGCGGTACACCGCGTTCTCATTGCCCGGGATCAGCGACGACGCCATCAACACCGTGTCGCCCGGTTCGATGGCGACCTGCTGGTGGCTTCGGTTGGCGATACGCGACAACGCAGCCATCGGCTCGCCCTGCGAACCGGTAGACATCAGCACCAACTTCTCCGGCGGAATCCCGTCGATCTTGTCGGCGATCACGCCATCAGGCACATGCAGGTAGCCCAGATCCCGCGCGATCTGCATATTGCGCACCATTGAGCGACCCACATAGGCGACCTTGCGGCCGTGCTTGGCGGCGGCATCCAGCACCTGCTGCACCCGGTGAATATGCGAGGCGAACGACGCCACGATGATCTTGCCGGTACTGCTAGCAAATACCGCGTCGATGGCTGGGGTGATGTTGCGCTCGGCGACAGTGAAACCAGGCACCTCCGCGTTGGTGGAGTCAGTCAAGAAGAGGTCAACGCCTGCTTCGCCCAGTCGCGCGAAGGCCCGGAGGTCGGTAATGCGTCCATCGAGCGGCAACTGGTCCATCTTGAAATCGCCGGTATGCAGCGCCACGCCGGCCGGTGTCTTGATGGCGACGGCAAGTGCGTCAGGAATTGAATGGTTGACCGCAACGAACTCGCACTCGAAGGGTCCAAACTTCTGCACGTCCCCTTCGGAGACGGTGTAGGTGGGGACTTCCTTGAGGCGGTGTTCCTTCAACTTCGGGTTCAGCAACGCCAGCGTGAGCCGCGAACCGATGACCGGAATGTTATTGCGCTCGCGCAGCAGATACGGGACGCCACCGATGTGGTCTTCGTGGCCGTGCGTCAACACAATGCCAACGATGTCGTCGAGACGATCTCGAATGGCCGAGAAGTCCGGCAGGATCAAATCGACGCCCGGATGGTGTTCCTCTGGGAACAACACACCGCAGTCGACGATCAACAACTTGCCGTCGAACTCAAAGACCGTCATGTTGCGGCCGACTTCGCCGAGTCCGCCGAGTGGAATGACGCGCAATGCGCCTGGGGCAAGTGGGCCGGGTTCAGCCAACTCAGTGTGCATGTGACTCATGCAGTTGTGCTCCGTTCAGGAAGTGAGCAGACCTGCCGCGTCGAGGGCATCGCGCAACATCGCGACCTCGTCGTCGGTGGCCTGTGGAAGCGGAAGTCGCATCGTGCGGTTGTCGATGACGCCGAGAATGTGCATGACGGCCTTGGCTGTGATGGCGCCTTGCGTGACCGTCATCATGGCGCGCACGACCGGCAAGAGCCGGGCATTGATGCTGCGCGCCGTGGCTAGATCGCCCGTGTCGACGGCGGCAACGAGGTCAACCCACGGCTGGGTGCCGGCATGAGCTGCGACGCTCACGATGCCGCTGGCGCCGTAGGCCAGCCAGCCGAGATTGAGGGCGTCGTCGCCGGAGTAGATCTTGATGTCCGTCTCGCGCATGAGCCAAGCACCGCGCTCGAAGTCACCCACGGCATCCTTCAACGCGATAACCAGTGGGTTCTCCGAAAGCCGCGCGATGGTGGATTCGGCCAACTGCACGCCGGTACGACCAGGGTGGTCATACAACATGACCGGAATGTCTTCGCCAGCACGAGCAATGGTCTCGACGTGTTCGATGATGCCGGCCTGCGGAGGCTTGGAGTAGTACGGGTTGACGATCAGCAGGCCGTCAGCGCCAGCTTTGCGAGCCTGCTTGGCCAGTTCCAGCGAGTGATAGGTGTCATTGGTGCCAGAGCCCGCGATGACCGTGGCTCGGTCGCCGACAGCGTCGATCACCGCTGCCAGCAGCCGACCGTCTTCTTCGACCGTGGTGGTGGGTGATTCACCGGTGGTGCCGCTGACGACCAATCCGTCGTTTCCCGAGTCGACGAGATGCGTTGCCACTCGTTGTGCAGCTTCGAGGTCGAGCGCCCCGTCAACGGTGAATGGCGTGACCATCGCGGTCAGCACACGGCCGAACGGAGCAGCATCGGAGGCGAGCGGCGATGTCATGCTCTGAGGGTATCGCGACCGTGCCCCAGCGCTGGTGTTGGATGAGATCGTGGCTGAACCTGAAGAGAACGTGTACTCCACCGACCTGAGCTCAACGCCGCTTGGTGACGGTGTGCGCGAGTTGGAGATGACCGACCGCTGGAACACCCCCGCCGGGCGCCCGAATGGCGGCTACATCCTGGCCGCCATGCTGACGGGGCTTGCCGCGGAGATGCAGACCGACTCGCCCCGAGTTGCTGCGATCACGTACCACGGTCCCCCGTCCAATGGCCTCGCCCAGATCAAGTGCACGCCGATCCGTTCGGGACGCACGATCCAAACCGGTGACGCGATGCTCATCCAGGACGATCGACTGATCGCCCAACTCACGGCCAGCTTCGGCCCTCGCTTCGACGATCGGCCCAGCGTCGAACTCGGTACAGCACCCGTCCTGCCGGACCCAGAATCGCTGCCCGACCCGCGGGCGATGGGCGCGATGCCCGGTGGAGGCATCTTCGATCGCGTCGACTATCGACTCGCTGAAGCTCCCGGATTCGCATCGGGACAGCCCAGCGGCAATCCGGTCTACGAACTGTGGCAGCGCCGCAGCGACGGCCAGAACGCCGACTACGCCACCCTGGCATTCTTGTGCGACTCGTTCATTCCGCCGGTGTTCGAGCTTGGTCCCGAGGTGGCGGCGGCGTCACTGACTGTGCAGTTGACGGTCCACCTGCACAGACTGCCCCGCAGCCCGTGGATTGCGACCCGACTGCGCACCCAACATGTGATCGACGGCTTCCACGAAGAAGACTGCGAGCTGTGGGACGCTGACGGAAACCTGTTGGCTCAGTCGCGCCAGTTGGCCATCCTGGCTTGATCCCCTGCTGAATCAACTGCCGTCGCCGACCTCGGTGATGCCTTCGTAAAGTCCGACGACGTTGCCGTCCGGGTCTTCGAAAACGGCCCACCAGCTGGTTTCAGAGATAGGCGACTTCGCCATGACTTCGCGGGCACCATTGGCTTGCGCAAGCGCCATCGTTTCGTCGATGGAGTCGACCTCGACGTAGGAACGTGGCTGGGTGAAACCGTCGCCGCGCGGCGCCAGTCCCCCACCGCTGATCTGATTGGGCGCCTGCCACATGGGGTAGTCCTCGAACCCCGGCGGCGCTGCTATCTGCCAACCAAACAGCGTTGAGTAGAAGTGCTTGGCCCGCTCCATATCGGTGACCGGGATGTCGATATGCGTGATGTCGCCGTGCGGCATGATGTGTTCCCCTCGTCGTCCTGTGGATACAGGCCACTGTCTCGCTGGCCACCGACAAGAACAAGGGGCGATTCAGGAACGCTGGTAGGTGACGATGTCGAAACCGACGTGCGGCACGCGGCCGACTTCGTTCCACGCGAGCCAGTCGATCTTGGGAAAGTACGTGTCGCCCTCTGGAGATGCGGCGACGCGGGAGATGACCAAGAAGTCAACGAGTCCCTGGTCGAGCGCTTCCGTGTAGACCTGTCCCCCGCCCACCAAGAACACTTCGTCGTCGATTTCGGCTGCCCGGTGCAGTGCGCTGGTCAGGTCTCCCGCCGTTTCGACACCGTCGGCAGACCAGTCTGGTTGGCGCGTGACCACGATGGTGGTGCGGCCAGGCAGCGGCCGTCCGATGGACTCGTACGTCGCGCGGCCCATGATCATGGGGTGGCCGAGCGTGAGGGCTTTGAAGTGCTTGAGGTCCTCAGGCAGGCTCCACGGCAAATCGCCGTCGCGACCGATGACGTTATTTGCGCCCACGGCCGCCACCAACGTGACTGTCATCTCGCCGCCTCAGATGGCGATCGGGGCCTTGATCAGCGGGTGTGGGTCGTAGCCGCTGACGTTGACCGAATCGATCGTGAAGTCGTCGATTGAGGAAACCGAAGGATCGAGCCACAGTTCGGGCAGCTCGCGCGGTTCGCGGGTCAACTGTTCACGAGCCTGATCGAGGTGATTGGAGTACAGGTGCGCATCGCCCAAGGTGTGCACGAAATCACCCACTTCAAGACCGGCAACCTGCGCGACCATGTGGGTCAGCAACGCATACGACGCGATGTTGAACGGCACGCCAAGGAACACGTCGGCCGAACGCTGGTACAGCTGGCAGCTCAACCGACCGTCGGCGACGTAGAACTGAAAGAACGCGTGGCAAGGAGCCAGCGCCATCTGGTCAAGGTCGGCGACATTCCATGCGCTCACGATGTGACGGCGCGAGTCTGGGTCGGCCTTCAGCTGCTTGATGACGTCCGCCAACTGGTCGATCGTGCGGCCGTCAGGCGCCGGCCACGAACGCCACTGGTGTCCGTACACGGGGCCAAGGTCGCCGTCAGCATCGGCCCACTCATCCCAAATGGAAATGCCGTTGTCCTGCAGATAGCGGACGTTGGTGTCTCCGGAAATGAACCAGATCAGTTCGCCGACGACGGACTTGACGTGAATCTTCTTGGTGGTGACCAATGGAAAGCCTTGGGTCAGGTCGAACCGCATCTGGTGCCCGAATACGCTCCGGGTCCCTGTGCCCGTGCGATCTCCCTTCTCGACACCTTCGTCGAGGATGCGTTGCACGAGATCAAGGTAGGCCTGCATGGGTCGAAATCTATCAACGGCAACCAACGGGATTTGACGACTCGCCCTGACGGTGCCCAGCAAATGTGACAGGCCAATGTGAAAGAGTGTGCCCATGGTCGCCGAGTACGACGCCAAACCGCGTGAGATCCGCAACTTCGTCATCGTCCAGTTCGGACTGACGACGTCGTTCCTCCTTCTACTGATGTGGATGTTTGACGGAATCGACGCTGATCTTCCGCCCATCTGGTTGTGGGTTGTTCTGCTGTTACCGCTGGGCGTCGCGGCGTTCTTCGCCGAAAGGGTGTGGCTCACTACGCCGTCGCTGCGTTCCGATGACCCCGACCCAGAGGGTGCCGGGCTGGCGATCTTCGCGGGACAAACGGTCCGCAAGCTTGCCTACTGCGAGGCGCCGATCCTGTGGGGCGTCCTGTGGGCTTTCCTCAGCGACTACGCCGCCTGGCCCATCATCATCGCCGGTGTCCCCGGCCTGCTGATCTTGGCGTTCGAGATCTGGCCCAGCGCACGCAACTTGTCGCTGACCGAAGCCGTCCTTGACGCCAGCGGAGCGAATACCCGCCTGCTCGTCAACTTTGGCCACTGAATAACTGCATGCCATGACTGAAGCCGGTCCTGATGTCAGTGCCCGTTTGGCCTGGCCTGACGACGCCCTGATGATCGCGACGATCCAGTCTGCGGCGTGGAAACAGGCCTACCCGGACGTGGCTGACAGCGGCGACCTCAACGTCGAGACCGTCGCTGAGCGGTGGTCGACGGTGATCACCCGTCCGCCGGACGCCAAGCTGCGGGTCCTGGTTGGTGTCGAACGAACCAAAGTGCGCGGATATGCCCTCGTGCATCCATCCTTCGATCCCGACGGCGACCAACTCGCCGACGGTGAGATTGGCGAGCTCAACGTGGACCCAGACCACCAGCGCGCTGGCCACGGCTCGCGACTCCTTCAAGCGGTCGCCGACACGATGGTCGCCGACGGTTTCGGCCGCGTCACGTGGTGGATCGATTCCACCGACGACATCCGACGGCAGTTCGCTGAAAGCGCCGGATGGTCCCCCGACGGAGCGCACCGCGAACTCGAAGCCGAATCAGGCGAGCGGATCAAGCAGATCCGGTTGCATACGGCGCTGCAATGAGTCAGCGCAGACAGGCCGCCTGGAAGCCCAACGACCCGTCCGAGCGCGCGCTGATCGGTGATTCACTCGGCGTCGCCGTTGCCGTCGGCGCCTACGGTCTGTCCTTCGGCGCAATTGCCACGGCGTCTGGACTTTCAATCCTGCAGGCGTGCGTCTTGTCGCTGCTGGTGTTCACCGGCGGTTCTCAGTTTGCCTTCATCGGCGTCGTTGCGGCGGGCGGCAATCCAGTCACTGGCGCCGTGACCGCTTCGCTGCTCGGCAGCCGCAACATGTTCTATGGCATCAGCTTGGCGCCCCTGCTGAGGCTCAAACCCACGCATCGCTGGGCGGCCGCGCACATCGTCATCGACGAGTCGACCGCGATGGCCGTCACACGTCAAACCACCCGCGAGGCCCGCATCGGCTTCTACTGGACGGGCGTTGGCATCTTTGTGCTGTGGAATGTGTTCACGCTGATCGGTGCGGTGGCAGGTGAAGCACTCGGCGATCCGCGTACCTATGGCCTGGACGCGGCAGTCGGCGCGGCCTTCCTCGGCCTGCTGTGGCCGCGCCTAACGACTCCAACGGCACGAGTCGTCGCGCTGTGTGGCGCTGGGGTGGCAGCCGGCCTGGTCCCAGTGACCACCGCAGGTGTACCGATCGTGTTGGGTGGAGCAGCCGCAGTGTTGTTAGGGCTGTTACTGGCTGCCCAGCGGGGACGAGAGCAATGACAACCATCTGGACCGGGATCGTATTGACCGTCCTGGGCTGCTACGCCTTCAAGCTCGCGGGGCTGTCTGTGCCCGAGCGGATCCTCGCCCACCCTTTCACTACTCGGATTTCCGTCCTGATCCCGCTCGGTCTCCTGGGTGCACTCATCGCCGTCCAAGTGATGGGAGTTGGCGACCGTTTGGTCGTCGATGCACGCCTGCCGGCCCTTGGCGTCGCTGCCCTGCTGCTGTGGCGCGGTACCCCATTCTTAGTGATGGTCGCTGCTTCGGCAGCGACTGCCGCATTGCTGCGACTTTAGCTGCGAGGAACTACTGCGACTCCGTCGTCGGCTCAGTCAGCCCGACTCAGGAAGTCACTTGACGACGCCGCAGGACCAGTGCCGAACCCGCTATGAAGAAAGCTGCAGCCACGACCATGAGTCCAGCAGACATTCCGCCCACGCTCGGCAGGACTCCATCGCGGTCCGACTCCCGGACGTCCTCGTCTCGATCGGGGCCGTCGCCGTCACTGATCTCACCGCCACCGGAATCCCCACCACCGGACTCTCCGTCATCGGGTGCATCGGTCACCACAATGGTGATTGTGGTGTTGTTGCTTTCTCGGCGACCGTCGAATACGCGGTAAATGATGACATCGGTTCCGGTGAAGCCGGCGTTCGGCGTGTAGGTCAGCGAACCGTTCGCCGTCAGCGACGCCACACCATTGGTCGGCCCCACAAACAAAGATGCGCTGATGACGTCGCCGTCCGGATCGCTGTCATTGGCCAAGACGCCCGGTCCTGGCACCGTCAGGGTGCCACCAGCAACGACCGTGAAGGAGTCGGCGACCCCCACCGGAGGCCGGTTCTCCGGTTCGACGGATGCGCCACCGAACCTTCCGAAGGTAGTGCCGTGACGGTCGGGATCGTCGAAGTTGCGTTCACCGCCACAGAATGCCGCGACGCCGAACTGTACGCCCGAAGCGGCGGTCGGATTGGTGGTCAATGTCACCGGGATCGAGAACGATCCGGACCCGTTCGCTGTGCCAAGCGATGTGGTCTCGTCAGCCGCACCACCGCTCGGGATCCAGGTCAGGATCAGTACCGCTTCGTCGGCGGCACAGCCTGCACCGCTGACCGTGATCGTCGACCCAGGCGCCGGTGAGGTAGGGCTGAAGCCAAGGCCGGTGACGTCGCCATGTGCAGCGCTCGCCACCAAGCTGATGGCGGACAGGGACAAGAGCGCGGCGCAGGCGGCACGAGCAAAACGCATGGAGATCCTCACATGTTCGACTATGATCGTCTGCTGCAGCAGACGTCACCAACGATCGCTCCCCCCGCGATCCTTCGCATCCGTGGTGGCCACTAGGAAGTGACATCACGTGTCGCGGAAGCAATGTCGAGGAGGACGCCCGTGCTGATCGGACGGTCCACGCAACTTGCCACGCTCCGGACCTGCATCGATCAGGCCTTGGCTGGGCGGGCTGCGGTCGCATTCGTTCACGGTGACCCCGGCGTCGGAAAGAGTGCACTGCTCGCTGAGGTGCTGACCAGCGCAAGCAGCGATCTGACGCTACTGACTTCATCTGGACACCCGGCTGAGTGCGATTTGCCGTATGCCACGTTGCAGCATCTCTTGCGACCCTTGGCGTCGCACATTGACCAGTTGCCGCCAGTGCAGCGGCATGCGCTTGCCCAGGCGCTTGCACTCGAGGTGGGTGCGCCGATGGAACAGACCGCAGCAGCCAGCGCGGTACTCGCGCTGATCACGACTGCAGCAGTCGAACGACCAGTGGCTATTTGCGTCGATGACCTGCAGTGGGTCGATCCATCGACCCGCAGCGTCCTGGTTTTCCTTGCTCGTCGAATCGACGCCGATGCCGTGGTCATGCTGTTAGGCCACCGCGGTCGACTCGATGACGACCTTCTGGGTCTGGGCACCAGCGTGATGCTAAGCCCCCTGTCAGGGGACGACGCCAAGACGTTGTTACGCCACCGCCACCCGGATTTAGGGGCCGCGGTCACAGCGTCCGTCCTTGAACGCGCCGGCGGTCTTCCGCTCGCTCTCCTTGAGATTCCCTCCGAACTCAGTGCGGACCAGCGACGTGGTACCGAGCCGCTGCCGGCCAGTCTTTCGGTCGGAGTGTCGCTTGAACGGCTTTACGAGCCCCGTTTGCGGTTGCTGGCCGACGATGCCCGCCTTGCTCTGCTGATCGCAAGTCTTGACGACATGAGTGTCGAGGACCTGACTGCTGCCCTGAGCCATGCCGGGCTGAGCATTGAGTCACTCGGACCCGCGGAGCGGCAGCACTTGCTGCACCTGCGTGAGGGCCGCTGTCAATTCGCTCACCCGACAGTTCGGGGGGCTGTGCAGAGCACCGCCACGGCGCACGAGACCGCCCGGGCCCATGAAGTTCTTGCTCATCACTTCGCC
>JBEBVW010000036.1:0-15030 GCA_040392565.1 Aeromicrobium sp. | reverse complement strand
CCGGGGTGGGGTGATCGGGCTCCTCAACCACCGGGGTGGGTGGATGAGGCCCTCGTTTCTCGGGCTCCTTAGTTAGCGGGGGTCGAGGTCGTCGGGGGAGATGTGCCAGATGGCGGCGAGTTGATCGAGCAGGACCGTCCATGTCACCTCTTCGAGGTGTTGCTCATTGCGGGCGTGCTGGGTGATGGGAAGCCGGTAGAGAACAAGTTGCGTGACGCCGTCGCGGTGGCTCACGATGCTTGAGGGGACTGCGTCGTCCCACTCAGGTGGGAGTCGGGGAGCGTCTTCAACGATGACCTCGACGGCGTCGCTTTCGGCCTGGAACGCTGGCTCCAGAGCCGTAACGATCTGCGTGATGAGGTTCTCGAATTTGGCGCGTCTGGTTTGCCGTACTGGGACGCCCCGCGGTGAGAGTGGTCCCGGGAGAGCCAGCACTCCTCGGCGGCCGTGACCTCGGCGGTCGCGCATGGATCCGCCGCGGGGCCCGACTACCAACCGGCGGGCCGATCCCGGACGCTTCTGCATGGGGTGAGCCTAGTGGGACACAACGACTCTCGAACGGGATACTCTCGGCGCGTGGCAGTGGTGAGACGATGCACGCGATCGGCGTGCGCCGAGCAAGCGGTGGCGACGTTGACCTATGACTACGGCGATCAGACTGCCGTATTGGGGCCACTCGCCACTTATGCCGAGCCGCACGCCTACGACCTGTGCGCCCAACACTCACAGCGCTTGTCTGCCCCGCAGGGCTGGAGCGTGCTGCGACTAGCTCCGGACCCCGCCACAGTTGAACCGACCCGCGACGACCTCGTTGCTTTGGCCGACGCAGTTCGCGAGGCTGGGCGGCAAGCTCCCGAACCACCACAAGATGGTGAACCCCGACTACGAATCGTGAGGCCCGAGTGATCGACCCCCGTCTCCAACCCATCGTGAAGGCATACGACATTCGTGGCCGCTCACCAGAGGAGTTGGATGCCACGATCGCGCGTGCGCTGGGCGAGGCATTCGCCGACGAAACCGGCGTGGCCGCAGGGGGTCGTGCCGTCATTGGTCACGACATGCGCGACACGTCCCCTGAGTTGGCCGAGGCGTTCTCGGACGGCATTCGCTCGCGCGGTGGTGACACCGTGATGGTCGGGCTGGCGTCGACCGATCTGCTCTACTTCATGTCCGGCGATCTCGATCTGCCTGGCGCCATGATCACGGCAAGTCATAACCCGGCTGAATACAACGGCATTAAGTTGTGCCGCGCCGGCGCACGTCCCATTGGATACGACACCGGCTTGTCTGCGATGGCCGAGGTGGCGTCCGGCCTTCTGGATCGAACGGAACTTCCCGTCCTGGTGGGTACGACGTCGACGCTCAACGGCTTGGCTCGATATGCCGAGTACCTGCACGAGATCGTCCCCGTGCCGGCCGCTCGTCGCCTGCGCGCTGTGGTTGATGCTGGAAATGGCATGGCAGGGCACACCGTGCCCAGCGTCTTTGCAGGCCTGAATGTCGAACTCGACGCGATGTACTTCGAACTCGACGGAACCTTCCCCAACCACGACGCCAATCCGCTAGATGCGACCACGTTGGTTGATCTGCAGGCCCGCATCCGCGAGACCGGCGCGGATATTGGGTTGGCCTTCGATGGTGACGCGGACCGCTGCTTCGTCGTCGACGAGCGTGGTGAACTCGTTTCGCCGTCGGCCATCACCGCGTTGATCGCTGCGCGCGCACTGGCCCGTGAGCCGGGTGCCACGATCCTGCACAACGTGATTTGCTCGCGCGCAGTGCCCGAAGTGATTGCGGAGAACGGCGGCACGGCGGTCCGTACGCCCGTGGGTCACTCGCTCATTAAGGCCGAAATGGCGCGCACCGGAGCGGTTTTCGGAGGAGAACACTCGGGCCATTTCTACTTCAAAGACTTCTTCCTGGCTGACTCCGGAATGATCGCTGCACTTCATGTGATGGCCGCACTGGCCGAAACCGATGGAACGGTCAGCGAACTGATGGCCCAGTACGAGCGGTACCCGGCATCGGGCGAAATCAACAGCACAGTGGCCGACGGTGCTGCTGTGATGGAGCGACTAGCTGTCAAGTTCAGCGATCTCGATCAGGATCGACTCGATGGCCTGACGGTTACGGCAAATACCTGGTGGTTCAACGTCCGAGCGTCGAATACTGAGCCCTTGCTTCGCCTCAACGTAGAAGCCGATGACACGGCCACGATGGAGCGAGTACGCGATGAAGTCCTGCACATGATCCGGTTAGGCTGAACAACATGAACCTTGATCCTGCGCTCCTGGAGATCCTCGTGTGCCCGCAGTGCCGTTCCACTCTGGCTGTCGATGATCAGGCTCGCGAGTTGGTCTGTTCTTCGTGCGCTTTGGCCTATCCGGTGCGTGCCGATGACATTCCGGTCATGTTGGTCGACGAGGCTCGTTCGCTTTGATCTGAAATTTCCCTGATCTGAGATTTACCTGGGTATTGTCCAGTCCGGTCACGAATCAGTCAGTACCGCCGGTACGATGACCGCCATGGATTACAACGTCAAGGACCTGTCCCTCGCCGAGTTCGGCCGCAAGGAGATCGAGCTCGCTGAGCACGAGATGCCGGGCCTGATGGCGATGCGCGAGCGCTATGGATCAACTCAGCCGCTGAAGGGCGCCCGGATTGCCGGTTCGCTGCACATGACGATCCAGACGGCTGTGCTGATTGAGACGCTGGCAGCGCTCGGCGCAGACATTCGTTGGGCTACCTGCAACATCTTCTCCACCCAGGATCACGCCGCCGCCGCTGTCGTGGTCGGCCCCAATGGCACCCCCGAGAACCCGCAGGGTGTTCCGGTGTTCGCGTGGAAGGGCGAAACCCTCGCCGAGTACTGGGATGAAGCCGAGCGAGTCTTTGACTTCGCCGAAGGCGGCCCGAACCTGCTGCTCGACGATGGCGGCGACATCACGCTGCTGCTGCACAAGGGTGTTGAGTACGAGAAGGCTGGCGCCGTTCCGCCCCAGGACTCCACCGATAACGAGGAGTTCAAGGAGGTGCTGCGCGTCCTGGCCCGTTCGTTGGAGAACAACCCGCAGCGCTGGACCAAGATCGCCCCGATGATCAAGGGTGTCTCGGAAGAGACCACCACCGGCGTGCTGCGCCTGTACGAGCGTTTCAAGGACGGCACGCTGCTGTTCCCGGCCATCAACGTCAACGACTCGGTCACCAAGAGCAAGTTCGACAACAAGTACGGCTGCCGCCACAGCTTGGTCGACGGCATCAACCGTGCGACTGACGTCATGATCGGCGGCAAGGTCGCGGTCGTGTGTGGCTACGGCGATGTCGGCAAGGGCTCGGCTGAGTCGCTGCGCGGACAGGGTGCTCGCGTTATCGTCACAGAAATCGACCCGATCTGCGCGCTGCAGGCCGCGATGGACGGTTATGAAGTGAAGAAGTTGGAGTCGGTCGTTGATTTCGCCGACATCTTCATCACCACCACGGGCAACTTCGACATCATCCGCGTCGAGCACTTCGAGCGTATGAAGAACCAGGCCATCGTTGGCAACATTGGTCACTTCGACAACGAAATTGACATGGCTGGCCTGGCCAAGATCCCCGGCATCGTCAAGGACGAGATCAAGCCCCAGGTCCATCAGTGGATTTTCCCCGATGGCAAGAAGATCATCGTGCTGTCCGAAGGCCGTTTGCTCAACCTGGGCAACGCCACCGGTCACCCGTCGTTCGTGATGAGCAACTCGTTCACCAACCAGGTGTTGGCGCAGATCGAGTTGTACTCGAAGTCCGATCAGTACGAGATGGGTGTGCACCTGATCCCCAAGCACCTGGACGAAGAGGTGGCTCGACTGCACCTCGATGCGATCGGCGTGGAGCTGACCGAGTTGACCAAGGAGCAGGCTGCCTACCTCGGCGTCGACGTTGCGGGTCCGTACAAGTCGGAGCACTACCGCTACTGAGCACCTGAACGCTCGGCTCAGAACATGAGTTATCGCCGCACAAAACGTGACCGGGTACTCGTCGTCGATGACGACGGGTCACTCGCCGAGATGCTCAGCATCGTCCTCGCGGGCGAAGGGCTGACCACCGAGGTGTGCCGATCCGGAGATCGGGTCATGGACGCATTTGCCGCGTTCAAGCCCGATCTGGTGCTGCTTGACCTGATGCTGCCCGGACTCGACGGCATGACCGTATGCCGTCGAATCCGGGAGCGTTCGGCCGTGCCCATCATCATGATGACGGCGAAAGCCGACACTCCTGATGTGGTCGCAGGGCTCGAGGCCGGGGCCGACGACTACGTCACCAAGCCGTTCAAGAACTCCGAACTGGTGGCGCGCATTCGGGCTCGTCTGCGTCGGACTGATGCCGTCACCGAGCCGATCGAGTTCGGCGAAATAGTCATTGATCCTGCAGCGCACACCGTCACGCGCGGCGGCAATCCGCTGGAACTGACGCCGCTGGAGTTCGATTTGTTGGCGTGCCTGATCAGTGATCCGTCGCAGGTGTTTACCCGTGAAGTCCTGCTTGAACGGGTGTGGGGTTATCACCATCCCGGCGACACCAAGTTGGTCAACGTCCACATGACGCGCCTGCGGTCCAAGATCGAAGACGAAGCTGATGATCCGCGGATCATTCGTACCGTCCGCGGTGTGGGCTATCAGGCCATTGAGCCTGCACCCGACGTGAACTGATCATGCGTCGGCTGGCTCGTCTGTGGCGTCGATCTCTGCAGACTCGGGTCGTCACGAGCACCGCCGTGCTCAGCGCCCTGGCGATCGGTTTTACCGGGTGGGCGCTGCTGCGAGACGTGGCCACCAATCTGGCTGACGACCGACGGGCCGTAGCGGTAGCCGAAGCGCGGGCCGGATTCGAACAGGCACAGGACCGACTGGATTCCTCGATCGACACCGAACCGGCACCGCAGTCGGCGGTGCTGTCGCAAATGATTGATTCGCTCACCGGCGACGCTGCGTCGGGACGTACCTACGAGCTGGTCCTGCAAGGTCCATTGACCGCAGACGGGCGCGCGATCCCGGTGCGGTCGTCCTCGTCCTCGGGGGCCGACGCAGTGCCAGCCACGTTGGGCGGATCAGTTCGGACCAAAACCGGACTGTTCTGGCAGTACAGCGAACAGTCAGACGGGACGTCGGGGGACAAGACGCCCATCGTGGTCGTCGGGCGCCAACTCCGCGCGCCCGGGACCGGCGATACCTACGCGTTGTACTACCTGTACTCGATGGCCGATCAGCAGCAGACCCTCGCCTTAGTGCGCAATGCCCTACTGCTGGGTGGGCTGGCCATGGTCATGATGGTTGGCGGTGTCGCATGGCTGGTGTCCCGCCAGGTGCTCGATCCGGTCCGCATGGCGCGCCGCGTGGCAGAACGCTTCGCCTCGGGCAATCTGGATCAACGGATGCCAGTCCAAGGCGAAGATGACATTGCCCGATTGAGTTTGTCGTTCAACCAAATGGCGGCCAGCCTCCAGCGCCAGATCAATCGGCTCGAAAATCTGTCACGCCTTCAGCAGCGATTTGTCTCCGATGTGTCGCACGAATTGCGCACGCCGCTCACGACCGTCCGGATGGCTGGCGAAGTGCTCTTCGAAGCGCGCGATGGATTCGATCCGCAGGCGGCCAGGTCCGCCGAACTGCTGCAGCGTGAACTTGATCGCTTTGAGTCGTTGCTGTCCGATCTGCTCGACCTGAGTCGATTTGATGCTGGTGCAGCGCAATTGGAGCTTGCAGATGTCGACTTCGCTGCCGTAGCGAAGGCATGCAAGAACGATCCGGTGCTGGAACGCGCCGGTATTGCGGTCGTGGTGCGCGGCGCGAACCGACCGGTGGTGGTTCAGGCAGATCCACGCCGGATTGACCGAATCGTGCGCAATCTGCTGGCTAACGCCGCCAAATACAGCGGATCGGATCGCTTGCAGATCACGGTGGCGCGTAACGACGAAGCAGCGGCGATAGCGGTTAGGGACTTTGGCGTGGGTCTGCAGGGCGATGAGAACTTGCGAATCTTCGACCGCTTTTGGCGTGCTGATCCGGCCCGCACTCAGGGCGGCACCGGACTTGGTCTGTCGATTGCCAGGGAGGACGCAGCGCTGCACGGCGGCACTCTGCAGGCGTGGGGCCGGCCGGGCCGCGGTACCGAAATCATTCTGACCATTCCGCTGGTTCCAGGGACTGCTGTTTCGCCCGTGATGGATTCGGAGTTGGCGCGATGATGTGGCGTCGAATTGGTGGCGCTGCGCTTGCCGTGGCGGTACTCGCCGGTTGTGCCGCGATCCCGTCGTCGGGGCCCGTTACTGAGGTCGTTGACGATCGCAGTCTGCAGCAGAGCACCGTGAGATATCAGCCGGCCCTTCCCGCCGATGGAGCCTCGCCGACTGACATCGTTCGCGGATTTCTTGATGCCATGCTGGCCTATCCGTCGTCGACGCAAACCGCGACAGCGTTCTTGACGCCCGATGCCGCACGGTCGTGGCGTCCACAAGATGGCGTCGTGATCTACGACGGCCCGCGAGTTTCCGAGACCGGAGATGGCTCGCGAGTCAGCGTGACACTTGATGAGGTCGGACGACTGACTGCGGCCGGTAGATACTCGACTGGCTCAGGTGGCCGAGCCGTGTCCATTGACCTTGAACAGGTCGATGGTCAATGGCGGGTCAACAATCCGCCGAATGGGCTGTTGGTGACATCGAAATTCTTCGATGACTACTTCCGTGCTTTCAACGTGTACTACTTCGATCACCCCGCCAAGCGGCTGGTGCCGGTTCCGGTTCACCTCCCGGTCGACGACCGATTGGCCGCAGCGCTGGTCGGGAGTCTGGAGGCCGGCCCGGGCAAAGATCAGCCACACCTGCAGTCCTTCCTCCCTCGCGCAGACGCGTTGCGGCCAACGGTGCCGGTGGTTGACGGCGTCGCCGAAGTGGGATTCACCGGAGTCGACCGGGGTGAGCTTAACGAGGACCTGCTGTCGGCCCAGATCGTCCGCACGCTTGCGCAAGTTCCCTCGTTGACCGGGGTCTCGATCGCCGTCGACGATCATGTGCTGTCGCCTACCGGATCGGAAGTGCAGCCGGTATCGGCTTGGGACGTCTACGACACCGACCGGGCGCGCGATCGCGCATTCGGTCTGCGGTCGGGCCGAGTGGTGCGGATTGTTGACAACGAGGTGTCGCCGCTCGCTGGCGTGTGGGGAACAGAGGTGCAGAAGCGAGTTCGTGCGGTGGCGGTCAGTACAAAGGCGATTGCGCTGCTTGACCGCGATCGACGCCAACTGGAGATCGCAGATATTGACGGACGTGCCCGAGCTTCCATCGCTGGCATTCGCATGCTCGATCCGATAGTTGATGCCGACGGCCGATTCTGGGTGGTTGACCGGCCAAATGGGCGAACCCGGATTCGCGTGGTGAATGCCGAGGGCGAGGCCAGAGTCATCGATTCCGGTGACCTCGTGCGTCGGGACGTGCGCTCATTCGACGTATCGCCAGACGCGGGTCGCTTCGTCGTGGGTGTCGGCGAAGGCTCCGATGCCACGGTGCGGGTGGGAAATATCATTCGCACAACCAAGCAGGACCGGGTGAAGTCGCTGAGCGATTCGACCGCGATCGACGCTGCTGAAGGCGGCTGGTCGCCGGTTTGGACTAATGGTGTTCGCATTGCCTTCCTCGGCACGAATCGGGTCGGCACGCCCAGCGTCTTGACGGTGTTGGTCGACGGTTCATCGGTCACCTCTGGCGCGGGTGGCCGTGCAGTTCTGCCAGATCTCTCTGCGCGCACTGTCCGAGTAGGTTCGCGGACGAATGCCGACAGTTATGTCACCGCAGGCGATGGATTCCTGTGGCACTTGGGCCCGGGCGGAACCTGGCAACTTGTCGACGCTGATAAGCCGATTACGAGTGTGGGCTTCGGTCCGTAATCCACAGCAAGGCGACGGCGCTCTGGTCTGGCGCGCCGGTAGTGGGCACGCTGGGTCGATGCGACCGTTTGTTGCCGCGGCTGATCTGCTGCTTGGTGCATGCTGCCCAGGCTGTGGAAGCCCGGACCTAGGCGTGTGCCGATCCTGTGGTTTCGCGATTGCTCCCGATCCGCATGTGGTTGGCACAACGCGGAGCATCACAGTTCCGGTCGTCGCGGGTCAACGCTATGACGCAGTGATGCGACGCGTCGTTCTCGCTTGGAAAGAACAGCAGCGAACACCGCTCACCGGACTATTGGCGCACCACGTCGCGAGTGCGGTGCTGACAGTTGCACCTGACCGAGCCGTCACGTTGGTTCCGATCCCGGCAACTCCGCTCGCCCGCCTGCGGCGCGGGACCGACTTAGTTGGTGATCTGGCTGTGGCCGCTGGCACCCTGTTGACCGATCTGGGAATCGACGTCGTTGTCGAAAAGTTACTGACGCATCGTGGTCGCGTTGCCGATCAAGTTGGCCTCGGAGCTGCGGAGCGACAACGAAATCTGCACGGGTCACTGCGCCGCCGAAGTCGATCGCCGACACCGCGTTCGCTGATCGTTGTCGACGACATCGTGACGACTGGAGCGACCATTGCTGAGGCAATTCGAGCCCTTCGCGCCAACGGCGATGTCGTGGTTGCAGCAGCAACTGCAGCCGCCACGCCCTGAGGGCTAGAGATTACTTGATCGGGGGGCTACGGTCGGTGACATGGCATGACAGCACGCGGCTGACGCGAGCTCCGACATTAGGGAGTGACAGATGGAAGTTGTCGTCAAGGGTCGAAATAGCGAAATCTCCGATCGATTCCGCCAGCATGTGCTCGAGAAGTTGCAACGCATTGACAAGTTCGACTCTCGAGAACGCATTCATCGCGTCGACGTCGAAGTCACTCACGAGAAGAATCCCCGCCAACACGAGAAGGCGGCCCGCGTCGAGATGACGTTGCGCTCAGCCGGGCCGGTGGTGCGGGCCGAGGCTTCTTCCACCGATCAGCATTCAGCTTTGGATGCCGCCATCGACAAACTTGAATCTCGCCTTCGTCGCAGTACCGATCGCCGTCGCATCTCGCGCGGACTGCACACGCCGAAGTCGCTGGCCGCGGCCACGGCCGACATTCCGGTTACGACATTGGAGGGCGCTAGCGATTCGGTAGCCGCCGAACCTACAGAGTCGCTGATTGAGTCGCAGGGCGATTGTCCTGTCGTGGTGCGCGAGAAGACGCACCAAGCCGTGCCCATGACATTGGACCAAGCCCTGTACGAAATGGAACTAGTCGGACACGATTTCTACTTGTTCATGGAGAAGGATTCGATGCGCCCGAGCGTGGTCTACCTGCGCAAGGGCTACGACTACGGTGTCATTCATTTGGAGGTCACAGACTGACGGCGACACGCCGATTGCGTAGGGCGAGCCACCCTGTCTGACACAATGCCGATTGTGGCGACTTCACCTGACAGAATCCGGGTCCTGCTGGTTGATGACCAGGAGTTGTTCCGTCGTGGCGTGAAGATGGTGCTCAGTGCCGACGACGCACTGGAACTAGAAGAGTGCGACGACGGCGATAAGGCACTGGAACTTGTCGCTGACAACCCCTTCGACATCGTCCTATTGGACGTGCGTATGCCTGGTCGCAGCGGCGTGGAGATCTGTGCGGCCATCAAGGAGATTTCGCCAACGACCGGCATCGTGATGTTGACGGCTAGCGACGACGAATCGGACTTGTATGAGTCCATCCGCAGTGGCGCTTCTGGGTACCTGCTGAAGGATGGGTCCACCTATGACCAGGTGGCCGAGGCTGTTCGCCTGGTCGCTAGCGGTCAGTCGTTGATCAGTCCCACGATGGCCACCAAGCTTCTCGATGAGTTCGTTCAGATGTCCAAGAGCCCTGCGCCGGTCAGTAATCTGACGCCACGCGAATTGGGAGTCCTGCGGTTAGTCGCCCGCGGAATGACCAATCGGGAGATCGCTGAAGCGCTGTTTATCAGCGAGAACACCGTCAAGAACCACATCCGCAACATCCTGGAGAAGTTGCAGATGAAGTCGCGCATGGAGGCAGCCATGTATGCCGTGCGCAGTAATCTGGTCGACGACGTGCCGTGACGGCTGACGCCGTTCGGTCGCTGACAACCCTGCAGGCGCGGCGCATTGCGCTGGCCGCCCAGGGATTCACGCGTCAGCGACCACGTGGGGAAGTGACGGCGGCACACCTCAACGGAGTCATCAAGCGACTCGGCTTCTTCCAGATCGATTCGGTCAATGTTTTGGTGCGCGCGCACTACATGCCGATGTTTTCCCGAATGGGACGCTATGACGTCGATCTGCTCCACCGAGCCGCAGGTCGTGCCCCTCGTCGGTTATTTGAATACTGGGCGCACGTCGCTGCTCTCGTCGACGTCGATCTATGGCCAGCGATGCAGCACCGAATGGCTTCCGGCGAGGGCATGTGGGGCGGAATGCAGCGCATCGCACGTGATGAGCCTGAACTTGTTGAACGGGTATGGCAGGACGTTGCAGACAACGGACCGCTTACTGCTCGCGACATCGAGGCCGATGTGGACCGCGACCGCTCGCATTGGGGTTGGAACTGGTCACAGGCCAAACAGGCGCTTGAGTACTTGTTCTATGTCGGTCGGGTGACCGCAGCGAAGCGGAACAGCCAATTTGAACGGGTCTACGACATTCCCGATCGCGTGATCCCATCGAGAGTGCTCGACCAGCCGCACCTGTCCGATATCGAAGCGCATCGCGTTCTGGTGGAACATGCGGCGAGGGCGTTAGGGGTGGGAACTGCGCAGTGTCTGCGCGACTACTTCCGAATGGGTGCGGCCGACACCGCGGCAGCCATTGACTCCTTGGTGGCTGACGGTGTGCTCGAACCGGTCACGATTCAGGGTTGGAAGCGCCCGGCCTATCTGCATCGCTCTGCCGTGATTCCGCGCTCAGTTTCCGCTCGCGCCCTGCTCAGTCCATTCGACCCGTTGGTATTCGAGCGCACCCGAACCCAGCAGCTATTCGATTTTGAGTACCGCATCGAGATCTACGTACCCGAAGCGAAGCGCCGCTACGGCTACTACGTTCTGCCGTTCTTGTTGGGCGACCGACTCGTGGCTCGGGTGGACTTGAAGGCCGATCGCGCTGGATCTCGACTTCTCGTGCACGGAGCCTGGTCAGAGCCGCACGCCCCCGACACCACGGCCACTGAACTCTCCGTAGAACTGCGGCTCATGGCCGATTGGCTCGGCCTAGAAACCATCGAGATCGGTTCTAAGGGCGATCTCGCTCCGCGGCTAATGAGTTAGTTTGCGAGGGATTACATGCATGACGGCAACCACGACAGCGCCGACGATGAGTCCGAAGACGGCCGAACATGCGGTGTTAGTTAGCCAGCCCAACGCCGAACCGAACTGTCCGGTGGCGTCATGTACCCAGTGCTCGAGATCGTGGACTTGGCCGTAAAGCCAGTGCCAGCCCAGATCGTCGGTGCCGACCAGCAAAATATGGCCGCCAACCCAGAGCATCGCCACAATGCCGATGGAAGCTAGCGCGCCGAGCACCAGCGGCATTGCTTTGACCAATCCCAGGCCCACAGTTTGCGACATCTTGCGGGGTCGGCCGGCCAGATGTAGTCCGACGTCGTCCATTTTGACGATGAGACCCACGACGCCATAAACGATCGCAGTGATCGCAAAGGCCACAATGATCAAGATGAATGCACGAGACAGGAACGGCTCTTCGGTGACTTCATTGAGAGCGATGACCATGATCTCGGCCGACAGAATGAAGTCGGTGCGGATCGCGCTTGAGATGACCGATTCTTCATCAACCGCGCCACGAGCACTGGACGGCTCGTCCGGTCCGTGATGACCAGAGATTTTCTCCCACAGTTTCTCTGCGCCTTCGAAACACAGATAGGTGCCGCCGAGCATGAGCAGGGGCGTGAGCGCCCATTCAGCGAACTGGCTCAGCAGCAGGATCGCGGGCAGAATCGCGAGTAACTTGTTGCGGATCGATCCCTTGGCGATGCGCGCAATGATGCCCAGTTCGCGTTTCGGCTCCACGCCCTGCACATAGCGCGGCGTCACCGCGGTGTCGTCAACCACGACTCCGGCGGCTTTGGCGCTCGCACGGCCTGCTGCAGCAGCGACATCGTCAACCGATGCGGCAGCGAGTTTGGCCAAAGCGGCAACATCATCGAGCAAGGCAACAAGTCCACCGGCCATTAGTTGAGATCTCCCTGGTGTCCTTGGCGACGTCGTTCTACAGACCAAGAGTAGAGGGCCGACGATCGGCTGGGTGCTACGTCCTAGACTGGCGGGCGTGCCAAAGGTCATCGACAAGATCCTCCGTGCCGGAGAAGGCAAGATCCTCAAGCAGCTGCAGGCCATCGCCGCGCAGGTCAATTCCCTTGAGGATGACTTCCGTGCGATGAGTGACGAGGAGTTGCGCGGTATGACCGCGGAATTCCGTGATCGCTTGGAGGCAGGTGAGTCGCTTGACGACTTGATGCCCGAGGCATTTGCCACAGTGCGTGAGGCCGCTAGCCGAGTGCTGGGTCAGCGCCACTTTGACGTGCAGTTGATGGGCGGCGCAGCCTTGCATCTGGGCAATATCGCCGAGATGAAGACCGGCGAGGGCAAGACGCTGGTATCGACGCTGCCGGCGTATCTCAACGCGTTGTCCGGTAAGGGCGTCCACGTCGTGACGGTCAACGATTATCTGGCCAAGTATCACGCCGAGTGGATGGGTCGAGTGCATCAGTTCCTCGGGCTGACCGTCGGCATGATCCTCCCCAACATGTCCTCGGCAGAGCGTCGCGAGGCCTACGCCGCAGACATCACGTACGGCACCAACAACGAATTGGGCTTTGACTACCTGCGCGACAATATGGCCGATGAATTGGCTGCCTGTGTCCAGCGGGGCCACAACTTCGCGATAGTCGATGAGGTCGACTCCATTCTGATCGACGAAGCGCGTACGCCGTTGATCATCTCGGGCCCCACCGAGGACGAGGTCAAGTGGTACGGCGAGTTCGCTCGCATCGTTGGCCCGATGAAGATCGACGTCCATTACGAAGTCGATGAGAAGAAGCGCACGATTGCAGTCAGCGAAGACGGTATTTCGGCCGTCGAGGACCAGCTCGGCATTGAAAACCTCTATGACTCGGTCAACACGCCTCTCATTAGTTTCTTGAACAACGCCATCAAGGCCAAGGAGCTGTTCAAGAAGGACAAGGACTACGTCGTCATCGAAGGCGATGTGCTGATCGTTGATGAGCACACTGGCCGTATTCTCGACGGCCGTCGCTACAACGAGGGTCTGCACCAGGCCATTGAGGCCAAAGAAGGCGTCCGTATCCGTGAGGAGTACCAGACGCTGGCCACCATCACGCTGCAGAACTACTTCCGTCTCTACGACAAGCTCAGCGGTATGACCGGTACGGCCCTTACTGAAGCATCCGAGTTCGACAAGATCTACAAGCTGGGCGTTGTACCAATCCCCACTAACCGACCTGTCGCTCGAGTCGATGAGCCGGATTTGGTCTACCGCACCGAAGAAGCCAAGTTCAACGCTGTGGTCGAAGACATCGCCGCACGGCACGCGAAGGGCCAGCCGATTCTGGTCGGTACAACGAGCGTGGAGAAGAGCGAATACTTGGGCAAGCTGCTCAAGAAGCGCAATATTCCGCACGAAGTCCTCAACGCTAAGCAGCACGAGCGCGAAGCGTCCATCGTTGCCATGGCAGGGCACAAGGGCGCTGTCACCGTCGCCACCAATATGGCCGGTCGCGGTACCGACATCATGCTTGGCGGCAATGTCGAGTTCTTGGCTGATGCCGCATTGCGTAAGCGTGGCCTTGACCCGTTGGAGAACGCCGAGGAGTATCAGGCTGCCTGGGCTGACACCGTCAAGCAGATGGAGCAGCAGGTCGCCGCCGAACACGACGAAGTTGTTGCTGCCGGTGGTCTTGCCGTCATCGGCACTGAACGCCACGAGTCGCGCCGCATCGACAACCAGTTGCGTGGTCGTTCCGGCCGTCAGGGCGATCCGGGCGATTCCCGTTTTTACCTGTCGCTGCAGGACGATCTGATGCGCCTGTTCAAGGCCGACTGGGTTAACTGGGTGCTGCAGAGCATGAAGATCCCCGACGACGTGCCGATCGAAAACAAACGCGTCACCAACGCGATTGCGTCGGCGCAGTCTCAGGTGGAGGCGCAGAACTTCGATACTCGAAAGAACATCCTCAAGTACGACGACGTCATGAGCCGTCAGCGTGAGGTCATCTACACCGAGCGTCGTGAAGTGCTCGAAGGCCACGATCTGAAGCAGTGGGTCGAGCAAATGATCGGTGAAGTCGTTGGCGCCTATGTCAACGGCGCCACTGAGGGCTTCCCCGAGCAGTGGGATCTTGACCAGTTGTGGACTGCATTGGGCACCTTGTACCCCGTGAGCGTGACCGCTGAGCAAGTTGAGGCCGATGCAGGTGGCCGCGAGCGGATGAACGCCGATGATCTCAAGGCCGTGCTCGTCGCTGACGCGCTGTCGGCGTATGGCAAACGTGAACAAGATCTCGGACCTGAAATCACTCGCGAACTTGAACGCAAGGTCGTGTTGAGCGTCCTTGACCGTAAGTGGCGCGAGCACTTGTACGAGATGGATTACCTGCGCGAGGGCATCGGGCTTCGGGCCTACAGTCAGCGCGATCCGTTGGTGGAGTATCAGCGCGAAGGCTTCGATCTGTTCCAGGCCATGATGGAAGGCATCGCCGAAGAATCGGTGGGCTTCCTGTTCAATCTGGACGTCCAGATCGCCGAGCCTGAGCCCACTGGTCCCGACGTCGACAATCTCCCGCCGCAGTTGAATCTGAAGGGCGTGGGGGAGAAGAAGCCGCAGCAGAACCTGTCGTACTCGGCGCCATCGGAAGACGGCGAGGCCGAAGTGACCTCGGGTGTGAGCACTGGTGGCGACGAAGCCGAAGCCCGCCGTCAGGCCAACGCCAAGAACAAGGCGCGTCAGAAGGCCAAGCAGCAGCGCAAGAGCCGTAAGAACAACCGCTGATTTCGAGGCTCCTTCGTCG
>JBEBVW010000035.1:0-16154 GCA_040392565.1 Aeromicrobium sp. | reverse complement strand
GAAGGCCGGTCACCTCGGGGGGTGGATGACCGGCCTTGCCTCAGTCTACCTGACGATTAGAACTTTCGGGTAGGGACTGGTCCATGTCCGTCGGTCAGCACGAGCTGCGCCGAACGGTAGATACCGACAACGACAATGGCCGATGTTAAAGCGATAAGAGTGAACATGAGGTGCCTCCTTCGGGCGCTGGTGGACTAACAAGATGAGTATCTCAACGTCGAACTATCAAGCACAAGCGAACAAAACTAACAAATATGTGTAGATTTACTACATGGATGTGAGAAAACTCCAGCTCCTGCGGGAATTGGCGGAGCGAGGCACAGTTGGGGCCGTCGCTGATGCGATGAAGGTCACACCATCCGCGGTCTCTCAGCAGCTCAAATCGCTGGAAAAAGAGGCGGGATACCGGCTGATCTCGCCGGCCGGGCGAGGCGTGGAACTGACCGTTGCCGGTCGTGCATTGGCGCAGACGGCGACCGAAATTGCCGTGGCAATCGAGAAGGCTGAAGGTCGCTGGCGTGAGTTCATGGAGCAACCGTCTGGCGAAGTGCGGGTGCTGACGTTCCAGACCGGTGGAGAGATGTTGCTGCCGGGCCTTCTGGACCGGATGGTCGAAATGCCTGAAGTTGAGTTGGTTGTCTCAGATGTCATCGGCAATGTGAAGGACTACGGCGAACTCACTCCCGATCACGACATCGTGTTGGCTGATGCGGTTGAGACGTCGTCGACCTGGCATGAGCGTGGGCTGCAGGTGGTGCCCCTGATGGTTGAGCCGCTCGACGTCGCGGTCCGTGAGGACCATCCGCTGGCCGCCAAGAAGAGTTTGTCGCCGAAAGATGTCGTAGGTGAGACGTGGATCGGCGTCCCGCGTGGATTCCCCTATGACGCGGTACTGGAGCAAGTGGTCGCAGTGACGGGCGAGCCGGTGCGCATCGCTCAACGCATCTCAGAGAATGCGATTGTTGAAGCGTTGGTGGCTGCTGGCCATGGCATTGCCATCCTTCCGCGCTTCACCACTCGCGAACACGAGAACGGCCTGGTGACGCGACCACTCACCGGCATCCGCGCCCAGCGCGACATCTTCGCGCTACTTCGCCCCGACCGCTTCGAACGCCCCTCAGTCCGCCTCGTGGTCCAAGCCCTCCGCGACGAGGCCACCAAGGTCGCCGCCTCCCACGGCCCCCGCTAACCGGTCCATTTCCCCCAGATTTGGGACGTAATCGGTGACGTCAGGCCGTGGGCGTGAACGATTACGTCACAAATCGCGGGGCCACGGCGCGATCAGGTTAGTTCTTGAAGCGAGCTGCGAACTTTTCGAATTGTTCGCTCTTCAGGCTTTTTGCTTGGGCAAGTGCCTCAACAGCGAGTGCTTCGTCAAAGCCAGAGGTGCTTGCGACAGCGACTGAGTGTTTGATGGCCGCCATGAGTTCGGGATCGCGCGAAGCCCACGAGGTCGCCAACTCCCGAGCACGGTCCTTGGGGTGCTCGCAGAGTTCCTGAGCCAGACCGATCTGCACCGCTTCTTCTGCGCCGATGATGTCGCCCTTGTAGAGAGCGGCAGCGGCATGAGCTGCACCCACGCGCTGCGTCAACATCCAGGTGCAGCCGCCGCCGGGATGTAAGCCGATCTGGCTGAAGGTGGGGCCGAATCCGGCTTGAGGGCCGGCGATGATGACGTCGCAGGCGAGTGCGATGTTCAGACCTGCGCCAACTGCGGCGCCATGAACTGCCGCAACGGTAGGGATCGTGAGATCGCGGAGCCCCAGAAACGACCCGTAAACCTTCATCAGATGGTCGCGCAGTTCTTCGACGGGGCGACCGGTGTCGCCGAACAGGTTGCCGAGGTCGGCGCCAGCACAGAAGGCTTTGCCATTTCCTCGAACCACGACGGCGCGGGCGCCGGTGTCGGCCGCGACGGCTTCGACGGCTGCCTTGAACTCGTCGAGTAACGGCCAGTTCAAAGCATTGCGTCGATCAGGATCGTTGATCGTGATGATGCGGACGGGTCCGTCTGATTCCAACTCCACCAAGGTCATGTCTTGACCGTAGCGCTCTGGCTACCATGACTGACATATGCCGGTGTAGCTCAATGGCAGAGCGCTTGCTTCCCAAGCAAGATACGCGGGTTCGATTCCCGTCACCGGCTCCAACCGCCGAAGGCGCCTCTTGCTGGGGGCGGGAATCGAATCGGGCCCCTTCTACACCGGCCTGCGTTCGCGGCGGAGCCGCCGGTCGGGCCGGTTGGACTGTGGGGTTCCCGTCACCGGCTCCAACCGCCGAAGGCGCCTCTTGCTGGGGGCGGGAATCGAATCGGGCCCCTTCTACACCGGCCTGCGTTCGCGGCGGAGCCGCCGGTCGGGCCGGTTGGACTGTGGGGTTCCCGTCACCGGCTCCAGACCCATGGTGGGTGCTTCGCCTACGAGGTCAGCAACTGCGATATGCGCTGATGTGAGACGCCGACGAGTTTCGCAGAATCGCGGGCTGAGATCTCGTCTAGTTCGATAGACAGTCAAATGTCTAGTGAACTAGACATGCTGCGCCTTCATTACGCGACTGAGGCGAGGGCGAAGGGGAGGACCGCGTCGGCGCCGGCTTGGCGTAGGGCGCGGGCAGCGACGGTGAGCGTCCAGCGGCTGTCGACCAGGTCGTCGACGAGTAGGACGGGCCCATGGGTGTCGGCGAGAGCTGCGGCAAGTTCGGGGCCGACGGTGAATCGGCCCCAGACGGAGGCCAGCCGGTAGGCGCTGTTGCCGCCGGGCTCAGAGCGCGGAACATTCGGGTCGAGATCGAGGGTGCCGAGTAGGGGGAGACGCCCGATGCGGCTCAGCGCGTCTGCTGTGGAACCGATGAGTTGGGGTCGGGTGGCCGACGGCATGGCCACGATGCCGACGGGTCGCGCTGCCCACGGCCAGTCGCGCAGGGTGCGCACCGCCGCATTGACCAGCGGCTCGGGGATGGGCTGATCGGGGGAGCCGGCCGCAAACAACTCGCGCAGCGTGCCGCCCCAGCCGAGGTCGGTGAGCCGAGCAATGACTCGGCCGGGCTCTGATTTCTCATCGGCGGTAATGCGGCCTTTGACCGGAACACCGCGTCGGTCGCTGCCAGTAGGCCACAGCCCGCGCGGTTCGATCTCCACGCCAACTCGATCCAGCGTCTGCGCGGCTTGGCCGAGCGATCCTTCAGCCACATCGGACGGATACCAGGCACCCGCGCACACATCGCAACGACCGCACGGAGCAGCGGTGGGGTCATCGAGCTCAGCCTGGAGCAACTGCATGCGGCAGGTTTGTCCCGCTTGATAGCGCACCATCGCTTGCTGTTCGTGCTCGCGGGCCTGCGCAATGCGCTCATATCGTTCGGCGTCGTAGGTCCATGGCTGGCCGGTGCCGACCCAGCCGCCTTTGACGCGTTGGACGGCGCCATCGACATCGAGCACTTTTAGGAGCAGTTCCAGCTGATTTCGCCGAACGTCGACCAACGCCTCTAAGGCCGGAGTTGACTGCGGTGTGGTGTCGAGGGCTGCGATGACCCGTTGCGCACGTTCGGGATCGGGCATGGACGACGTTGCGAAGTAACGCCAGATCTCCTTGTCCTCAGGCCCGGGAAGCAAGAGAACGTCGGCGTTGTCGGTGGCGCGACCCGCACGTCCGACCTGCTGGTAGTACGCGACCGGTGACGAAGGAGCGCCGAGGTGCACCACGAATCCGAGGTCGGGTTTGTCGAAGCCCATACCGAGAGCGCTAGTAGCAACCAGTGCCTTGACGGCATTGTTCTTCAGTGCTGCCTCAAGGCGTTCGCGTTCGTCTGGATCGGTGCGGCCGGTGTAGGCGCGGACCTCGTGCCCGGCCTCACGCAGCAACCGAGCGGTGTCTTCGGCCGCCGACACCGTGAGTGCGTACACGATGCCGCTCCCTGGGAGGTCGTTCAGATGGGAGATGAGCCAACCGAGTCGCTCGCGTGCTGACGGCAGTGTGAGGCAGCCTAGACGCAGCGAGTCGCGAGCCAGGGAACCCCGCAAGGTGAGGACATCGCCGCCAAGTTGGGCTTCGACGTCGTGGACGACCCGGGCGTTCGCGGTGGCCGTGGTGGCGAGCACCGGGATGCGGGTGCCGAGCGACTCAATGAGCCGGGCCAGCCGCCGGTAGTCGGGGCGGAAGTCGTGGCCCCAGTCCGAAATACAGTGCGCTTCGTCGACGACGAGCAGACCCATGCGTTCGACCAGAGTGGGCAATTGGTTCTCGCGGAACGCCGGATTGTTAAGACGTTCGGGCGAGACGAGAAGGACGTCGACATCGTCGGCTGCCAGGCGCGCCGAGATCGTGTCCCATTCATCGACTGTGGCGGTGTTGATGGCTGCGGCGCGCACGCCAGCCCGTTCTGCTGCGGCCACTTGATCGCGCATGAGTGCCAGCAGCGGCGACACCAGAAGAGTGGGGCCGGCCCCGCGGGCACGCAGCAGTGCCGTGGCCACGAAGTAGACGGCCGACTTACCCCAACCGGTGCGCTGCACCACCAGCGCGCGGCGCCCGTGATCGACTAACGCCGAAATAGCTTCGAGCTGGCCGTCGTGGAACTGCGCGTCGGGCCGACCGGTGAGCGCACGCAAGCGCTGTAGTGCATCGTCGCGGGTGGTCTCAGCAATCGTGGTGGGCACGGGTTGATCGTGTCACCTGACACTGACGACGCGAAGTCCTTCGTCCACAACCGACCTGTATCGGATAGGTTCAGTGCGTGCTGCTCTCCGACCGCGACATCCTCGCCGAGATCGACGCCGGCCGCATTGGCCTGGACCCGCTCGAGAAGGCCATGATCCAGCCCTCGAGTATCGACGTGCGCCTGGACAAGTTCTTTCGCGTTTTCGACAACCACAAGTACCCGCACATTGACCCCGCGGCCGATCAGAGTGATCTGACCCGTGAGGTCGAGGTGGGCAATGACGAAGCGTTCATCTTGCATCCGGGTGAGTTCGTGCTCGGCTCAACGTATGAACTGGTCACGCTGCCCGACGACGTCGCCGCGCGGCTGGAAGGCAAGAGCTCGCTGGGCCGTCTTGGTCTGATGACTCACTCGACCGCCGGATTCATTGATCCGGGCTTTTCCGGGCACGTGACGCTGGAGTTGGCGAACGTCGCCACCCTGCCGATCAAGCTCTACCCGGGTATGAAGATCGGCCAGCTCTGCTACTTCCGGCTTAGCTCGCCGGCCGATAACCCCTACGGTTCGGCCAAGTATGGCTCGCGCTACCAGGGTCAGCGTGGTCCGACGGCTTCGCGCTCACACCAGAGTTTCCACAAGACCGACATCTGATCTCAGATAAAGGCTGCAATCGCGTCAGCGGCGGCAGTCAAGTTCTCTTGTTCGGTGCGGCCGCTGGCTTTGCGTGGCTTGAGCGAGTGATCGCCGTCGGGCGCCCAGTGCACGGTGATGGTGGCCGGTAGCTCGTAGCAGGGGACCTCATCAGCCGTGCCGAAGGGATCGCGTTCACCCTGGCAGATCAGCATTGGCGTGCGGAGGTTCAGCAGGTGTGCGGTCCGCAGGTTGTCGGGCTTTCCGGGCGGATGAAATGGGTAGCCCAAAGCGACGATGGCGGCTGCGTCGACGTCGTCGGCGATCATGCTGGCGACTCGCCCGCCGAATGACTTGCCGCCTACTGCAACCCGACCGCCCACCTGCTCGACGGCGGTCCGATACTCGTCAAGTACGGCCTCGGCCCTGGGCTGTCCGCCACGCTTTCCGGTGCGACGCGCAGCCATGTACGCAAACTCGAATCGTGCGACTCGAACTCCCCGAGCACCTAGCAGGCCGGCCATCGAGTTCATCCACGCTGAATCCATGGGCGCACCCGCACCGTGAGCCAGCAACAGCGTGACGTCGGCGTCGGCGGGTCCGCTGAACAGCATGTCCATCCGGTCAGTCTGCCGGACACCTACATTCGGCTACCGTGGCGATGTGCTGCCACTTGATGTCACTGCTGAAGTCGCCGAAGCGCTCGCCGCGAACCGTCCCGTCGTCGCCCTTGAGTCGACCATCATTTCGCACGGGCTGCCGCGACCGGACAACCTCGCCGCGGCTCAGCGGTTTGAGCAGATTCTGCGCGATGCGGGCGTCGTGCCAGCCACCATCGCGGTGCTGGACGGCCGGCTCAAGGCGGGACTGACCGCAGATGAACTTGACCGCATCGCCAATGAGGACATCGCCAAGCTCAGCGTGCGTGACTTGCCCATCGCGTTGGGTCGCGGCGACGGCGGAGCCACTACGGTGGCGGCGACGAGCTACATCGCCGATCTCGCTGGAATCAGGGTGTTCGCCACGGGCGGCCTGGGTGGCGTGCATCGCGGAGCGAATGAAACCTTCGATGAGTCCGCTGACCTCAGTGTGCTGGCGCAGGTGCCCATCACGGTGGTCTCGGCAGGAGTGAAGTCAATCCTCGACATCGGCGCCACGCTCGAGCGGCTGGAGACGCTCAGCGTCCCGGTCGTCGGCTATCAGACCAGCAAGTTCCCCAGCTTCTGGCTGACGGCGTCCGACCACGATTTGGATTGGTCGGTCGACGGGCCCGAGCAGGTCGCTGGCGTGATGGCTGCCCGCGATGCGCTGGGTCAGCGCGCTGGAATTGTCGTGGCCAATCCATTGCCAGTTGACGAACAACTCGATCC
Organism: Aeromicrobium sp.; assembly: GCA_040392565.1. Taxonomy (GTDB): domain Bacteria; phylum Actinomycetota; class Actinomycetes; order Propionibacteriales; family Nocardioidaceae; genus Aeromicrobium. The sequence continues at coordinate 9,498 of JBEBVW010000035.1, read as the reverse complement.
CGCGGTGCACGATGCGGCTCTTGAGCAGGCACTTCGCCTGGCCGACGAAAAGGGTCTGGTGGGCAAGGAAGTCACCCCGTTCCTGCTGCAGACCATCGTTGACATCACCGGCGGCGAATCGTTGGCCGTCAATCTCAAGATCGCCGAGAACAACATCCGCGTCGCTGGAGCCATTGCCACCGCGTGGTCCCAGCAATCAGATTCTGCGCGCTGACATGACCGGCGTCATCTTGGTGGTCGGTGATGTCGTCGACGACATCGGCGTGCGGCCACTCGGCCAGGTCAACGCCGCAAGCGACACGGTCTCGGAGATTCGACTGACGCCGGGTGGTTCAGCGGCCAACGTTGCTGCCTGGATCGCGCATCTCGGCGCTCGTGTGCGGTTCGTCGGTCGGGTCGGTGCAGATGCCGTTGATCGGCACATTGCGGCGCTGCCGGGAGTCGATGCCCGCCTGAGCGGAGACCCGAATCTGCCCACCGCCACGATCGTGCTGACCTTGGACGACAAGGCCGATCGCACGATGTATGTCGATCGTGCAGCCAACTCCACGCTCACGCTCGCCGACCTTCCTGAGTCGGTGTGGGAAGACGTGACCTGGTTGCATCTGACTGGTTACACCTTCTTCGACCCGCTCACTCGCCCGATCGCCGAGACGCTGATCGATCACGCACGCGCGCGCGGAGTCGGCATCAGTATCGACCCGAGTTCGTGGGCCTTTCTTGAGGCTGCCGGCCATGAACAGGTGATGAGTTGGTTCACTCACGCTGATCTGCTGTTCCCGAATGAGGACGAACAGCGGCTGCTGGCCATCGAGGCCGACCGCGCTGTTGTTTCCATGGGCGCGTCTGGCTCCACGTTCGGCGAATATGTGTCGGCCGCCCTGCCAGCCGACGTCATCGACACCACGGGTGCCGGTGACGCTTTCTGCGCCGGCTTCCTTGCTACGTGGGTCGACAATCGAGATCCCGACGCAGCACTTGCCGCAGGTGCTGTGGCCGCGGCTGAATGCGTTTCGCTGCGGGGTGCTCGCCCGCCGCGTCGCTAGAGATCGCGGATGAACGGTGGGTCCGCACCGGGCCGCGCCACCGTGATGGCAGCGGCCCGAGAGGCGTAGGTCGCCAGGTCGAGTAGTTCGGTGTCGTGAAGATCGGCCGGATCTGGCCAGTTGTAGATCGAGAACCAGGCGAGCACGGCCGCCGTATAGGAGTCGCCCGCACCGATCGTGTCGACCACTTGAGTCGGGGCGGCGGGCACCTCGATGATGCGTCCGCCTTGGGCGATACAGGAACCTGCGGCGCCTCGCGTGATGGTGACGAGCGCGCCGTCCATCGACAGTTCGCTGGCAACGGTCAGGACGTCGGTGTCTTCGAACAACACGGCGGCGTCGTCTTCGCTGAGCCGCAGAATGCGCGCGTACCCACATACCCGGGCGAAGGCGCGATTCCAGAGGTCGGGGTCGTCGCAGATGCTGGTGCGAACGTTGACGTCGAAGCACACGGGGACCCCGAGGACGTCAGCGCTGAGCGCCAAGTCGGCGACTGCTGAAGCGCCGGGCTCGAGGAATGTCCCGAGCGATCCGATGTGGATGGCCTCGTACAACGACGGGTCGGGAAATGACGTGGGCCCCCACTCCACGTCGAACTGATAGGTGGCGTTTCCGGCAGCGTCGAGCGTCGCTCGTGCCACCGACGTTCTGGTGAGGTCACCGGTGAGGGGCGACAGCATCACCGCGTCGTCGTGGAGACAACTGCGGAGAAGTGAGCCGTACTCGTCCGTCCCAAGTTGCGTCGCCAGCTCGGTGTCGACACTGAGCCGGGACGCGCCACGCGCGACGTTGAAGGGCGAGCCCCCGGGATGCTCTGAGCGGGTCCCGTCGGCGTGTTCGATCACGTCGACAAGTGACTCTCCGACGACCAGCAACGTCATGGTCGTAGCCTGCCAGATCGGGGTCGTTCTCGGGGTCAGGATCAGGGGTCGACGGGGGTCATTCCCCGATGCCGCACGGTCGCAGGCAGATGAGGCTGGACGCATGACTTCCACGACACTTCTACCGACAGGGCTGATCGCATGATTCGCGCCCAAGGACTGACCAAGATCTTCGGCGACACGACCGCCGTCGACCAGATTGATTTCACCGTTGAGCCGGGACGGGTCACCGGTTTCCTCGGACCGAACGGCGCAGGAAAATCCACGACGATGCGGATGATCCTCGGCTTGGACGCACCCACCCGCGGATCGGTGACCGTCAACGGCCAGGCATACCGTGATGTGCCCGCCCCGCTGCGTGAAGTCGGCGCCTTGCTCGACGCGCATGCGCTGCACCCGGGTCGATCGGCCCGCGACCATCTGCGTTGGCTGGCGGCCAGCAACGGCATCGCGACGAACCGCGTGGGTGAGGTGTTGGACCTGGTGGGTCTCGACAGCGTGGGTGGTCGGCGCGTCGGCAAGTTCTCGCTCGGCATGGGGCAGCGGCTTGGAATTGCAGCCGCACTGCTCGGCGATCCGTCGGTCGTTGTTCTCGATGAGCCCGTCAACGGCCTGGATCCAGAAGGCATCCGCTGGGTCCGTTCGCTCGCTCGGCAACTCGCCGACGAAGGGCGCACGGTGTTTGTCTCAAGCCACTTGATGTCGGAGATGTCACTTATGGCCGATCACCTCTTGGTCATTGGCCGAGGTCGCATCCTGGCCGACTGCTCGATGCAGGACTTCATGACCGATCACGCCGCGTCGTTCGTGCGGGTTCAGACTCCAGAAATGGGACGTCTGCGTGAGTTGCTGAATCAGCACGGAGCCCAGGCGACCATGCACGACAGCGAGTTACGAGTCCAAGGAATGCCGGCAGCCGCCGTTGGCGATCTCGCTGCAACCCATGCGCTGGCTCTGCACGAGCTGACGCTCGTCCGGTCTTCGTTGGAGGACGCGTTCATGGCGCTGACCGCCGACAGCGTCGAGTTCCATGCACAGAGCGCTTCGACACCTCAGCGGGAGGTTGCGGCATGAGCATCGCAACAACCAACGAACGGCGCAGCGCACCCGGCTTCGGCCAGCTCGTGCGGTCGGAATGGATCAAGCTGGTTTCCGTACGGTCGACCTGGTGGACCGTGGCAGCAACATTCATCTTGGGAGCCGGTCTGACTGTTCTCCTGTGCTGGGGCAATGCCGAATGGCTGGCCAGCGAAGGCGCTGATGAATCACCGGGTTCATTCATCACGTGGGGCATGATGATCGCCCCTGTCATGGCGGTGATCTTGGGTGCGCTCGTGGTCACAACGGAGTACGGCACCGGCATGATCCGATCGACCTTCGCCGCGACGCCACGCCGAGGGATGGTGCTGGCGGCCAAGATGCTGGTCCTCGGCGTCGTCATGTTTGTCGTTGGCACGGTGACCGCACTCGTCGGCTACTTCGGCGCCAATCCGTTCCTGGAGAACGAAGGCATCGGAATGCCATTGGAAGGCGACGTTGCGCGCTCGATGTACGGCAGCGGACTGTTCCTGGCTGGCGTCGCGGTGCTGACGGCTGCTGTGGGCTTTGTTGTGCGGCACACCGCAGCAACGATTTCGATCGTGCTGGCGCTGCTGATCGTGATCGGCAACATGGTCATGCTGATTCCAGGAGACCTTGGCGAGTGGCTGATGAAACTGATGCCCGGCAACACCGGATCGGCGATCGCAACGCCGGTGTCGTTCAACCCCGATCTGTTCGCACCCTGGACGGGCTTTGCGGTATTCGTTGCCGAGATCGCCGTTGTGGTGGGAGTGGCGGCCTGGCTGGTCCGTCATCGTGATGCCTGACAGCGAGGTCGGTTGAACCGGCAGTCCTTCACAATGGCGGCATGACGAGACGAGCGTGGGCCATCGTGTCCGCGCTCGTCTCCGCCTTGCTGGTCGCGAGCGTGGCGCCGTGGATCGACGAGCGACTCGACCCACCGTCGGCGGTGGCGCAGCGCCCGTCCGACGCCCAACGTGAACGGCTTGCTGCCGAGCGACTGGACCGGGGCAATGAGGGTGCCCACGCCTTCGTCGACAGGCGAAGCGACAAATCGCCTGTCCGGTACGATCCGTGCGCCCCAGTGCACGTTCGGATCAATGCCGAATTGGCGCCGGAAAAGTCATCGCAGCTGGTGGCCGAGGCGCTTGATGAGGTGCAGGACGCGACGGGCCTGGTGTTCGTTGACGACGGACTGACCGACGAGTACCCACCGGATGACATCCGGCAGAACGAAGACGGCAGCGTGCCGCCAGTCATCATCGTTTGGAGCACCCCGAAGCGATACCCCGATCTCAAGGGCGAAACTGAGGGATTTGGCGGAAGCCAAACGTCGTACGACGGTGACTGGTACGAAACTGGGACGGTGGTGCTGGACGCGCCGCAAGTCGCGGAGACGTTGCAGCAGCGAGGTGGTCGAGACGCCGTCCGCGGATTAGTGATGCACGAATTGGCCCACGTCGTGGGGCTCGACCATGTGGACGACCCGCTTGAACTCATGAACCCTTGGGCGCGGGCCAGCGTGACTACGTTCGGCCCGGGCGATCTCGCGGGACTGGCCGTCCTCGGCTCAGGTGAGTGCCGGGATTACTGATGCTTCCGAGCGCTATTTCACGACCGGAAGTGTCAACACCTGGTGGGTGCCGCCGGGGATGCTCACTGGAACCGGGACGGTGCCACCGCGATAGTTGATCGAACCGCCCGCCACCACCAGTTTCAGCTGGTGACCCTTGTCGAACCGGTGAGCGAAGCCAGGCAAGGCGACCTTGAACGCCTTGTTGACGTCGGGCACGCGGACCGGAGCGATGAGGTTCCGCACGGTGCTGCCGTTGCCAGCGGCATCAACTTCGATGACCTTCACGAACAGCACCAGTTTGGCGGTGTCGAGGGCTTGGGTCAGCGCCGCCGTAGGTGCGGAAACCTTCAGATCCAGCGTCGGCTGGCCGACGACGTCCAGGTTCTTGGTGAGTTTGGGCGTCGTCCAGGCAGCGAATGTGCCAGCGAGATCAGGAGCGGAGTTCGACTCTTTGCCCAAGACATCGACAGTGTCCGCTGACGTCGGCAGACCAGCGACGGGAGTGAGGAACTGTTGGGCTGCGGGTGAAACCTGCGACTTGGTAGTCGTCAGCGCGGTGCCACCGAGGTAGTACTTCGTGGCTGTGCCCACCGGGAATACGTTCGACGTGCCGTACGCCGGAGCAGCGCTGCCCGAGTACTTCACCCAGTCGCGGAAGTAGGCGAACTCGGGACCGGTCGAGACGTTCTTACCCTTGAGGTAGTGATCAAACCAATCGAGGGCGCGTTTGGTGACGTTCTGAGTCGCAGGGTCGGGCTTACCGAAGTCAAGTTCGCCCGGCGCGTTGGCGCCGGAGTGACCGCCATTGATCCAAATCATCTTGACGGGCGTCTTCTGCTTCTTCAGCGCCTGATAGACGGCGACGCCCTCGTTGAGGTTGAACAGCGTGTCGCTCTGGCCCTGCATGATCAGCGTGGGGATTCGTACCTTGGAGATGTACGACGAAACTGATGCACTGCGCAGGTTGGCGGTGGTGCCTGGGTCGACGGCGCCAGTTGTGCCGGCCAGGATCAGGCCCGGGCAGACCCAGTCGACGAAGTTGGGACACGGGATCACGCGCGTCGGGTCCGTCTTGACGTTTTGCAGACCGTTGACCACCCCCATTGCGCTGAAACCGAGTGCCCACACCAACTTTGCGGCGCCAGGTGTCGCGGTGCTGACGCCGAAGGTCTGCGACGTGTTGTTCGGCGACAGCGAGTAGGAGAGGTCAAACCAGGTGATGATCGGGATGATCGTGTCAATGCGCGGATCGATCGATGCAGCCGCGTACTGGACCTGGCCGCCGTAAGAACCGCCGACCATGCCAACCCGAGGGTCATTGGCCCCGTCGCGCTTGATGACCGTCAGAGCTGGAGCGGCCGTGGTGTGAGCATCGTCGGTGAAGGCGATCCCAGTCTGTCCCGCGAGATAACTGACGAGCTGCGAGGCTGCCTTGCCGTCGTAGTCGGGATGGTCGAGGGTGATCTTGCAGTCCGATCCACCAAACCCCAGACCCGAGTACGACAGCACTGCATAGCCGCGCGAGGCGAAGGCTTTGCCGATTCCGGCTTGATCGGCCTTGCTGCCGCCAAAGCCGTTCGTGGTCAAGATGGCCGGAACCGGCTTCGACGCGGTGGCCGCCTTGGGCAGGTACAGATCGCCAACGACATCGCACACCTGGTTGTTTTGCGGTCCCACCACTGTCTTGAAGTGCAGGTTCGTCACGGTGTAGTTCTCGGCCGCCTGAGCGGGAGTGGTGACTGCGGCAGTGGTGCCGCCGACGAGCGCAGTGGCGAACAGTGCGGAAAGAACGTGGCGAATTGACATGCGGGGGAGTCTCCATCGTGGCGGGGGCACCTCGCCCACCGGTTGCATGCCTCAACGAAAAGCAGCGGCCCGGGTCACGTTGCGTAACCCGGGCCGCTGTTGTTTGGCCTACTGTCCGTGACGGATCAGGGCTTGGTTTCCTCATCGCCTTCGGCCGGAAGTCCGCCTTCTTCGACCCATTCTTCGATGGCTTCTTCGATCGTCTCGTGTTGAGTTGTGTCAACATCGGGAACTATCTCGGTCGCGGTGGCTGAGAGTTCTTCGCCGGACGGATTGGCATCGCTGAGAGCAACATTTTGCTCAGCTGCCGCCTCAGTCGCATCGGGAGTTTCGTCCGAGACGCTGTCGGCAGCCTCCGAAGTGTGGGCATCGGCAGCCGCGCCGACTTCGTCAGTTGCGCTAATCGTTGCGACGTTGGCGACGTCGGCCGCGGTGGGTTCAGCCACCGGCTCCGCGCGCTTGACGGCGGCGAGCAGCATCTGCGCAACATCGAGGACTTCGACCTCTTCGCGAGCTGCACCCTCGCTCTTGCGCTTGGTCAGACCGTCGGACAGCATGACGCGGCAGAACGGGCAACCGACAGCGATCTGGTCGGCGCCGGTGGCGATGGCCTCGTCGGTGCGGTTTTCGTTGATGCGCGAGCCGAGCGTCTCTTCCATCCACATGCGCGCACCGCCGGCGCCACAGCAGAAGCTCTTCTCGGAGTTGCGCTCCATCTCGGTGAACTTGGCACCGGGGATGACCTGGAGCAGTTCACGCGGGGGCTCGTAGACCTGGTTGTGACGACCCAGGAAGCAGGGATCGTGGTACGTAATGGTCTTGGTCTCGGTGGCCGCAGTCGGAGCAATTGGCTTGAGCTTGCCCTCGCGGACCAGGCGGTTCAACAGCTGCGTGTGGTGCACGACTTCGAGCTCGACACCGAACTGGCTGTACTCGTTCTTCAGCGTGTTGAAGCAGTGAGCGCAGGTGGAGACGACCTTCTTGACCTTCATCTCCTTGAACACCTCGGTGTTCTCCATGGCCAACTGCATGAACACGATTTCGTTGCCGGCGCGACGTGCCGGATCGCCGGTGCAGGTTTCACCATCGCCGAGCACACCGAAGGTGACGCCTGCGGTGTTAAGCAGTTCGGCCACAGCCTGCGTGGTCTTCTTCGCGCGGTCTTCATAGGCGCCAGCGCAGCCGACCCAGAACAGCCACTCGACTTCGTCGAGGCTCTCGATGTCGACGCCGACCTGCTTGACCTCAAAGTCCAGACCCTTGGTCCAATCCATGCGGTCCTTGGGGTTCATGCCCCACGGATTGCCCTTGCGTTCCAGGCCCTTGAAGATGTTGTTCAGTTCGGCCGGGAAGTTCGACTCGACGAGCACCTGGAAGCGGCGCATGTCGTCAATGTGGTCGACGTGCTCAATGTCGACCGGGCACTGCTGCACGCACGCGCCACAGTTGGTGCACGACCACAGCACGTCGGGATCGACGACGCCGTACATCGCTTCATCGCCGATCAGCGGACGCTCAAGTTCGCGTTTTTCGTCCTCGGTGAGGCTGTCAGCATCCTTGCCCGAGATGGCGGCCTTGGCGTACGCGTGTTCGCGCAGACCCATCATCAGCAACTTGGGGCTCAGCGGCTTTTCGGTGTTCCACGCCGGGCACTGGCTCTGGCAGCGGCCACACTCAGTACAGGTGGTGAAGTCGAGGACGCCCTTCCAGGAGAAGTCTTCGAGCTTGCCCACGCCGAGCTTTTCGAAGTCCTCTTCTTCAAGGTCTTCCATCTTCTCCAGGTCCAGCGGCTCACCCTTGATGCGGATGGGCTGCAGGCCGCCGAGTGCCGTGGCGCCATTGGAGTTGCGCTTGAACCAGATGTTCGGCCACGCGGTGAAGCGGTGCCAGGCGATACCCATGGTCAGGTTCGTCGCGATGACGATGAGCCACAACATGGCCGACGAGATCTTGATCATCGCGATGACGAAGATGATGTTCTCGAGGGTGCCGATGTTCTCGTGCCCGGTGGGGTAGAGATTTGCGAAGTACTGCGAAATCGGGAAATGGAATGCAGTCGCGTGTTCAGCGTGCTCGCCGCCGTGCGCCTTGGCCAGGTTGTACTCGGCGCCGCGGATGAACAAGATCGCGATGGACTCCAGCAGCACCATCGCTTCGACGAAGTAGGCCTGCCACATGCGCGAACCGAAGAAGCGGCTCTGGCGCTCAAGGCGACGCGGGTGCTTGACCTGGCGGTAGATGATCAGCGGGATGATGGCCAGTGCGCCGAGCAGGCCGAGTGCCTCACCGACCCATTCGTAGAGGAACCACTTGCCGATGATGGGCCAGGCGAAGTCGGCCTTGAACAGCTGGAAGAACGCCTGCGCGACGGCAGTGCTCAAGAAGAGGAAGGCGGCATAGGCGAACCAGTGCAGCACGCCGACCCATGTCCACTGCAACATGCGGGTGTGGAGGAACGTTTCCTTCAGCATGTTGACGGTGCGCGCTGCGGGATCGTTGGTGCGGCCCGTGGCCTGGCCACCGGTTCCGGTGCGAATGACTGCGAGCATGCGACGTACCGCAATAGCCGTCAGTGGGACGGCAACAGCGGTGAAGGCGAGCGAGACGACGATCGCGACGACCTGCATGGATGGCCTCATTTCCAGCGTTGGCCCGAGTGGGACAGTTACCGCCTGACGATAGTCCGTCCCCCGCCTCTCCACGTACTAAGGCGAACCAAAGACGGGCGTCGGTTTACCACGTCAACGTGGTAAACCGTTACTTCACGGGGCAAATTTGCCTGGTGAAGTGACGGTTTGCCCTGTGAAGTGGGTCAGGATTGAGCGGCGGCTTCGCGCTTGTTCTGTTGATGGATCCGGATCGCCTCGTAGCGGTCGGCTGAGCGGGCACGACGCTTGGCTGCCTCGGCTTCTCGGTTCTTCGGGGGCGCGGGACTGACCAGTGAGTCGAGCATTTCGCGCGTTATTTGGGCAATCTGTCCGACCGCGCGGTCGAATGCTTCGGTGTTGGCCTTCGACGGCTTGGTGGTGCCAGCGATCTTGCGAACAAATTGCAGCGCAGCGTCATGGCACTCTTCGTCGGTGGCCGCTGGGGCGAGATTGTTCAGCGGGACGATATTGCGGCACAT
>JBEBVW010000034.1:0-16213 GCA_040392565.1 Aeromicrobium sp. | reverse complement strand
CTCGCGATGAGAGCAATAAGTTGCTTGACGCCGAATACGAGGTCAACGCCGAAAGAAGCTGGAGATCCTCGTCGATGCCGAGAAGTTGGTCCCCGTGACCGACATTGAGGCAGCGCGCAAGGCGTGGCATGACATTGCCGATCGCTGGGAAGCAGCTGGCAAGGTGCCCCGTGCACGCATTTCGGAACTTGAGGGCCGCATCCGCAAGATTGAACAGGCCATCCGCGCCGCAACGGAGCAGCAGTGGAAGCGCACCGATCCGGAGAAGTCAGCTCGCGCCGACGACATGGTCTCCAAACTGGAGCGCGCTATCGCCGAGAACGAGGAAAAGCTCGCCAAGGCTCAAGCCGCTGGCGACGCCAAGAAGGTCAAGGACCTCGAGTCCTCGATCGCCTCGAACCGCCAGTTCCTCGAGATGGCGCAAAAGGCCCAGTCAGACTTCTCCTAAAGTCCCCGCTGAGGAGTCACTCCGTACCCCCTGAGGAGTCACTCCGTACCCTCTCGCGAGTCACTGAGTTCCATGCCTGTGGATAGGCGACTTCAGGAAGCGCCCAACCTACGGTCTGATCTGTCCATGAACATGATCAATTCGGGAATGCCGTTTGTCACCAGCGACGCCTTGGACTGGGGTTGGACTCGAAAGTCTCTCCTGGATGCGGAAAATCAGGGCTTGGTGCGACGGATCGCGAGGGGACTCTACGTCGACGCCAACCGACCGGATTCGCGCGAACTGCGCCTAGAAGCATTGCGCCTGGTCGCGCCAGATCACGCAGTTGCGTGCAATGAGACGGCAGCCTGGGCATGGGGCATCGATGCGTTTAAGCCATCTGAACAGCACCTCCTCACCCCGTCGTTCGTCGTTCAACACGGCACCTCCCGCATCCGCCGACCCGAGGTGCGTTGTCGCCAAGCAGACATCGATCTGCACGATGTCGACCGCGTCGGCGGCGTTTGGGTCACGACTCCACACCGCACAACGCTCGACCTGCTGCGCACGCTTTACCGCCCCTATGCCCTGTCGGCGGCAGACGCGATGGTTGGAGCAAATCTCGTCAATCGCGAGCACCTCATTCGATCGGCGTTCGACGCGAAGGGATTCAGGGGCATCATCCAAGCTCGCGAACTGTCGCTCATCGTCGACGGTGGCGCAGATTCGCCCGGTGAATCGTGGATGCGACTTCGCCTGGTCGACGCAAAACTCCCGCGGCCTGTGTGCCAGTTCGAGGTCGTTGATGACTTTGGCCGACTGCGAGTCCTGGACAACGCCTACCCAGAGGTAAAAGTCGGTGTCGAGTTTGACGGCCGCCAGTTCCACACCGACGAAGCACACCGCCGACACGACGAGGAACGCCGCGAATACTTGTCACGCACCCTTGGCTGGCGAATTGTCGTGGCTACCTATGAGTCCGTATTCGGTCCAGTACCCACCCTTGAGCAAGAAGTAGCCACCCTCATTGGTGCGAATCCTCAGCTTCCTCGGCTGTGGGGCACGCTGCCTGAAGGCCACCATTCCGCAGCCTGAGAACTAAGTGACTCCCCAGCGGGAACTAAGTGACTCCCCAGCGGGAACTCAGTGACTCGCCAGCGGGCTATTGGGTGAGGCGATAGGCGTCGAAGACACCCTCGACGGAGCGCACTGCTTTGAGGACGTGGCCGAGGTGCTTGGCGTCGCCCATTTCGAAGGTGAACTTGGTCTTGGCCACTCGGTCGCGACCCGTCGCTAGCGATGCCGACAAGATGTTGACGTGCTGGTCGGAGATGACGCGTGTGATGTCGCTGAGCAATCCGGGTCGGTCCAAGGCCTCGATCTGAATGGCCACCAGGAAGGTGCTGGAACCTGTCGGCGCCCACTGGACGCCCACAAAACGCTCCGGCTGAGACTCACGCAACTCGACTACGTTGACGCAATCGGTGCGGTGGACCGAGACGCCTGACGTGCGCGTCACGAACCCCTCAATGCGGTCACCTGGCACCGGTGTGCAGCAGCGAGCCAGTTTGACCATCGTGCCGCCATCGAGACCGTCGACAATGACACCAGCATCGGCGTTCAGTCGCGAGCGTCGACGGGGTCGACCGGCCGTGGGCAAGATCGTTGCTTCGGCCAGGTCCTCTTCGGCGCCGGCACGCCCACCTGCAAGTTCGATGACCCGGTCGACGACATTCTGAGCCCCGACCTGATTCTCCCCGACGCCCGCGTAAAGCGCATCGACATCGGCAAGTTGCAGATCCGTAGCGACCTGATCGAGCACCTTCTTGTTGAAGATGCGATGCAGCGGCAAGCCTTCTTTACGCAGCTGCTTGGCGATCAGGTCCTTGCCGAGCTCAATGGACTCTTCGCGACGTTCTTTGGTGAACCACTGCTTGATCTTGTTGCGAGCGCGCGGAGTGGCGACGAATTCCAACCACCCGCGACTCGGGCCAGCCTCGGCCGATTTCGAAGTAAAAATCTCGACCACATCACCGGTCTCCAACTGGGACTCAAGCGAGACCAGCCGGCCGTTGACTCGCGCTCCAATGCACGAATGCCCCACTTCGGTGTGGACGGCATACGCGAAGTCAACCGGAGTAGCCTTTTCCGGCAGTTGAATCAGATCACCACGAGGTGTGTACGCATACACACCGGCGCTGTTCATCTCGTAGCGAAGGTTGTCCAAGAAATCGACGGAGTCAGCGGTTTCCGACTGCCAATCGAGGAGTTCGCGCAGCCACGACATGTCGTCGACCGACGGTGCTTTGGACGACTTCCCTGAGGACTTGTCTTCCTTGTACTTCCAGTGCGCGGCCACGCCGTATTCGGCGCGGCGGTGCATGTCGAAGGTGCGAATTTGCAACTCAACCGACTTGCCCTGCGGACCAATGACCGTGGTGTGCAGCGACTGGTACATGTTGAACTTGGGGACGCTGATGTAGTCCTTAAAGCGGCCCGGGATGGGGTTCCAGCGCGCGTGGAGCACACCCAAGACGGCATAACAGTCGGCGACGGTGTCGACCAGAATGCGCACGCCGACGAGATCAAAGATGTCGCTGAACTCGCGGCCGCCCACGAGCATCTTCTGATAGATCGAGTAGTAGTGCTTGGGTCGACTTGTCACGGTCGCCTTGAGTTTGGCGTGCCGGAGGTCGGACTCCACATCGCTCACGACACGCTCGAGGAACTCCTCGCGCGATGGCGCACGATCTGCAACTAGTCGAACGATCTCGTCATAGACCTTGGGATGCAAGGTGGCGAACGCCAGGTCTTCCAGCTCCCACTTGATGGTGTTCATGCCGAGGCGGTGGGCTAGCGGCGCAAAGATTTCAATGGTCTCGCGAGCGATGCGTTCCTGCTTGTCCTGGCGCAGATACCGAAGCGTCCGCATGTTGTGCAAACGGTCAGCGAGTTTGATCACGAGCACCCGAACGTCGCGGCTCATCGCCACAACCATCTTGCGGATGGTCTCTGACTGCGCAGTCTCGCCGTAGTTGACCTTATCGAGCTTGGTCACGCCGTCGACGAGGTGGACGACCTCGTCGCCGAAATCGACGCGCAACTGATCCAACGTGTACGGCGTGTCTTCGACCGTGTCGTGCAGCAGTGCAGCACACAACGTGGGCGCCGTCATGCCGAGTTCGGCAAGGATCGTGGCGACGGCAAGAGGGTGAGTGATGTACGGGTCGCCACTCTTGCGGGTTTGGCCCTCGTGCATTCGCTCAGCGACGTCGTACGCCTTACGAATAGCCGAGACATCAGCCTTGGGGTGATTGGCCTTGTGCACCGCCAACAGCGGCTCAAGAACAGCGCCCGGGGCAGACTTTGAGCCCATCCGGGCCAAACGGCTGCGCACTCGAGCCGATGCCGGCGCAGATTCGGCCACCGGCATCGGGGCTTCGGTGCGTTCGGCTGCCACGCTGCCCTCCTAGGTCACTACGACCAGTCTAGTTGGACGTTGTCACATTCCGCCGCCGGTCAGCAGCGATGCTGCTGCCGCGAGGACCATGACCGCGACAATGACCAGGGCGATGATGCGCACTTGTCGTGGGTTGAACACATCGGCTCCTTAGTACGTCCGCAACGAGGCAACTGACATGGGATCAAGACGTGCACGTCCGCCCAACGCTGCCAGTTCGATCAGCACCAACGCGCCGGCCGTGGTGGCGCGGCACGCCTGCACCAACTCATCGGCCGCAGCCAGCGTGCCACCAGTAGCCAGAACGTCGTCAACGATCACAACCCGCTGACCGGGTTCGATCAACGAGGTGCCAACTTCCAATGTCGCGGTGCCGTACTCGAGTGAGTAGTCGGCCGAGTGCACTGGACCCGGCAGTTTGCCAGCTTTTCGCACTGGGACGAATCCGACGCCGAGACGCAGCGCCAAAGCCGGTCCGACCCAGAAGCCGCGCGATTCGACGCCGACGACGACGTCGACCTCGCCCATTCCACGGGCGGCGCCGGCGCAAGCGTCGGCGAGTGTGTGAAGCGCTTCAGCGTCGGCGAGCAGCGGGGTGAGGTCTCGGAAGACCACCCCCGGCTCCGGCCAATCCGGAACAATCCGGGTGAGCCGGTCGATCAGCTCGCCGACGCTGGCGTCAGTAGTTGACTCGCTCAGCTGAGGTCAACCTTGCAGACGTCCTTGGCGTGCTTCTCGATCGACTTGGTGGCGTCGGTGAAGTCCTGGCTGTTCAGCTTGGAGAAGGAGCTGGCAGCTTCCTGCAGCTTGGCCATGTCGACACCTTCGGGCAGCTTGCCGCTCTGCAGGTCGCCGAGCTCGGAGAGCTTCAGGCCGGCGTCGCCGAGTGCCTTCTCCACAGTCGTCAACGCGGTGTCAAGCTTCTTCCAGTCGTCCTTGACGTCCGAAGGAGCCTCGCCAGCAAGCTTGTGGAACGTCTTGAACGCAGCCTCAACCTGGCTGGCGTCGCCGCCTTCAAGCGAGCTGAAGGCCTTGTTCGCCGACTTCAGATCCTTGCAGTAGTCGCTATCGGCGTCGCTGCCACCGCAAGCGGTCAGCGTCGAGCCGATGAGCAATGCGCTAGCCAGCGCGAGAGACTTCTTCATGGTGGTCCTCCGGTTACGGCGTGGGATCGTCCCCCGACGCTCGATGGTTAAGCATGCCAGGTTGCAACTGGTTCAGCGCACTGGACCCCGGCCGCGTCGGGAACGAGATTGTCGGCTGGGCTGCTGGCGTTTTGCTGCGCCCGACATCGACACGGCCTGAGCGCGCGCCGATGACTCCGGCGGCTTAGTTGTTGTGGCCTTGGCGCGGCGAGCCAGCACCTTCGCGGTGTGCTCCTTGATCGTCGGCGTTCGCTCCTTGAGCTGCGATGCCAACGGCGTAGCAATAAATATTGACGAGTAGGTGCCGGCGGCCATCCCGACGAACAGCGCCAACGCGAGATCCTTGAGCGGCCCGGTGCCAAGCACCACAGTGCCGACGATCAGCAGCGCAACCACAGGCAACAAGGCTGTGACTGAAGTGTTGATCGACCGAACCAGCGTCTGATTGACCGCGAGGTTTGCCGATTCGGGATAAGTACTGGTCAGCGACGATGGAATGGACCGCGTGTTTTCCCTGACCTTGTCGAATACGACCACCGTGTCGTAGAGCGAATAGCCCAAGATGGTCAGCAAGCCGGTAACGGTCGCCGGCGTGACCTCAAAGCCCGACCACGCGTAGACCCCAACGGTGATCACCAGGTCGTGCGCGAGGGCCACAATCGCCGCCACAGACATCCGCCATTCGCGGAAGTAGACCCAGATGAACACCACGACGATCAAGACGAAAACGATTAGTCCGGTGAGCGCCTTCTTAGCGACCTGCTCGCCCCAACTGGGGCCGATGAGGTTCTGGCTGACTTCAGTGGCACCGGCGTCGGTGAGCGCTTTCTGAACGACCTCCGCTTGGTCCTGAGTAAGGGGCCGTGTCTGCAGCCGCACCGCGTTGTCGCCAGAACTCGACGCGATCGGATCGCCTGTTTCAGGCACGTTGGCGTCGACGATTGCTTCGGTCATCGCGGTGACGGTTGCGGCGTCGGCTTTCTGGACTTGCGCGGTGAATTCGACGCCGCCCTTGAACTCGATGCCCATCGTGAAGCCGCGAGCCATGAATCCGACGCTCACGAAGATCAAGATGGCAACCGAAATGGCGTACCAGAGCTTGCGTCGGCCGATGAAGTCGAAGGACACTCGACCCTCGTACAGATGCTGACCAAAGGTGCTGATGCGTCCCATCAGGCCTCCTCCCCTACGGTGCGTTGAGGTGCTCGCCCGGTGACTTGCGGCGATCTGCCTTCAATTCCCAGGTGACCGGAGTCGAGGCCAGAGAATCGATGCCCTTGCCCGAAGAATTTGGTGCGGGCCAGCAGCGAAACCACCGGCTTGGTGAAGAAGAAAACCACGAAGACGTCGATCAGGGTGGTCAAACCGAGCGCGAAGGCAAAGCCGCGCACCACGCCGATGGCGAAGATGAACAGGATCAAGGCTGCCAAGAACGACACTGCGTCGGCAGCAAGGATCGTATTTCGCGCCCGGGCCCAGCCCGCTTCAACGGCATAGCGAAGAGATTTCCCGTCGCGCACTTCATCTCGTAATCGCTCAAAGAACACAATAAAGGAGTCGGCGGTGATGCCGATCGCGACGATTAGGCCAGCGATACCTGGCAAGGTCAGAGTGAACCCGACGCTCGCGCCCAGGAGCAGCACCATGGCGTAGGTCAACGCTCCTGCCACAGCAAGCGAACCGACGATCACAATGCCGAGTCCGCGGTAGTACAGCAGGCTGTAGACGATCACCAGCAGCAAGCCCACTGCTCCGGCGGCCATACCCGCATTGAGTTGGCTACCTGCGAGTGTTGGGCCTTCTTCGGAGACTCCGTTGACGGTAAACGTCAGTGGAAGTGCGCCGTACTTCAACTGATTCGCCAACGCTTTCGAGGTGGCCGCAGTGAACGATCCACTGATCGTGGACTCGCCGTTGGTGATGTGCGCCTGACTGCTCGGCGCCGACAACACAGCACCGTCTAGGACGATCGCGAAGCGGCCCTGAGTGGGGCTCAAGGCACCCGTGACCTTGTCGAACGCGTCTGAGCCCTTGTCTTTCATCGCGATCTCAACGATCCACTGAGCACGTTGCGTGTCGTAGTTCTGAACGGCCTTCTTGACCTCAGATCCTTCGATCACGGTAGGGCTGAGGATCATGACTTCGCCTGAAGTGGGATCGCAGGTCACCAACGGCTGATTCGTAATGTCGTCGACGTCGATCCCCGTCTTATCGCAGTGGAAGTTCGCCGCTACCGTCTGCAGCGCGGCAGCTGCCTTGGTGTAGGTCTTCGGCAGCGAGGTCAATCCCTGAGTCTGGCCAGCGATCAACTGGTCGAGGCTGAGCTTGGACCAATCGACACTCTGAACAGTTGCGGTGGCATCGTCAACGGCCTTCTGGTCGACCTCACCCTGCGATCCGGTGAGATTCGCGGCCCACACCATGCGGAAACGCATCTGAGCGGTACGGCCGACTTCATCGACGATGTCGCCCTTCTTCTCCCCAGGGATTTCGATAATCACCTGGTTGCCGCCCTGAGTGGACACTTCGGCTTCAGCGACACCCGATGCGTTGACGCGCTGGTCGATGATGTCGCGAGCTTGGCCCAGTTTGTCCGGCGTGACCTTGCCGCCTTTGGCCGACGCCTCCAGGGTGATTCGCGTGCCGCCCTGCAGATCGAGTCCGAGGTGCGGCTTCCACACGCTGTCCTTGCCGCTGTCGGCAGTCAGATCGAGAGCAAAAAGCAGCCCGTAGAGCGCAGCGATCACTGCCAGGAAGATGATGAGCGTGCGCCCTGGGCGCAGCGTGTTGCGGCTGGTCGTACGAGGGGCGGCCATCAAGCTTCTCCGTCCGTGCTGGCGTCATTGACCTCGGACTCAGATCCAGTTTCTGTCACGATCTTGGCGACGGCGGCGCGAACCACCGTCACATCGGCGGCTGGGGCAATACGCAATTGAATCGTCTCCTCACCGATCTCCACGAGTTCTCCGAAGATCCCACTGGTGAGCATGACGCGCTGTCCCACTTCGAGCTGATCGTGCAGATCAGCAAACTCCGCCTGCCGCTTGCGTGCAGGCCGAATGATGAACAGCCAAAACGCGATAACCAGCGCCAGCAGCGGCAGAAGTTGAACCCAGTCGGACACGAAGAGCACTCCCGTGATCGTGATCATGAGGCTCACCGGCGGGCGGGCCGCCGATTAGTATATGCACGCAACCAATTAAGTCAGGGTGACCCAATTGGTGTTGTCATTCCGATTCGTCAAATGACATTTGTGAGGCGGCTCCGACCGGCGCGGTCAACCCCAAATGCTTCCACGCGGCGGGGGTAGCGACCCTGCCTCGCGGGGTGCGAGCGAGGAAGCCAAGTCGGACCAAGAACGGCTCAGCCAACTCTTCGACAGTTTCACGTTCTTCGCCGACTGCGACCGCCAATGTGCTTAAGCCGACGGGTCCACCACCGAAGTTGCGACACAGGGCTTCAAGCACCGCCCGGTCGAGACGATCGAGACCTAGAGGATCTACTTCATACAGCGCGAGCGCCGCTTTAGCGACTTCGAGATTGACCACGCCACCAGCACGCACTTCGGCGTAGTCGCGCACTCGGCGCAGCAGCCGATTAGCAATGCGCGGCGTGCCGCGGGACCGAGATGCGATCTCGCGGCCACCGTCGTCGGTGACTTCTAGATCAAGCAATCGGGCAGAGCGGCGGACGATGCCGTGCAATTCCTCGGCAGCGTAGAAATCCAGCTGGGCGGTGAATCCGAACCGGTCGCGCAGCGGCCCCGGTAGCAGGCCGGCCCGTGTCGTGGCACCGACCGTCGTGAAAGGTGGGATCTCGAGAGGAATCGCGGTTGCGCCCGGCCCCTTGCCTACGACGACATCGACGCGGAAGTCCTCCATTGCCATGTACAGCAGCTCTTCGGCTGGGCGTGACATGCGGTGAATCTCATCAATGAACAGCACATCTCCTTCATTGATGCCGGACAGGATGGCCGCAAGATCGCCAGCATTCTGGATGGCCGGGCCCGAAGTAATGCGCAGCGGCGCGGTGAGCTGGTGAGCGATGATCATCGCCAAAGTGGTCTTGCCCAAACCGGGAGGACCGGACAACAGCACGTGATCGGGGGTGCGCCCGCGCGCCACGGCAGCCTCAAGAACCAGCGCCAACTGCTCGCGCACTCGATCCTGCCCAATCAGTTCATCGAGCGACTGCGGTCGCAGCGCAGCCTCAAAGGCTCGGTCTTCCGGTACGGCGGCATCAAGCACCCCGGTGTCAATGGCAACTTCGAAGGCCTCGAATGCGTCGTCGCTCATGCGCGGACCTTCGCGAGCGTGCGCAGCGCATCTCGCAACGCCGTGGACGAGTCTGGCTCCTGCCCGGGCTCGACAGCCGCGGCAACCTGATCAAGAGCAGCCTCTGCATCTTTGGCCGAGATGCCCAGGCCGACCATGGCCTCGTGGACCTGCGCCCGCCACGCAACTGCGCCCCCACCGGCCGCAACGGTGGTGGTAGCGCCAATGCGGTCTTTGAGCTCAAGAACGATGCGCTCGGCACCCTTGCGACCAATACCCGGAACGGTGGTGAGCGTGGCCAGATCGCCGCTACCAACAGCTTGACGGATGCGGTCAGGGTCGAGGACAGCCAGCATCGCTTGGGCCACCTTGGGCCCGACGCCACTGGCGGTTTGCACCAGTTCAAACATGTCACGTTCATCGACAGCGGCAAACCCGTACAAGGTCATGGAATCTTCGCGAACCACCATGGACGTCGACAACTGGGTGTCCTGACCGTGGCGAAGTCCGGCAATGGTGCTAGGGGTGCACAACACTTGATAGCCAACTCCCCCGACGTCGAGAACTACCGAGCTCAATGTCAGCGCTGCCACCTGACCACGTAGATGCCCGATCATCGCGCACTCCCTCCAGCCGCCATAACGGCTTGTTCGAGCCGGTTGGCTGCACCACCACGCCAGATGTGACAGATCGCCAACGCCAGCGCATCGGCGGCATCTGCCGGCTTGGGTGGTTCAGCCAACCGCAGTACGCGAGCCACCATCTGACCGACTTGAGCTTTGTCTGCACGACCGCTGCCAGTGACCGCAGCCTTGACCTCGCTGGGGGTATGCAGGTGAACCGGGATTCCGTGCCGCGCCGCAACTAACATGGCCACCGCGCTGGCCTGGGCCGTGCCCATGACTGTGCGCACATTGTGTTGGCTGAACACTCGTTCCACCGCGACGACGTCGGGGCGCAGTTCAGCGATACGAGCCTCAAGCGACTGCTCGATCATGTGCAGGCGTCGCGCAGTTTCTAGGTCGGGCGAAGTGCGGATGACTCCCACAGTGACCAAATCAAGCGGCCGCCCCACTGATCCCCGAACCACACCAACGCCACAACGCGTCAGGCCAGGGTCAACCCCCAGCACCGTCGTGGCCGCGATCGAAACCATGTTCGATACTCTACGTCGCTCCCCCGACATCCCTCACCACGACACGCCATTGAAGCCCCGGGTCCCAAGATTTGCGCATTTTTGCACCGTTTTGGGCATCAAAATGGTGCAAAAGTGCGCAAATCTCGGGACAGCTATCCGGGGTGTGCGTCAGAAGTTGGCGAAGACGTTTTGGACGTCGTCGCAGTCTTCGAGGGCGTCGATCAGTTTCTCGACCTTGGCTGCGCCTTCGTCGTCGACTTCGACGGTGACCGATGGGACGAAGGAGGCTTCGGCGGAGTCGTAGTCGAGGCCGGCTTCTTGTAGCGCAGTTCGGACAGCGACCAAATCGGTGGCTTCGCAGATGATCTCGAACATGCCGTCGTGATCGTTAATGTCTTCGATGCCAGCATCGAGTACGGCCATCAAGATGTCGTCCTCATTGGTGGTGGCGCCCTCGGGCTGCTCGGTCGGCACGGCGATAACGCCCTTGCGCGCGAACATGTAAGACACCGAGCCGGGATCGGCCATGGTTCCGCCGTTACGCGTCATGGCAGTACGGACTTCCATGGCTGCACGGTTCTTATTGTCGGTCAGACATTCAACGAGCATCGCGACGCCGCCCGGACCATAGCCCTCATACATGATGGTGGTGTAGTCGACTGCGTCCGAACCGATGCCGCCACCGCGCTTGACCGCGCGGTCGATGTGGTCCTTGGGGACCGACGACTTCTTAGCCTTCTGAATTGCGTCGTACAGCGTGGGGTTGCCGTCGGGGTCAGCGCCGCCGATACGTGCTGCGACCTCAATATTCTTGACCAGCTTGGCGAACATCTTGCCGCGCTTGGCGTCAACGATGGCCTTCTTGTGCTTGGTCGTTGCCCATTTGGAGTGCCCTGACATCGGCTTCCTTTCCCTACGCCTGCATGACGGCCTCGACGAAGAAGCGGTGCACCCGGTCGTCGTCGCCCACTTCAGGATGGAATGACGTCGCCATCAGATGCCCTTGTCGGACCGCAACGATCCTACCTGCAGCCTCACCCTCGGGAACGAGCGCAAGCACCTCGACGTCGTCGCCGACCTCTTCAACCCAGGGCGCGCGGATGAACACGGCGTGGACGCGGTCGGTGAGTCCGACGAAGTCGATGTCACCTTCAAAGGAGTCGACTTGGCGGCCAAATGCATTGCGGCGAACGGTCATATCGATGCCGCCGAAAGATCCTTGATCCTTGGCGGCGTCTAGAAGCCGGTCGGCCAACATGATCATGCCCGCGCAGGTGCCAAATGTCGGCATCCCGCCGGCGATGCGTTCAACCAGCGGATCGAACAGGTCGAAGGTTCGAGCGAGCTTGTCCATCGTGGTCGATTCACCGCCCGGCAAGATCAACGCATCACAGTCGTCGAGCTCGGAGGGGCGCCGCACGGTGATCGCGGTCAAGCCGAGCCGCCCAATAGCGTGCACGTGTTCGCGAACGTCACCTTGTAGCGCGAAAACTCCGACGGTCGAACTCACAACAACAGGCTACTGACCAGCCCAGACTTGCGCCGAATCGGACCCGCGCGACGGTGGCGGCGGCCGGGAAAGCCACCGCCACCGCTCCCTCACAGGATCCCTCCCGATTGGGTTGGCGGGAAGCGAAAACCACGCGCAGTCTCTGGTTTCACTCCCTCTTCAGCCGGCCCACGAAGGCACTCCCATACCTGTCACCGGCTGATGCCTTAACCCTACACCGCAAGGGGTCAGCGATCAGTTCAAAGTGAAGGAAATTGACGACGTCGTTTCGTTGTCATAGTTGTCGATGGCCTTGACAGTCAATGTGAACGCCATGTTCTCGTTCCAGTCGTAGTACGCCGTGGTGATGAGACCATCGACCTTCCACACACCCGACGAAAGTTCCAGCTCCTCAAACGAGCTCGACGAATTCCAGATACCACCAGCTCCAGAACTGGCGTGGAAATACTCGGTGCCGTTGGAGCGAACTCGCTTGAATTGGTAGCTGATCGACTTGATGCCGGCCGGGTCCGACACCGTTCCGCATGCCGGGCGATTGTTTCCGCAAGCGGTCCGCACGACACTTTGGAATGTCCCTGCATCACCAGATGTGGAACCGGTGGGCGACGTGAACGTGATCGCCGGACCGATGAGGTCCGAAGTATCGGTCTCAGACCCACACTTGATACCGACGCCCAGTCCCAATACCGACAAGGTTTGGACACTGAATTCACGATATGTCGTCGACACCCAAGCGCTGTTAGGCGATTTCAACTTGGAATAGATGCGAACGTACTGAGTCCCGCCGAGCGACAGCAACGAAGCCAAATACGTTGCCGTCAAGTTGTAAGTCAGTGTGCCACCCGCAGCGCCCGAGCCTGTCACCGTGACTTCAGATCCCTGTTGCACTTTCGAGGAGTTGTAGAACCTGACGGAGTAGTCGTACTGAGTGTTCTTGTGAGGGAACGTGAATCCCGCTGTGCCGTAGTAGCCAAGCAGCAAACCACCGAGCCCGCCAGAGTTCGTGCAAGTCATTGCGTCAATACGCTGCACATTGTGCGCTTTCAGTCCGCCGGAAACTGCAGTGGCCTCATCCGTCCAGGCAGCGAGAGTCGGTCGCACAAGTGCGCCATTTCCCGACGCCACAGTGACCACAACTAATGCGACGACAGATGTACCGGCAGCCAATCGCCTGCCGCCGCTGGGGCGCCGATCATTGTCATCGCGTTTGAAAACCACGGATAGCAGGAATGCCGCGTAGACACCCAGCAGAACTAGGCCGATCGGGCTGGTCAGCCATGCCGCCACATAGCCGAGCTTCGGAACCTCGAACAGCACTCGGTCCGCAGTGCGAACCACGTACGCATGTTGATCGACGATCGTGTTCGCGTCACCTTTGAGAGTCAACGATGCCGACGAACCACTGCGTGAGATCGCGGCGATGCGGTGCGTAACACGCTGACCTTCGGCGGTCTTCACCGAAACGATGTCACCGACCGCCAAATCTGTTGCGTCGACCGTATGAGAGAACCCCAGCGCGCCAGCCTCAATGCTCGGAGACATCGATCCAGAACGGAAGATCAACGCTTGACCGTCAAAGGCGACAGCAGCGATCCCGGCGATGAGAAACAGCGACCCCAAGATCGCGCCAAGGATCAGAACGACACGCCGAATCACTGTCATGGCGCCTGGACCGCATTCAGGGTCAAGGTCACGACGGTCGTCGCTCCCTGGAGGGCAGTGTCGGCGTTGGCCGGCAACGTCGCCCTAAAGCACAAGTCTTCTGAGGCGCCTGCAATCAATGGCGTCGACCTATTCACGCTGACCGCGCTGGGAGCAACACTGCTCTGCAGCACCGTCCCTGAACAATTGGTTGCCAATACGGTGATGCGGATTGCGCTACCGAGTTGATCGGCCCCGGCACCAGCATTGGTAGCAGACGCGGTCACTGTGTATGTCAGCTTCGTTGTGCCAGCGTTGGTGACCTTCAACAGCGCATCCTTGGAACGACCCGGAATCATGTTGGTCATCGCGAAGTCGGTGGTGAACTGTGGTGGATCGTTCTCGACGGCGGGGTTACCGACCTTCAGGTTGAGCCTTCCTGCAGTGATCGTCCCGCCAGTCACCGTCGCCTGGTCGGTCCAATAGGCCGATGTCCCGACGGCTCCCAGACCGAGAACCACTCCTAGGCTCAAGACGGCCAAAATTCGATCAGGAAATCGGAACGTACGGCGCCGGCGAGCCACGTGGTTACCCATGGCTAGTCACCTCGCTGCGATCGCGGCGAGCAACAATGACTGATCCGGCCAGCATCAGACCTAGTGCAACAACAATCATCCAGGCCGCAATCTGGGCGCCGGTGTCTGGCAAAGATCCAGAGTTGTCCGAACCTGAGCCGTTTCCAGACCCATCTCCGGTGTCTCCGTTCGCGGCGCGCCAGTCCTGCAACGTGACCCGGAAGTTGAGAGCCAGCTCCTTGACCTGGGACCGGTTGGTCGACTGAGCATCGAACACGGCGTTGACGTCGACGCGGACAACATCTCCACGGGTGATGCTGCGAGACGTGAGGCTCTCGCTCGCAACGCCGTTCTTAAGATCGACCCACGGGCCACCGGCAACCCGAGCCGATAAGGCAATGTCGTCGTTCGACAGCAGTTTGTCGGTGTCAGCGCTGCGAGCTTCTATGGTCATCGCTGCACCAGTCGGGCCTTGGTTCCGCACATAAAACGAGGCGATCTCGTCATCACCGGGCACCCAGCGGAAGTCGGGGTCGAAGATCGGCTCGGCGAGCGACGTTCCCCACGTAACGCCATCGTTACTGAAACCGATTTCATCAGCCGCGTGAGCCGTCGGCACAACATAGAACGTCGCGAGAGTCATCAGACCCATCAGACGAGCGAGTTGGCCGACCATGATGACTTCTTCCCTGTTCCTTGCTAGTTGTGTGGCTGATTCAGCCGGTTCTTGTGATTTCTGACTGCCCTCGTCGACGGTCTCTCATTGCGCTGAGGAACATCCACCCCGCGTACAGCAGCAGTCCTGCGGCGACGATGTAGACAGCAATCTGTCTCTGCTTGCCTGACAGTGCGTTGTTGACGTAGCCCAGATATGGCACGGAATACCAGAGTTTTCCTCTGATCTGGACTGGCATCACCAGTTGATCGTCTGCCGCATTGTTGGCATCACCTTGGGTGGTGAAACGAGCTTCACCTTCGGTGGTTTGAGCCACTTTCGTGACGCGGTGCGTCACAACCGGCGCTTCTCCCGACTCAAGCTGATAGGTGATCACGTCGCCGATGCCGACTTGTTCGGCGTCAACGGGTTTGACCACGACCAGCGTTCCTGGCGGGAGCGACGGCCGCATCGATCCAGTAAGAACCGTGTACGGCGTCGCTCCCGTCAAGCGCGGGATCAACACTGCAACCACGAGGCTAAAGCCGGCCGCGAAGATCAGCGTCCAGGCCACTATTCGGCCCGCCCACGACACGATCGATCGCATGATTTCACCGACCTCAGGTCAAGTGAGTGCTTACGGGTGCGGGTCCACCTGGACAGCCTCGACGACGAGTCCGTCCAGCGCAGATGTTGAAACACCCTGAGCGTCGTTGTCGGCTGCACTTCCGTACGGCCAATCAACGGTGATCGTCACGCTCACCGGGCCGGATGCGCTAACTGTCCCTCCACCGGTGAGAGCGGCCGAAATATCGACAGCATCTCCAGATGTAGCCGCAAGGTTGAACGCGGCTTCTGCAGTCGCGACTGACGTGTCGTCAAGCGTGACGGTGGCCGAAATGTGGTCGCCGGTCATCGTGATATTGCCCGTGCAGGTCTTGGTGACGGTGTCACCGGGAACGAGCAGCTGGACGTCAGTGTCAGTGCCTTCCGTCCAGGTTGCGTCACAGGTCAGATCTGTCAACTCCAGCGTGCCAGCGGTCAAAGTGCCGCCCTCGGCAGTCCCGTCGGCGTTCCAGAACGCGAGCGTGCCGGCGCCGCCGAGCAGCAGGACTGCAGCTGCGCCTGCGGCGACCGCGCCCTTGGTGGACTTCTTCATGATTGTTACTCCCTCTGTGATGTGCAGGTGTCACTCCCCGACACCAATGGGACGAACGTCCCACTCCATCGTGACGCAGAAAGAGGGTCAAATTCCAAAAAAATCCAGTAATGCCGTGCAGATCACAGTTGCACTAGGTGGTCGACGGGTAACCCAATCAGTTTCGACGGTGATCTCGAGACTCAGGTTTCGACGGAGGTGCGATAGATCCCGGTGATTTCGAGGCTCG
>JBEBVW010000033.1:0-16343 GCA_040392565.1 Aeromicrobium sp. | reverse complement strand
ACTAAGTGACTCCTCAGCGGGGGGCGGGGCCTAGGCGGTCGGCGAGGGCGGCGGTGGTCATGCCGATTTCCTCGATGGTGCCGCCGCCGAGGACGCCGCTGGGCCAGGCGTGGGCGCCGGCGAATACGAGGTCATCGCGTGGTGCGATGCCGGGGAATGAGTCGACCGAAGATCCGTTGAACCACTGCCAGCCCCAATGGCCCAGGCGCACGAGGTCCGAGGGGGAGTAGGTCACGGGCTCGCCGGTGACGCTGCCGCGGATATCGAGCCCGGCGCGCGCCATCGCTTCAAGTGGTCGTTCGCCTGCAAGGTGAGTCAGTGTCCATCGGCCGCCACCGGCATGCCACATGCGAATGGGTGGGTTGCTGTGGACGAAGACGTCGTCGGGCAGGTCAATCGCCGGATCGAGGGTGACGAAGGTACGACTCGCCGGGATGGCAGGCGTCAATCCCGGTTCTCGCAGCGGAGCGGGCCACGTGGGCGCGCACCACACCACCAGATCAGCGCCAACACTGCCAGCGTCCGTCACCACACCCGTGACTCGACCTCCGCGATTGATATCGCCGTCGATCTGGAGTTCCTGCACCGCATGGTTGAGCTCGACAGCGACTTTGCGCTCTTTGAGACGAACTTCCAGGGCTGCTGCCAAGGTTGGCAATCCACCCTCGAATTCCCAGCGTCCGAAGTTGCGCTCAACGTAATGGCGGACCGCAGTGAATGCCGGCGTCAATCGCCGGTCCTGCCCTTCGATCCGAAGCGGATCGAGCACGATCTTGGCAAGCGCCGGGTCTTGCTTGAGCGCTCCCTTTTTCGCCAGCCGTTCCATGGACCGGCGCATGTCGAGTGTTCGTCGCAACGGGCGGTCCAAGTCGTCCGTTCCGCGAGTCACCTGATCTAGCCACGTGCGTCGAAGTGCTTCCCACGCATCCGGCCAGCCGTCGACCCACTCCGACCACAGGTCTTCGCCGAGGCCTGCCACAACAGCGTCGTGCTGAGATGCGCGATCACCGAATGGCAGGTCCAGTACCTCGCCGTCCTTGAAGACGTGGCGGCGGGGACCAGCGATAGTCATGTCGGCGGCACGCTCGAGTGGGCGTCCAGATTTGCGAAACAGATCCCGCAGCACGCCAGGAAGCGTCACCGTCTCCGTTGCCAGCGCAAATGCCGTGCCATCGATCTCGATGTGGTTCAGCCGCCCGCCAATGCGATCAGAACTCTCCAGGACCACCACCTCGTGACGGAGCTTGGCGAAACGGGCAGCAGCGGACAGTCCGGCAAAGCCGGCACCGACAACGACGATTCGAGCCACGCGCGCAGACTAACGGTCCACTAGTGGTTGAACGGAGCGGCGGCGTCTCCAGACCCGCCTGATGAGTCGCCAAGCCATGATCACGACGACGATGCCAATCAGCAGCAGCGTGACCGAGATGCCCAGCGCCCACCATGGGTGAGCAACAGCCAGCGCCACAACGCCGATCACGGTGACGTCCTCTGCGGTGCTGACAACGCCGTTGCTGAATGGCTCGGGCGAAGTGTTCACAGCCAGTCGAACGCCGGTCTTCACGCCGTGCGATGCCAAGGCAGTTCCGCCGCCGAGAAGAGTCAGAAGTACCTGCTGCGTTTCGTCGGACCCAGCTGCGAGTTGCGATGCGACGATGCCACCGATCACTGGACGGACGACCGTCGAAATGGTGTCCCACAGCGAATCGAGCATCGGCACCTTGTCGACGACCGCTTCCACGCAGAACATCGCGACGGCCACGATCAGCACATCGGTGCGTCCGAGGACGTCAGGAATGCCGGGGGTATCACTGAAGCGCGCGATCAGGCCGAGGATTGCGACGGTCGCGTACGCATTGATGCCGCTGGCCCACCCACTGGAGAACACGAGAGCTGTCAGGTCCACGAGACGACGCTAGCGAAATCTTGTGTGGAAGAGTGGCGGTATGGGTCCGGTACGTGCCGAGGTGATGCGCCAATCGGTGTTGGACGCCGTCTCGCTTGCAGGAGGCGACGATCGACCACTGACGATTCTCGATGTGGGCGGAGGCACCGGCGGTGACGCGGTGCGGCTCGCGGAGCGCGGCCACGCCGTGACTGTCGTCGATCCCAGCCCCGATGCCTTGGCGGCGTTGCAGCGTCGTGCCACCGAATCGAGTGCTTCGGTGAACGGCGTTCTGGGCGATGCCGCCGATCTGCACGAACAGGTCGAGAACGCATCGGTCGATTTGGTGATCTGCCACGGAGTTCTGGAAGTCGTCGACGATCCCGCTGACGCAATTGCGGGTGTCGCCCGGGTACTGCGTCGCGGTGGCTACGTCAGTGTCGTTGTCGGTGGACGGCGGTCGGCCGTCGTCGCCAGGGCGCTCGCAGGGGACTTTGTGGGCGCCGCTCGAGTCCTTTCCAGCGACGCTTCGTCGTGGGATGTGCGAGAACAGGGCCCCCGGCGGTTCGTTCCTGAGGAAGTTGACGCGTTACTTGCAACTCAGGGGCTGACGGTTGAGGCCCGGTATGCGTTGCGGGTCTTCGCTGATTTGGTGCCTGGTGCCTTGGTCGATATTGAGCCCGGGGCACGTGATGCGCTGTTCGCTTTGGAGCGCACGATTCGAGACGACCCATCGTTTGCGGCGCTAGCGGTTGGCCTGCAGTCCATCGCCCGCCTAGACTTGTGATGTAGTCCCACCCGAACCAGGAGGCCACGGTGCCGCTGTCTGACGAGGAAGCCCGGATGCTCGCCCAGCTCGAGCAGTCGCTCGCTGCCGAGGATCCGGAGTTCGCGTCGACCCTGCGCGGATCGAAAGTGTTGGCGCGCAGTCGGCGTACGGCAGTGCTCGCTGCTATCGGGTTCATCGTCGGCCTCGGCGTGATGTTCACGGGCGCCGTCACAGCCACCACGTGGATCGGCGTCATTGGATTCGTTGTCATGCTCGCGTCGGCGTATGTCTTCGCGACTGCATGGAGTCGGGGTCAAGCTATTCGCGAGGCCGATCCAACGGCGACGTCTAGCGGTCCTCGCAGTCGCCAGCGCAAGAACACCTCGTTCGTCGACCGCATGGAGCAGCGCTGGCAGCGTCGCCAGGACGACAACCCTTTCTAATCACATGAGCTGATTTCGGTCGCGGGCAGAACGCCCGCCGCCCACTTTTATCGCCTCCGGCCATCGGCCGGGGGCGATTTTTTGTGCGCTCGAGTGGGGATCGGTGGCGTACGGGGGAGAAATGTGGGGGAAATGTGGTTGACAGTGGGGCATCGTGGGGTAGCGTGGGGCAAAGTGGGGAATGTTGGATTCCCGTGGTGACTACGTGGGGCAGAGGGGAGGCGTGTGGTGAATGCTCAACAGAGCCAGACATTCGACGGCACCTACACGCCTCGTCTGGACGACAAATCCCGAATCACGCTCCCCGCACAGTGGCGCGAGTTGGTCGAGGGCGGAATCGTGCTGACCCGAGGCCAGGCGAACTGCGTCTTCGGGCTCATGCCTGCCGCATATGACGATCTGGTCGCCCAGATTCGCGCCTTGCCGTTCACCCATCCCGGTGCCCAGAACTACGCGCGAATGATGTCGTCGGGCGCGGCTCGGCTGAGCCCGGACAAGCAGGGACGTGTCGCTGTCCCGCCGGCCCTGCGCAAATGGGCCGCAATTGAACGCGACTGCACCGTCATCGGCGTCATGGACCGGTTCGAGATCTGGGACACCGAGCGTTGGGAGCAGTTCGAGCAGGACCAGGCCGAAGCCTTCGCCATGGGGGATGTGATGCCCGGCAGCTTCTAGCGATCCGCGCCGCCTGATCTGTGTCCGGGCGGTTCTGACATCACTTCCCCGGTGGCAGACCCTCCCGGACGCGGATCAGGAATCACGGATCACCCGCATCACATCGAACTCCCCACCATCCATCCCCACCCACAATCCGGCCCCACAATTCGGCCCCACAATCCGGCACAGCAGCAGGACGATCGAGAGGACCAGCCCGATGACGACCCCCCGGACGCAGCGACCGCCTCAGCGGCGTGTGCGTCATGACGTCGCCGATGGTGCGGCCGTCATGGTCTTCTCGCTGACCGTCTCGGTGGTGTTCGCGATGGGCGTCGCTCTTGCGCTGACGCTGATCGGCGGAATCGGATGACCGCGCACATCCCGGTCCTCCTGGATCGCGTTCTCGATCTGATCGAGCCGACCGTCATCGGCGACTCTCCAGTCATCGTGGACGGAACGCTTGGGCTCGGTGGCCACACCGAAGCCATGTTGCAGCGCTTCCCAACAGTGAAGGTCATCGGCATCGATCGCGATCCCGCGGCAATTGAACGGGCTCAGCAGCGGCTTGCTCCATTCGGTGACCGCATTGCACTGGTTCATGCGGTGTACGACGAGATCGCTGACGTCGTCGCCGATCAGGGGCTGACCGCCGTTAACGCAGTGCTGTTCGACCTGGGCGTTTCCTCGATGCAGCTGGACATGGCAGATCGAGGATTCGCCTACAGCCAGGAGGCTCCGCTGGATATGCGGATGAACTCTGAGGACTCGTTGACAGCCGCTGAAGTGCTGAACACGTACGAGCCCAAAGCGCTGGTTCGCGTACTGCGTGAGTACGGCGAAGAAAAGTTCGCTTCGCGCATCGTTGAGGCGATTGTGGCGCATCGCGAGCGCGAACCGTTCCGCACCAACCGTGCACTTCTGGACATCGTTGACGCAGCGATCCCCGCACCTGCCCGTCGTCGGGGTGGCAATCCGGCCAAGCGAACCTTCCAAGCGCTGCGCATCGAGGTGAACGACGAACTGGGCGCCTACCGTCGTGCACTTCCCGATGCGATGGATGTATTGGCTCCGGGCGGACGCGTCGTGGTGCTGGCCTATCACTCGCTTGAAGATCGCATCACCAAGCGCGCCTTCGCCGACGCCACGACGAGCACTGCGCCGCGTGATCTTCCGGTTGTGCCGATCGAGTTGCAGCCGTCGTTCCGACTGGTCACTCGCGGCGCCGAGCTCGCGACTGACGCCGAAATTGAACAGAACCGCCGCGCCAAGCCCGTGCGGCTTCGCGCCGTCGAAAGGTTGGCGTCGTGACCGCCGTCGCCGACCGCGCCAGCCGCCAGCTGGGAGCGCTGCGGTCGACGGTCACTGACCTTGGACGCGGATTCGACGTCCGCGAAGTCGGGCTCAGCCTGGTGCGCCCCGCGCGTAGCCGTGCGCGCAGGGCGCCATTCGTCGTGGTTGTCATGACTGTCTTGGCGGTGGGTCTGGTGGGACTCATTTTGATCAGCACCGCGCTGCAATCGTTGGCCTTTCAGCAATCTGCACTCAACGCTGAAGTGACGGCCTTGGAACATCAACGTGACGCTCTGACTCGACAGGTCGACCGGCTTTCCAGCCCCGCGTCGATCGCCGATGGAGCCAGCCGCCTAGGCATGGTCCGCAACCAGAATCCGGCGTTCCTTCGCTTGTCTGACGGGCAAGTACTAGGAAAGCCGGTCCCGGCGATTCGAGGGCAGCGATGACTCATGCGCAGCGACTCCGCTTAGTCCGGGGACGACTACAACTCCTCCTCATCGCTGTGCTGACCATGTTCCTCATCTTTGGGCTGCGCCTGTTCCAGATTCAGGGAATCGACTCCACGGCCTATGCGGCGATGGCGGTGGAAGCAGGTACTGACACCACCGATATCCCGGCGCCACGCGGCCGCATTGTCGATCGCAATGGCGCTGAATTGGCCACGAGCATCGACGCGATGACACTGACAGCTGACCCAACGATGACCGCTTCGACGGCACCGCAAATTGCACGGGTATTGGTGACACACCTCGACGATGCAGACTATTTCGATCTGATCGATCGACTGCGCAAACCAAAGACCCGCTACGTCGTCTTGCTCAAGGACGTTCCTGCCTGGAAAGCGTCCAAAGCGTTGAAAGCGCTGTCGAAGGCCAAGCTGCCTGGCGTGTTCACGAAAAAACAGACCATCCGTTCCTATCCGGGTGGACCTTTGGCTGCCAACCTGATCGGTTTCACGAACGCCGAAAACACTGGTGTGGTTGGCCTTGAGGCCCAGTACAACAAAGCTCTCTCGGGTCGAGATGGAAAGCGCACCGACGAGTATTCGGTCACTGGCCAGCGCATCCCGATGAGCAATTCGACGGTCTCCCATATGGAACCGGGCCGCGATGTCGCCACGACGATCGATCGGGATCTTCAGTGGTACGCCGACAAGCGACTGGCCGAGGCGATCAAACAATCAAGCTCGGACTGGGGCTTGGCGATCACGATGGACGTCAAGACCTGCCAGATCGTGCAGATGTCGCAAGCGCCGACCTTCGATGCTGATGCCAAAGAAAAGATGACGGAAGATCGGACCGTTTCGCGGGCAACCCAGACGGTGTACGAACCCGGATCGGTGATGAAGACCGTCACGATGGCGGCACTGGCCGATCAGGGCAAGATCACCGCAGACACGCCGATTGTCGTGCCGCCGAAGATGGTCATCGATAAGTTCCCAATTGGCGACTACTGGGAGCACGGAACCCTTCACCTGACGGCGGCTGGCGTAATCGCCAAGTCGTCGAACCTGGGCACGATCGTCGCCGCCAGCCAGATGAGCGATGCGACGTTCTACCAGTATCTGACCCGGTTCGGATTCGGTGAGACCACCGGCATCGACCTACCGGGTGAGTCGGCAGGCATCTTGAAGAAGGCTCAGGACTGGACCAAGGCCAATCACGCGACGATCTCCTTCGGTCAGGGCGTTTCGGTCACGGCGATGCAGATGGTTCGCGCCGTGGGTGCGATCGCGAACGGCGGCGTCATGTGCGAACCGTCGGTCGTCAGCAGCGTCGAAGGTAAAGACGGCAAGCAGCACGCCGTGGACAACGGCGGCAGCAAGCGCGTGGTGTCCAAGAATGCGTCTCGCATCGTGACCCGCATGATGGAAGCGGTCACCGCGGACGACGGCACTGCCCCCGCGGCGCAGATCGACGGCTACCGAGTCGCAGGTAAGACCGGCACCGCGTGGCGGGTCGACCCGAACACTGGCCGCTACGTCCGTGGGCAGAACACGGTGTCGTTCATGGGCTTTGCTCCAGCTGACAATCCGCGATTCCTGACGTACATCGTGTTGGACAAGCCGTACAGCAGCGCAGGCGGCGGCTCGACCGCAGCGCCGGTGTTCCACGACATCATGTCGATGGCGCTGGAGCGGTTCGGCGTCGCGCCGACTGGTGCTAAGTCTCCTAAGGTCAAGCAGGAGTGGTGACCGCGTCAGTTCCGCCGGTCGCTCGCTAGGGTGAAGTCGTGACTGCGACGATGCGGGTGCGGCCCACTGATCCACCTCGGTGGACCCTTGATCAGGTCGCTCAGCAGATCGGTGCGAGCCGTGCGGCGCTGCCTGCCGCCGAGATCACGGGCGTCGCGCTTAGTACGCACGACGTCGTGGCAGGCGACCTCTACGCGGCATTGCCTGGCGCGAATGCGCACGGCGCCCAGTTCGTTGACGCGGCGGTGGCGGCCGGGGCTGTAGCGGTGCTGACTGACGCCCAGGGCGCTGCGTTGGCTGCCGATCGACTGCCGACAGTCGTGGTCGACGATCCGCGCAGCGTGCTGGCCGATCTGAGCGCAGCGTTCTATGACCATCCCAGCCGTTCGTTCAAGACGGTGGGGGTGACCGGCACACAGGGCAAAACAACGACGACCTACCTGGCTGAAGCGGCGCTCGGCGATCGGCGCAGCGCAGTGGTGGGGACTATCGGCACACGCATCGGACGCATTCCGGCAGCAAGTGCGCTGACCACCCCTGAAGCCCCGGCGTTGCAGGCGCTTTTTGCCGTCATGCGAGAAGAGGCTGTCGAAACGCTGGCCATGGAAGTGTCGAGCCACGCACTGGTCAAGGGCCGCGTCGATGGCTTCGCCTTCGACGCGGCGGTGTTCTTGAACCTCGGTCGCGATCACCTCGATTTCCACGAGACAGTCGAGGAGTACTTCCTGGCCAAGGCATCCTTGTTCACTCCTGAGCACGCACGCCACGCTGTGCTCAACGCCGACGACGTTCACGCGCTTCGGGTCCGCGATCTGACGTCATTGCCGGTCACGACATTCTCCAGCGCGGGGAACGCGGCAGATTGGCGAGCAGCCAATGTGCGGCCGCACCGACTCGGCACCGATCTGGAAGTGTTGGGCCCCGACGGCTCAGCCACTGAACTGTCGGTGCCGCTGGCCGGAGTATTCAACGTCAGTAATGCGTTGGCGGCTATCGCATCGCTGGCGACTGTGGGGTACGACCCGGCAGAGTTGGCGGCAGGCATTGCCGCATCCACCGGCGTTCCCGGGCGGATGGAACGAGTCGAAGCCGGCCAAGATTTCACTGCGATCGTCGACTATGCGCACAAGCCCGAGGCCGTCGCTGCCGTCTTGCAGGCATTGCGACCCGTCACCGCTGGCCGGCTCATCGTCGTGATGGGTGCGGGCGGCGATCGTGATCATGGCAAGCGACCGCTGATGGGACGCGCTGCAGCTGAAACCGCCGACGTCGTCATCGTGACCGACGACAATCCGCGTTCAGAGGCGCCAGCGTCTATTCGATCGGATGTCATTGTCGGCACTGACGGCGCGCCTGCCGTTGTGCATGAAGTGGCCGGACGACGTGAGGCGATCGCCCACGCTGTGGCCATGGCGCGTCGTGGCGACACGGTCGTAGTTGCTGGTAAGGGGCACGAGCGAGGCCAAGAGATTGCCGGCGTCGTTCATCCCTTTGACGACCATGACGTGTTGGTGGAATTGATCAACGCAGGGGAGGGCAGCCAATGAGTCCCATGACGCTGCTCGAGATCGCCGATCTAGTTGGCGGCCGACTTGCCGGCGACGGAAGTTCGGTCGTGACCGGGGTCGAGGTCGATTCGCGCAAAGCGGCCACTGGCGTGCTGTTTGCCGCATTCGCAGGCGAACACGTTGATGGACACGATCACGTTGAGGGCGCACTTTCGGCTGGCGCTGCAGGCGCATTGGTGTCCCGAGACGTCGGTCAGCTTGGCCCCGTCGTCGTGGTTGACGATGTGTTGGCGGCGTTGTCTGCCCTGGCAACTCACCAGGTCAAGACGGCCCAGCCGACCGTCATCGGGGTCACCGGTTCGCAGGGAAAGACCAGCGTCAAGGACCTGCTGGCGCACATCCTCAGCGGTGTAGGTCCAACGATTGCGCCGGTCGGATCGTTCAACAACGAACTTGGTGTGCCGTTGACGGTTTTGCGGTCCGATTCGCAGACTCGCTATCTCGTCGTCGAGATGGGTGCCCGCGGTGTCGGCCACATCGCACACCTGTGCGCGATCGCGCCACCACACGTCGGGGTGGTGCTCAACGTAGGTACCGCCCATGTCGGCGAGTTTGGGTCTCCCGAAGTCATCGCGACTGCCAAGGGCGAGCTTGTTGAAGCTCTCGGATCGGATGGTGTCGCGGTTCTGAACGCCGACGATCCACGAGTAGCTGCGATGGCCGAACGCACGAGTGCCCGCGTGGTCACCTTCGGTGAACGCGGCGACGTTGCAGTCTCGGGCCTGCGACTCGACGACAATGGCGAACCCAGATTCACCTTGACGTACGACGATGAGAGCTTCGCGGTCCATGTGCCCCAGGTGGGTCGACATGTCGCGCTGAACGCCGCTGCTGCAGCCGCGGCGGCCATCGGTGCCGGCGTCGAATTGGCCGTTGTGGTGGAACGGCTCGCCACCGCAGCGGCAGCCTCACCGATGCGGATGGAACGCCACACTCGCTCAGACGGCGTCGTGGTGATTAACGACGCTTACAACGCCAATCCCGAGTCGATGACAGCCGCGCTTGAAGCGGTTGCTGAACTGCCCGCCGGGCGCCGAGTCGCGGTTCTGGGCGAAATGCTTGAGCTGGGAGAGTTGTCCGATCAAGCCCACCGGGACGTGGGCGCGTTGGCGGCGGCATTGGGGTTTGACCGTGTCATTGCGGTCGGTGACGGGGCGGCCGGGATTGCCGAAGGCGCTGGTCAGGTCGGAGAAACGGCCGCTGACGTAGATGTGGCAGTGCGCACACTCTCCGCGTGGCTGACGGGCTCGGACGTCGTCCTTGTGAAAGCATCGAGGGGTTGCCGACTTGAGCGCGTTGCTGAAGCGCTCATCAACGTTGGCGCCGCTTCTGAATCCACCACCTGACGGAAGGCCAATACCAAGATGAAGGCGATCTTGTTTGCGGGTGGCTTCTCGCTACTGGGCACGCTGCTCGGTACCCGATTGGCGATCCGCTTTCTGGTCGCCAAAGGCTATGGCCAACTGATTCGCGATGACGGCCCGACGTCTCACCACACCAAGCGCGGCACCCCCACGATGGGCGGCTTGGTCATCATTTTCGCGGTGCTAGTGAGCTACTTCGCGGCGATCGGCCTGACGGGAACAAAGCCCAGCGCGTCTGCACTGCTGTTGCTGTTCCTCTTCGCGGGTCTGGGCGCAATCGGCTTCCTCGATGACTTCATCAAGATCCGCAAACAACGCAATCTCGGCCTGCGCAGCAAAGCTAAATTCATTGGACAGGTCACGGTCGGACTCGTTTTCGCGATCTTGGCTATTCGACTAGAGGACGGCGAAGGGCAGACCGTCATTTCTCACTCGGTGTCGTTCATTCGCGACATTCCGGGTTGGACCATGCCTAGCGTCTTGCTGGTGCTGTGGGTTTTGCTGATGATCGCCGGTGCCAGCAACGGCGTGAACCTCACCGACGGGCTCGACGGACTGGCCACCGGCACCGCCGTCATGGTCTTCGGCGCCTATGTACTGATCAACATTTGGCAGTCGAATCAGAACTGCTCCTACTACGCCGGTCCCAAGTGTTACGAGGTCCGCGATCCACTCGACCTAGCGGTGGTGGCATCAGCGCTCACCGGGGCTTGCGTGGGATTCCTGTGGTGGAACACCTCGCCAGCCAAGATCTTCATGGGAGATACCGGCTCGCTGTCGCTCGGCGGCGCAATCGCTGGCTTCGCGATGATGACCCGCACCGAATTGCTGCTGGTGATCCTGGGTGGACTCTTCGTCGCCATCACCGCGTCGGTCATCTTGCAGGTTGGCTACTTCAAGCTGACCAAGGGCAAACGAATATTCCGCATGGCGCCGCTGCAACATCATTTTGAGTTGCTGGGCTGGGCAGAAATCACGATCGTGGTGCGGTTCTGGATCATCAGCGCGCTGTGCGTGATGACTGCGATGGGTATTTTCTACGCTGAGTGGGTCGTGGGCGTGTGAGCGTTCAGCTCGACACGCTCGGCCGAGACACCCCGTGGGACCGAGTGCACGCACTCGTCACCGGATTCGGGATTTCGGGCTTCGCCGCCGCGGATACGTTGCAGCACATCGGCGCCACGGTCGTCGTCGTTGATGATCGCGATCGAGAGCAGTTCGCCGAACAGGCTGATTTGCTCGAAGTGCTCGGTGTGGAAATGCGGTTGGGGCCAGGCAGCACTGATGAGCTGCCCGACGGCATCGATCTCGTAGTCACCTCGCCCGGCTGGCGTCCTGACAATCCGTTGTTGGTTCGCGCTCAAGAACAGGGAATCCCGGTCTGGAGCGAAGTTGAACTCGCTTGGCGGCTGCGTCGCGTCGACGATGCGCCCTGGCTTGTGGTCACCGGGACCAACGGGAAGACCACCACTGTCCAGATGCTCGACGAGATCCTGCGCGCGGACGGGCGCCGGTCGGCGGCCGTGGGCAATGTGGGACGTCCGGTTTTGGAAGCGGTTATGGACGAGGAGCCCTACGACGTCCTCGCGGTCGAACTGTCGAGCTACCAACTTCATCGCACGTCGTCGATGTCACCGCTGGCCAGCGTCGTCCTCAACGTGGCGCCTGACCATCTCGACTGGCACGGCGGAGCTGCCGAATATGCAGCGGCAAAAGGCCGGGCATACGAGAACACCCAGGTGGCCTGTGTTTTCAATCTCGACGACGCCGAGACCGAACGTCTGGTCGAAGAAGCCGACGTCGTGGAAGGTTGCCGAGCTATCGGATTCACGCTGGGTGTTCCCGCGCCTAGCAGTGTTGGCCTGGTTGAGGATGTGTTGGCAGATCGGGCGTTCGTCAAAGAACGTATTTCCAACGCCGCCGAACTTGCTCGGTTGAGCGATCTGGGCGAGAACCCGTCACCCCACCTGGTACAGAACGCTCTCGCTGCGGCAGCGCTCGCTCGCGCCTTTGGAGTTGAACCGCGCGCCGTGCGCGATGGGTTGCGAGCGTTCCGGCTCGATGCCCACCGGGGTGCCGAGGTCGCCGTGATCGACGATATTCGCTGGGTCGACGACTCAAAGGCCACCAACACTCATGCCGCTGGCGCTGCGCTTCAGGGCGTTGAACATGCAGTGTGGATCGCGGGCGGTTTAGCGAAGGGTGCGTCCTTCGATGAACTGGTTCAGCAAGTGCGCGATCGGTTGCGCGCGGTCGTCTTGATTGGCCAAGACGCGCCCGTCATTGCTGAGGCTTTGGCCCGACACGCACCGGATGTGCCCGTCACTCACGTTCACTCAAGTCACACTGATCTCATGGATCGCGTGGTTGAAGCCGCAGCAGGTCTGGCCCGGTCGGGCGACACTGTGCTGCTGGCTCCTGGCTGTGCATCCATGGACCAGTTCGTTTCCTACCAGGACCGCGGCGATCAGTTCGCTGCTGCGGTGCTGCGATTCGGCTCGGCCCATCCCTAACCCCCAACGGATTACGAACGGACCGATCGCACGATGGACAGCGTTAAGCGGCTGCTAGACCGACCGCTCGCGTCGTACCAGCTTGTCCTTGGTTCTGTCGGCTTGTTGCTCGGCATCGGCCTGATCATGGTGCTCAGCGCCAGTTCGGTCTACGCCCGGTACGCCTACGGCAACTCGTACGAAATCATCACGCGGCAGCTGCTGTTCGCCGTTGTCGGCCTCGCCGGTGCGTATGCCGTGACTCGATTGCCGTGGCCAATGCTCAAGCGCCTGGTCACGCCATTTCTGCTGGTCGCCATTTTCCTCATCATCGCGACGTTCTTCTTCGGCCTCAACATTCGCGGCAACCGCAACTGGCTGCCGCTGTTTGGTGGCTTCAATCTGCAGCCGTCGGAGTTCGCCAAACTCGCCCTCGTGCTGTGGATCGCGCAGTGGTTCGCCACTCATCAGAAAGCGCTAACGAACCCGCGCCGGGTCATCTTGCCGATGGTGCCGGTTGGGTTGTTCGTCACCGGGTTGGTCGTAGCGCAGCGAGATCTTGGAACTGCCCTGGTGCTCGTCGCGATTATCGTCGGAATGCTGTGGATCGGCGGCCTGCCACGCAAGCACATGGGTGGAGTCGTTGCCGTCCTGTTTGCCGGCCTGATGCTGTTGGTGGTCACCTCGCCGCACCGCATTGTTCGACTACTGAACTTCACCGATCCGCTTTCCGATCCTGAATACGCGGGCTACCAGTCCATCCACGCCAGCATGGCGTTGGCGAGGGGCGGATTCTGGGGAGTGGGCCTCGGCGGCAGTCGGCAGAAGTGGGGCGCATTGCCTGACGCGCACACCGACTTCATCCTTGCCGTCGCTGGCGAGGAACTCGGTCTGCTTGGTGCCTTGGTGATCCTGGCTCTGTTCGCCGTTCTCGCCCTGGCCGGAGTTCGGATTGCGACGCGTTCGCGCGACCCCTTTGCTCGCTACGTCGCCGCTGGCATCACCATCTGGATCGGCGTCCAGGCATCCATCAACGTAGGCATGGTCCTTGGACTGCTGCCGGTCATCGGAATTCCGTTACCGCTGATTTCCTATGGTGGTTCCAGCATGTTGGTCACACTGGTCGCTATGGGATTCCTGCTGCGCTGCGCGACAACTGAACCGGGCGCTCAGCGTGCCTTGGACATCAGTCGATCTGCCAAGGCGCGACGCCGCGGCCGTCGTGTTCCCGTGCGGGCGGGGCGCTGACGATGCGTGTTCTTCTTGCCGGCGGCGGTACTGCCGGTCACACCTCACCGCTGTTGGCGACGGCTGATGTGCTGCGCGAGCAGGGCGCCGAAATCACCTGCCTGGGTACCCCTCGCGGACTTGAAGTCACCTTGATTCCCCAAGCCGGTTATCCACTCGAACTCGTCCCGCCAGTCCCGCTGCCTCGCCGTCCGGGCAAAGCCATGCTGCAGGTGCCTACTCGGCTGCGCGCGGCGGTGCGCGAAACGCGCGCGGTTGTCGAGCGTGTTCGTCCCGATGTCATCGTCGGCTTTGGCGGGTACGTGTCCGTGCCGGCCTATCTGGCCGGGCGGCGGGCGCGCATTCCCCTTGTGGTGCACGAAGGCAATGCGAAGCCCGGAATCGCCAACCGACTCGGTGCCCGATTCACCGAGTACGTCGCGACTAGTTTTCCCGACACAGACCTGCGCCATGGTTCGTACGTCGGCCTACCGATCCGGCGCCAGATTGCCGATCTTGACCGTGCTGCGGTGCGGGCTGAGGCGCGGCGTCACTTTGGGCTCGATGAGAATCGACCGACCCTGTTGGTGACCGGCGGATCGCAAGGAGCACGGAGCCTCAACACGGCAGTCTCATCAGCAGCGCACGATCTTGCCGACGCCGGAGTGCAGGTGCTGCATGCGGCCGGCCGCCCCGACGAGGTCGTTCTTGACCCTCGGACAGACGACCCGCCGTATGTCGTCGCCCAATTCATCGACCGAATGGACTTGGCCTACGCCGCAGCCGACCTGATCGTGTGTCGATCCGGTGCCAATACCGTCACCGAAGTCGCAGCGGTGGGCTTGCCGGCCGCGTTCGTTCCGTTGCCGCATGGCAACGGCGAACAAGCGCTCAACGCGCACCCGGTCGTGCAGGCGGGCGGCGCCTTGTTGATTGACGACGCGGCGATTTCGCCGGCGTGGATCGACAACGCGGTGATTCCGTTGATCTGCGACACCAACCGATTGGCTGCCATGTCTGCGGCCGCATCGGGCATCGTGCGGCGAGACGCCGCCGAACGGTTGGCGGCGATGATCACTGACGCGGCTGGTCGGTGACGACATATGCGCTTGGACATCCCGGACCATATTGATCCGGCCGATCAACTCGGCCGGGTGCACTTCATCGGCATTGGCGGCGCAGGGCTTTCCGCCATTGCCAGATTGATGTCGCAGCGTGGGATTGCGGTCAGCGGCAGCGACGCCAACGACTCCGCTGTGCTTCGTGCACTCCTAGCCGAGGGCATTGACGCCAAGGTCGGACACGACGCATCCAGATTGGCCGAAGTCGACACCGTGATCGCTTCGACCGCGGTGCGCGAGGACAACCCAGAGATCATCGAGGCCCAACGGCGTGGTCTGCGGCTCTGGCCGCGATCTGCTGGTTTGCAGTCGGTCTTGGCCAGCACCCGAGCTATTGCGGTGGCGGGAACTCACGGCAAGACCACCACGACGGCGATGTTGACCTGTGCGCTGCGTGGCGCCGGTGCGGATCCGTCCTTCGCGATCGGTGCTGAAGTTCCGAGCCTGGCCACCAACGCCGCTGTGGGGACGAGCGACGTCCTCATTGCTGAAGCAGACGAGAGTGACGGTGCGTTCCTCGTCTACACACCGCACGGCGTTGTCGTCACGAACGTCGATGCCGATCACCTCGATCAGTGGGGGACCGTCGAGGCTTACGACGCTGCGTTCGCTGAATTTGTCGGACATGCGTCGGCGTTCGCCGTGCTGAACGCCGACGATCCGGGCGCGCTCGGTTTAGCCGATTCAGTGCCTGCTGGTGTTGAGTTGCTGACGACCGGATTTAGTCCAGCCGCGGGCCTGCGTGGCAGCGATCTGCGCGTGCGTGGCGACGGCACATCTTTTTCGGTGTGCCTCAATGACGGTCCTGCGGTCGACGTTCAGCTCGCGGTTCCCGGCGAGCATTACGCCGTGGACGCCTTGCTGGCACTCGGCGCCGGCCATCTGCTCGGACACGACCTCCAGTCGCTGGCGCAGGGGCTCGCGTCATATACCGGGGCTGCGCGTCGGATGCAGTTGCTAGGAGATGCCGGGGGAGTCCTGGTGTACGACTCCTACGCACATCACCCCACTGAGATCGCGGCCGATCTTGCTGCCGCCCGCGCGATCGCTGGCGATCGGCGCCTGGTGGTGGCATATCAGCCGCACCTCGTCAGCCGCACTCGAATTCACGGCACAGAGATGGGCCGGGCGCTGTCGGTTGCTGACGAGGTCGTTGTCGCCGATCTGTATTTGGCGCGGGAAGATCCCGACCCAGAGGTCACGTCGGCGCTGGTCGTCGATGCGGTCGCCGGAACACCGGTTTCGGCGGGTGGGCCAGTGGCCGATCTCCACCGCGTCCTTCGCGGCGTATTGATGCCTGGCGACATGTTGTTGACCCTTGGCGCGGGAG
>JBEBVW010000032.1:0-17212 GCA_040392565.1 Aeromicrobium sp. | reverse complement strand
AACGCTGCACGGTCCTCATCAGTCCACCAGTTCGACAACGCGCCGGTGCCGTCGAACTGCGACCCCTGGTCGTCGAAGCCGTGGCCGATCTCGTGGCCGATCACCGCACCGATGGCGCCGTAGTTGACGGCGTCATCAGCGTCGGCGTGGAAGAAGGGCGGCTGCAAGATGGCCGCAGGGAACACGATCTCGTTCATCGTGGGGTTGTAGTACGCGTTGACCGTCTGCGGCGTCATGTACCACTCGTCGCAGTCGATGGGGGAGCCGATCTTGGCCAGTTCCCGGTCAGTCTCGACGGCGATGCTGCGTCGGACGTTGCCGAGCAGGTCATCATCGGCAGTTTCGAGCGCGGAGTAGTCCTTGAAGCGTTCTGGGTGACCGATCTTCGGCGTGAACAAGTCGAGCTTCTGTAGAGCTCGGGTCTTGGTTTCCGCGCTCATCCACGACAACTCGTTGATGCTGGCGCGGTACGCCGCGATCAGATTGCTGATCAGCTCGTCCATGCGCTCACGTGCCGCAGCGGGGTATTCGGTTGAGACGTAGATCTTGCCGACGGCCTCGCCCATGGCGCCCTCTACGAAGGAGACGCCGCGCTTCCAGCGCGGTCGGATTTCGTCGGTGCCCTGCAGTGTGCGGCCGTAGAACTCGAAGTTGGCCTGTACGAAGTCGTCGGTCAGATAGGGCGAAGCGCTGGAGATCACCTTCCAGCGCAACCAGTCCATCCACGACGGCAACAACTCGTCGATGAGCAGCGTCTGCAGACCCGTAAGGAAGGACGGCTGCGAGACGACCACTTCGGCGACGACAGCCTCGGGAACCTGGCCAGCCGTTGCCCAGGCGCGCCAGTCGTAGGAAGGCGCCAGAGCCTGCAGGCCGTCGAGATCGAGCAGGTTGTAGGTCTTCTGGGTGTCGCGGCAGGCGACGCGGTCCCAGTGGTGGCTCGCGATCTGGGTCTCGAGCGCCATCACGCGAGCCGCGCGTTCGTCGGCGTCGTCCAGGCCGCCGAGACGCATCAGTGTGGCGATGTGAGCGACGTAGGCCTCGCGAATGGCAGCGAACTGCTCGTCGCGGTAATAAGACTCGTCAGGGAGGCCGATACCGCCCTGGACCACGTGAGTGATGTAGCGGTCGGGCTGGCCACGGTCGGGTGCGATGTACAGGCCCACGACGCTGGCGACGCCCTCGCGATCGAACGCGCCGAGCGCGCGGACGAACGACGGCACGTCAACGATGGCGTCAACCTTCGCCAGTTCGGGAGCCAACGGAGTGGCTCCGAGTTCGGCGATACGCGCCTCGTTCATGAAGCTGGCGTACAGATCGCCGATCTTGCGCTGCTCGTCG
The DNA here is from genome assembly GCA_040392565.1 of Aeromicrobium sp. Classification (GTDB taxonomy): domain Bacteria; phylum Actinomycetota; class Actinomycetes; order Propionibacteriales; family Nocardioidaceae; genus Aeromicrobium. Next base: position 15,871 of record JBEBVW010000032.1, on the reverse strand, counting down.
TCGACCGCGGAGGCCGCAGCGTCTTCGATGATCTGGCGGACCTTGATTTCGGCTTCGTCCACCAGGTCGACGAACGATCCGGCCGTCGCGCGGTCCGGCTTGATCTGGGCCTCGCGCAGCCAAGGGCCGTTGACGTGGCGGAAGAGGTCGTCCTGCGCCCGAATCTGCGGGTCGAATTGAGCGGTGTCGATGCCGAGTGAGGTCACCTGGCTAGGCTAACGGGGTGAGCAAGACGATCCCGGTACGGCTCGAAGTCATCCGCACCGAGCAGATCGGCTCGATGAAGCGAGTCATTCTGGGCGGCTCAAACTTCGACACCTTCTGGGCGCGAGTTCAGGCTCTGCCGCACTACACCGATCTCTACGCCAAGTTGGTTTTCTGGCCCGCAGGCTTCGATGCTCCCGAAAACGTCGACCTCAGCCAGTTGCCCGACGGAATTCATCCCACGTTGCGCACCTACACGATTCGCTTGATCGACCTGGTGGAACGAGAGGTTGCGATCGACTTCGTCGTGCACGGTGACGAGGGTTTCGCTGGACCGTGGGCGGCGAATGCCCAGCCGGGCGACGTCATCCATCTGCGTGGACCCAACGGCGGCTACGCGCCCAGTGAGGGCGTTGACCACCACCTGTTCGTCGGCGATGAAGCCGGCCTGCCAGCCATCAGCGCGTCCATCGAAGCTCTCGGTCCGGATGCGTCGGGAACCGCGTTCATCGAGGTCCAGGACGCCGCTGCTGAGGTGCAGATCGCTGCTCCCGCCAATGTCGCGGTCCAGTGGCTTCATCGCGGCACGGCAGCGCCAGGAACCACAACATTGCTTGACGATGCCGTTCGCGCTTGGCCGTGGCCCGAGGGACGCGTGCAGGCCTTCATCCACGGTGAGTCAGCGCTGCTGAAGAGCGTGCGCCCGTACGTACTACGCGAGCGCGGCGTTCCACGCGCTGATGTGTCCGTGTCGGCGTACTGGCGTTGCGGCGAAACCGAAGAGGGCTTCCGTGTCTGGAAGGCCGAACAGGCGAAGTTGGGCTGATCGACCATGGCGATTGTGGCGGTTGTACTTGCTGGCGGACTCGGTACTCGGGCGGGACTTGACGTCCCTAAGCAGTTGTTTCCCGTGGGCGACCGGACGGTGTTGGGGATGGCCATCGATGCCTTCACCGACCACGGCCGCATCGACCGCGTCATCGTGACGGCGCCGGGGGAGTGGCGCGAACGCATCGCCGCGCTGGAACCGGGCGTCGACGTCGTTGTCGGCGGTGAAACCCGACAACGCAGCGTGGTTGCTGCGCTCACTCATGTCGCTGACGACGACCTGGTGCTGATCCACGACGCCGCGCGGCCGTACTTGCCGGCGGACGTCATCGACCGGTGCCTTGCTGCGCTTACCGATCATGACGCAGTCGGCACCGTCGTCGACTCGACCGACACCGTCTACCGGCTGGATCCAGACAGCCACGAACTGGCTGAAGTTCCCGACCGCCAGACGCTGCGCCGGGCGCAGACCCCGCAGGCATTTCGAGCCGCGGTCATCAAGGATGCTCATCGGCTCGCGGCCCAAGCCGGCTCCGATGTCACCGACGATTGCTCAGTCGTCCTGCAGCACCGCCCGGACGTTGCCATCGCCTTGGTGGCCGGCGATGTGAGGAACGTCAAACTCACAACGCCCGAGGACTTTGCTGCGATACGCCGATCCTGAAGCTGGGCAGGTAATCTAGCGGGGGTTCTGTTCGCGCCGATCCAAGGAGTCCGATGCGCGTCATCACGTACGGTACGTACGACCTGTTCCACGAAGGCCACCGACGGTTGCTGGAGCGGGCGAAGGCGCTGGGCGACTACCTGATCGTGGCCGTCACCACCGAGAACTTCGATGACGCCCGAGGCAAGCTGAACGTCGAGCAGAGCCTGATGGAGCGCGTCCGCAACGTCCAGGAGAGTGGACTCGCCGATGAAGTCATCATCGAGGAGTACGAAGGTCAGAAGATCAACGACATCCAGAAGCATGATGTCGACATCTTCGCGATCGGCTCCGACTGGCTTGGCCACTTCGACTACCTGAACGACTACTGCAAGGTCGTCTACCTCGACCGCACCAAGGGCGTCTCGAGCACCCAGCTGCGCAACGAGGCTGGCCTGTTGCGCCTCGGTGTTGTCGGCACCGGACGCATCGCGCACCGGTTCGTTGACGAGGCGCACTACGTCAGTGGCGTCGACGTTACTGGCGTTTGGTCGCGCACACCGCAAAACGTTCAAGACTTCGCAGACAAGCACGAACTCGACTTTGGCGCCAAGGACTACGAAGAACTCCTGGAGAACGTTGACGGCGTCTACATTGCGACGCCGCACACGACGCACGAGGAGTACATCCGGCGCGCTCTGGAGGCCGGCAAGCACGTCCTGAGCGAAAAGCCCATGACGTTGTCGGCGGCCACCACCACTGAGTTGTTCGACCTTGCGGCCGAGCGCAATCTGGTGCTTCTTGAAGCGGTCAAGACCGCGTTCGCGCCAGGCTTCGCGCGCATGGTTGCTGTCGCCCGCAGCGGTTCGATCGGTGAGATCCGTTCCGTCGACGCTACGTTCACCAAGTTGGAGCAGGGAGACCTGCGCGAGTTCGACCCCGAACAAGGCGGCGGAAGCCTCTCCGAGCTGGCCAGCTGTTGTGAAGTTGCTGGGCGAGGACCACGTTGATCAGCGCACGGTTTCGTTCATGCCTGCTGAGCGCGAGGTCGAAACCTTCTCGCGCGTCGACCTGACGTACCCGCACGCTGTGGCCTCGGCGCGCACGGGACTCGGCGTCAAGGCCGAAGGCGACTTGATCGTGGCTGGTACGCGCGGTTATCTCTACGTTCCGGCGCCGTGGTGGAAGACCGAGTACTTCGAGGTTCGGTTCGAAAACCCCGCACAGAACAAGAAGTTCTACTTCAAGTTCGACGGCGACGGACTCCGCTACGAGATAGCCGAGTTCAGCTCAATGATCCGTCGCGGCGAGACGGAGACGTTCAAGCTGCGACGTTCAGAGTCTGAATGGATGGCGCGGGTCATCGAGGATGCTCGCTCCAGCGCCCATACGTTCAGCTAGATCAGTTCGCTGACACCTTCATGGTGATCAGGTTGTGATCTGACGGAATCACGCCGTTGAACTTCCCCGTCGGGTCCAGATCGACGACGGTGTTCCACTCGTGCATCCGGAAGTCTCCGCGGAACAAGATGTAGTCGACGTATGAGCCGATGTTGTCGTATCCGCTGACGGTCTGCGGAGCCTGGCTGAAGTAATTGAGGCTGCTGAAGTTCGTGTTGTCGAACTTCGGCACGATCGGTAGGCCCTTGTATTTGACGGTGTTGACCAAGGGGTCGATGAAGCCGCTGCCTGTCAAGGTTCGGTGAGCGACGTTGGGCGGATCGTCCTTGTCGAACTTGGTTGCCGACAGGTCGCCAGCAATGATCGTTGGCAGACCCTCGCCATTGCGGTACTTGATCTCGTCCAGCACGATCTGAGCCTGCAGCGCCCGTACGACGCCCTTGAAGCTGCCCTTGTTGGGCTCGAGGTGCACATCGACGAAGAACAGCTTCTTGCCGGTGGCCAGATCTTCGAATCGGGCCCATGCCATGTGACGGGCCGAGCCGCTCTTCAACGAACGCTTGTCGAGCTTGCGCGATCCCTGGGCCAACAACTTGAGTCGCTCAGTGTTGTAGACGATGCGGGTCGCTGAGCCTGCTCCGTTGGAGCACCGTCCGTACTTATCCGGGCTCGTGCAGTAGCGCGCAGTATTGGTGAGCTTGTACGGCGAGCCGAGCAGCTTGATCAGATCGATGAACTGCGGATCCTTCGACGTCAGCGTGTACTTCTTGCTCGCCGACGCTTCCTGGACCGCGACAACGTCGAGTTCAGCGTCCTTGATCTGTTGGGCCACGCGCGGTCCTCGCTCGCGCCACGGACGTTCCTTTCCGGTGCGGGCTGTGTAGTAGCCACTCGCGACGCGGATGTTGAAGCTGCCAACTTCCAGTGTCGTATTCGGGTCGAACGTCGTGAAGCGGGTCTTGTCGCCGTTGGTCGACGATCCGCCGTACTGCGTCTGGACTCGAACGTGAGTGGTCGCGGCGCTGCGTGCCGGCACCACGGCAATCAGTTTCTTCGACGTGACATACGTGACCTTCGGCGACACGGAGTTCCCGAACGTGACCTTCGAGGTCGTCGTGAAGTGGCGACCGTTGATGGTCACTTCGGTGCCGCCGGTCATCGGTCCGATGTGCGGGCTGATGTCGGTCGTGATGGGCAGTGCTTTGTAGGCGTAGGTCAGGGTCGGTGAGGTGCCGTCAGCGGTCTTGATTTTAACTGGCACGTCGACGCTGGGGCTCAACGCAACCTTGGGGGTCGTGAAGGTGATCTCGTGCGGTGAGACCACCGTGAACGGGATTGACTTGGAGTCCAGGTAGACCGTGGCTTTGTCAGTGAAACCAGTGCCCGAAATGGTGACATCGGTACCGCCGCTAGTTGGGCCCTTTGCTGGCGTGAGGGCCGTGACTGCGAGGGCCTCGGTCGTGAACCGAGTGTCGTCGCCGTTCGTGGTTGATGTTCCGTACTGCGTGTGGACCCGCACGTGCGTGGTCGCGGCGCTGCGCTTGGGCACTACGGCGAGAAGTTGGGTCGAGGACACGTAGGTTACGTCGGCGGCTTTGGAGTTGCCGAAGGTGACCTTTGATGTCGTGGTGAAGTGTCGGCCGTTGATGGTGACGACAGTGCCGCCAGTGCGAGGGCCGAAATGAGGGCTGATGTCCGACGTGATGGGAAGCGCCTTGTAGGCGAATTCCTTGGCGTTGGAGCGACCCTTTGACGTCGTGACCGTGATGTCGACGTCGATGCTGGGGCTCAACTCCACCTTCGGCGACGTCGCGACCAACTTGGTCGAGGAGTAGTACTTCACCTTGGCTTTGGTATCGCCGAAATACACCTTGGAGGTCTTGGTGAACCGCTTGCCTCGGACGGTGACTTTGGTGCCGCCGCTGGTCGGTCCCTTTGATGGGGAGATCGACGAAATGCTGGGCTTGCTGGCAGCTTCAGCCGGGGTGGTCGTTGCGATGACAGCCAAAAATGGGATCACGAGCAGCATCGTCAGCCCGTGGAACAGCGCTGATCGGTGCATTGTCTGCTCGTCCTTCCGGCAGTGGGGGAAGTGGGCGCGCATGCCGATTCGCAGCACCCATCACTTAGAAAGTCAGCAACACGTTACAGAAGTTACTGATGTTACGGAAGCGCCACAGATAGCGTGATGAGGTTGTGGTCCGACGGAACCACACCGCGGAACTGGCCCGACGACGTCAGATTGAGGACGGTTTCCCACGTGTGCGGACGGACACCGCCGCGCAGGAGGATGTAGTCGACGTATGAGCCGATGGCATAGCCGCCCTTGCGCTGCGGTGTGCGGTCGAAGTCGTTCAGGCTGCTGTATTGAGCGTTGATTGCCTTCTTGACACGGTCACTGGTTCCGCGGAAGCCGGGGGAGTTGACCAACGGATCCACGAAACCGGCGTTGACGAAGTTGGTGTGCGCCACATTCCTGCGTCGACTGAACTTAGTCGCGGCCAGGTCACCTACCAGGATCGTCGGCAGGTTCTTGGGGTTCTGGCGCCCGATCTCGTCCAAGATCAATCGCGACTGACGTGCTCGCGTCCCGGCCGCGTTCTTGGGCTCAAGGTGGGTGTTGACGAAGAAAACCTTCGACCCCGTGCGCTTGTCCTTGAACCACGCCCAGCCCATGTAGCGGGCCGAGCCGTTGCCCGTGCCGCGGGAGTCGAGCTTGCGTGTGCCGTGGTCCAGTAGTTCGAGGCGGGACGAGTTGTACAGGATGCGGTCTGCGCCTGACCCGCCATTGCCGCACCGCGTACCTGAACCGCCGCCGCAACCGCGCGCGGTTGAGGTGATCTTGTACGGCGATCCCAGGCCCTTCAGGACGTCCATGTACTGCGACTGGCCGGTGACAGTCCGGCGCCCGCTCGCCGACGCTTCTTGGATGCCGATGATGTCGAGTTTTGATCGCGACAGCTGATCGAGGACGACCGGCAGGCGTTCGCGCCAGGGGCGTTCTCCGGAGATCCGCTGTTTGGCGAATCCACTGGCGACGCGCACGTTGAAGCTGCCGACCTTGAGACGGCGTTGCGCAGCGGTGCCGGACTGGTACACCGCGCCGCCGTCGCCATCGGCGGACGATCCGTACGGGGTGGTGACGACGAGCGGATAGATGCCGTAGTCAAGAGCAGGAGCCTTGACCACGATGGACGTCTTGGAGGCGCGGACGATCTCTAGCGCCGGGACCTCGCCGAAACTGACCTTGGGGCGAGTGCCGAGGTCGGTGCCGCGGATCGTGACTTGGGTCGGAGTGTTCGCCTTGCCGTCGTCTGGCGTGACCGACTCGATCGTCGGCGGCGCGATCACGCGATAGCGGCCAGCGCGCGTGGTGCCTTCGGCGTCGCTGACCTTGAGCCGGCTGCGTCCCTCCTTCTGGGAGGGAACGATGACGACGATCTTGGAGTCGGTGCGGGTGACGATCTTGGCTGCGCGTCGGCCGAATGACACCGAGGTGCTGTCGTCGAAGCCGGTGCCCGTGATGGTGATGTGTTCGCCGCCAGCCATCGACCCGCTACGCGGCGAGAATCCGGTGACGTCCGGACCGTTATTGGCAGGACTGACGATGACCGTCAGCCCGACGACGCTTAGCGCCACTGCCACCGAGGTGATGATGACTTGCTTGAGCCGCTTCCGCTGTGCCTTACGCCGGCGCGCGGCAGTCTGTCGACGGATTGCAGGACGGGACGACCGGCGGTTGATGCGATCCATCTGTGGCAGTGTGACTTAGCGGGCCGCGCGGCGGCCGCCGCGAGTCGATGCCGTGCGGTTGCGGCGCTTCCACCACCAGAGTCCCGCTGCCGCGATGGCGACGACGCCTGCTGCAGAGCCGCCGATGAGCCACGGCGAGTTGCCAGATGTTTCATCTTTGATGGGGTCAGGGGTGTCGAGCGCTTCTGGGTACTCAACCGAGCCGTCCTCGCGGACGACTTCAAGGCCGCTGCCTTCGCTTTGCTTCTCCGGCTTGGCGTCCTTGTCGTACGGGTTGTTGGGGTCGCCGCCCTTGAAGACCTCGGGCTGCTCCTCTGGGCCAGACCAGTACGGGTTCTTGATGTTCTTCCAGTCACCGGATGATCCGACGGCGAACTGATACGTGCCACCGACCGGAGCACCCTTTGGTCCGTTGACGCGGTACTCGACCGTGTAGGTTCCTTTGCCCATGCTGTAGTCGAGGTCGACCCACACGTTGTTGCCGTCGACGTTGGGCACGGCCGATGTGAGGTTCTCGCCCTTGGAGTTCAGCACGAAGATGCGCGCCTGGTCGGGGTCGATGTCCCATGTGAACGCCAGAGTGATGGCCGCCGGTGGGCGAGCCAACACCTGACGGGTGGTGGGCTCGGTTGCCGCAGGACGGACGTCCTCTGCAGCAACGGCGGGCGCGGAGAGCAGCAGCATGACGGTCGTCGCTGCACCGGCGAGTGCGGCGGCAAACGAGCGAGCCATGGGGAATTGCCTCCAGAGATGGGTAGAGCGCGGCGGTCAAACGTGCGAGCCGTGGTGCAAGTTTAGGGCAACAATCAAGACAACTGGTACGCTACCGGGAGGTTTGGACGCGATGCGTTGCTGAACTGGCTGAGAACGTTCGGCGCACTCCCGCATCGTGTTGACCTCAACGAGACCGACTATGGGACGGATCCACGGAGGCCATGACTCGTCTGAAACGCTGGTTTACCAGCGCCCGAAGGACACGACAACTGACAGTTGTTGGGGTGGCGGTGGTTGCCACTGCAGGATTGTTGGTCGCGCCCGCAACCGCAATCGACTGGGGCATGGACGGCGATAACGTGAAGTCGCAGTTGTCCGCCCAGAATCCGCCGACGCTGTCTGGTGACTGCCCGACGTTCACGTCGGCTCCGCCGGCCTACGACGTGTTTTTCAACATGTCGGACATGGACAAGCGTGGCTTCGGCGATGCGACCGACCAGACGTCGTGGAACTTCTCCCGTCGTATCGGTCAGATCATCTGTGGCGCAGATGATGGCGCCACCATCCGCATCGGAATGTTCTTCATTCGTGCCCTCGGCCCGCCTGAGCGCTACGAGTACGACCCCGAAGAGATCTGGGCTGCGCTAGAGAAGGTCGCCCGCGACCGCAACGTCAAGATCGAGCTCGTGCTCGACGGCGGCGGTATCACCTCGACGCTGGGCAAGAAGCAGGTCACGGCTCGCCTGACCAAGGCTCCCTTGAACGCAAAGGTCTATTGGTGCAACAACGGCTGCCTGGAGACCAACAAGTCATCGGTCCTGCCCAACTCGATCAACCACGAGAAGTTCATCGCCATCGACAAGACGATCTGGGGCGGCCCGGCCATCTACTCGTCGTCGGCGAACATCTCCAAGGGCCAGACCCGCAACTACATGGCCGACGGCTCGCTGTTCTACAACGACTGGTCGATGCACGAGTTGTTCCGAAAGCGTTTCCTTGGCATGAAGTACTGCTCGGACAAGGCCAAGGGTCACGGCGCTAGTGACCCGTTCGTCAGCGGCAAGTACTGCAGCCTCAGCGGTGTGAGGAGCGCTTCGGGCCAGTCCTCGCTCGCTGATGGACGCTCGTATGGCGGTTACTACCCCAACGTGTGGGTCGACACCATCTACCAGCATCAGACCGACAACGGCCGTGGCACCACGGTGTCGTTCAGCCCGCAACCGCAAACCGCGCGCGACTACTTCACCAAGATGTTCGACGACGTCGACTGCAAGGTCGATGGCACGGTACGTGTCGGCATGTTCCGTTTGAGCGATTCGCGTGCAGCTCAGTTCGCTCGCGCTGCTGAGCGGTTGTCGAAGCGTGGCTGCGACATCCGCATCCTGCTGTCGCCTAAGGGCGGCATGCCGACCATCACGAAGGCCACGGCGAAATTGCTGAACAAGGCGAAGATCCCGTTCCGCTGCTCGTCCACCCCGCTGCACACCAAGTTCGTGCTCGTGGGTTCGCGCCGCAACAACGAGGGTCGCGTGATTTCCGGAACGGCGAACATGTCGACTTCGGGTCTGCGGTACAGCGATGAGCACATGATCATCGTCGACAGCCGCCGTACCTCGACGCAGTACAAGGGCCAGGCGCGCGGGTACTTCGCGAAGTTCATGGCCGGATGGACCGAGATGTACCAGGGGAGCGCAAAATGCCAGCCGAAGAGTTGATCCGCCCGATGAGCGGTAGGACTCGCTATCGCTTGGTACTCGTGGCTATCGTCGCCGCTGTCGTGGCATCGCTGTTGTCCAGCACCGCCAATGCTGCTGACGACGGCAGGGTCAATAAGCCCTCCGTCAACGTGTTGGGCATGGACACCGTTGAGGTCCGCTGGGATGCCGTGACCGGCGCCACGGCGTACGAGGTGGCCTACAAGACCTCGTCCGGCTCGTGGCGTACGTTCACCGAGAAGGCGCCCAACGTCAACAGCGACACGCTGGCCTATGTCGACGACCTGACGCGCAAGACAAGCTATTACTTCCGCGTCCGTGCACTCGGTCTCGACCCCGTTCTCTACACGGACGGGAAGGGCGCCTGGAGCGAGACGTCGTCCAAGGCCACTCCGAACTACGAGTACGGATCGGTCTCCGGCATGGAGCCCACCAACATCGGCAGTACGTCGATGGAGTTCTCGTGGGTCTTCAACCCTGAAACGCTCGGAACGCCTGGTTGGCGCATCAGCTATTCGGCCTCGGGGCACCCCACCAAGGTCAAGGACTTCGGTTCAGATTCCAACGGCAAGATCACTGGTTTGGCAAAGAACACGACGTACTCGTTCAAGGTCGCTTCCCTCCTGCCCGCCGATCTTCCAGGTGAAGGAACTCAACCTGCGGTCCGCGTTGGTCCGTACTCAAAGTCCATCAAGGTTAAGACGTACAACTACCCGGTCGAGCCGCCCACGAACGTCAAGATGGCGGCAGGCGGACAGCAGTCACGCAGCATTCGGTTGCAGTGGGACGCTCCGGTCGGCTTCGGCGTCACCGACAAGTACGAAGTCCACTACGCCAAGAGTTCGTCGATGAAGGGTGCCGTCAAGGTCGTTGGCACCAACGCGACCGAGCTCGACGTCACTGGACTGAGTCCCAACATCAACTACTTCATGCGAGTACGGGTCATCGGCCCCAGCGGAACTCGGTCGTCGCTGTCTGACGTGATTCAGACCAAGACGCCGTCTGCTCGCGGCACGGTCAGCGGCACGGTCAACGGACCGGCCGATCGCGACGACTTGGTGGTGGTCGCGTACGGTGAGAGTGGCGACTACAACAAGACGAATCTCGTCGAGCAGGCTGAGGTTGACGGCTCAGGACAGTGGACCATGCGGCTCCGTCCCGGCCTGTACACGATCTTCGTGACCCACGTCGGCCAGCCGAACATCACGTCGCTGTGGTTCAAGAGCGGCACGAACGGTGTGCCTAGCCGGGAGAACGCCGAAAAGTTCACGGTCTCCGAGAACGGCAACCATGGCGGGAAGAATGTGACGCTCGGCGTCGGTGGAGAGATCTCTGGCGTCGTGCGCGGAAACATCGACGGTTCCGATATTCGTCCCGATGGCGTTGACGACCTGAAGGACGTCGACATCACGGTGCGGAGTTGTTTCAGTGAATTGTCGGGTAAGAACGTCAACCGCGACGTCATCGCCATGACCGAGACGGACGCGAGCGGTGGCTACTCGCTCAACGGCATCCCGGACGGCGATTACTGGATGCGCTACGTCTACAACTCTGGCGATGGATTTGACGCGGCCGCGACCGCTGTGCGCCTCAGCGGCGGCAAGGTCGTTGATGCTCGTCCGGCCGGCGACGATTCGGTGACCGGCCAGCCGGTGAGCTGTGAAGCGCTGACGACGAATTCGCCGATCGCTCAGGTCAACCCGGTTCTCGAGGTCCGTGACTACCGCAAGCGCTACAGCATTTCGGTGAGCGGTTCGCGTCGCGTTGGCAGCACACTGAAGGCCAAGACGAACAAGTACCTGGGTGCCAGCTACGGCGCTTCCACATCGCACTCACGTATTTCGTGGAAGTGGAAGCGCGGCAGCACGACGCTCGCCACGGGCAATTCGTTCGACAACGGTTGGCCCCCGCGGGATTACTGCAGCAGCATCCGTTGCTACCCGCCGTACAAGGTCAAGAAATCCGATCGCGGGCACAAGTTGACGCTTGAGGTCACCTACAGCCTCTACGGATACAAGACGGTCGTGAAGAAGTACACGACGTCCAAGATCAAGTAGCATCACGAGGTCCAGGCTCGTCCTTTGTGGGCGGCCTGGGCCGACGTGTGTCCGGAGACGTTTCCCGCAAGGAGTCCACTGAATGTTCGACCTGAAGTCGCGCACCGTTGCCGTCGGCGACGATCGGTCGCGTCAGCAGATGCGATTTGGCGCTGCGCTGGAGTTCGCGCGGGCGGTCCACGAGCGTTCGGGCCCGCCGCATCCGGTGGTGGCATTCGTTGCTCGCTACTTCTTTGTGTTGATCATCCTGACCGTCTTGACGCTGCTGACCGCGCTCGCGGGTGGCTGGGTCTGGGTCGGCCTGGGTGCCCTGGGGGTCGCATTCGTTCTCGACGGGTTGGCGATTTTGGGACGCAACCGCGACGCAGAGTTGATGCACAAGCTCAACGCTGAGTCTTCGTTGCGCTGCTTCGTCTACCTGATGCTGTTTGTGGCGCTACTGGGCCGCGCAGGACATCCGGACGCCGTCGCGCCGCTCATCGGCCTCGGTGTCGCGGTCTACGGCACGCACGTGGTGTACCGGCTCGCCGCGCGTTGGTTGAGCCGTCGTCAAGGGCCGTTGCTTTACAAGCCGCGATCGAAGCAAGTGGAACCGCTGCTGTCGTACGCGCGCATCTACAACCGCTCGCTTGTGCAGCCGGCCGTCCCGTTTGTCGCGGAACTGGTGGGATTCGTCGCCGCAACGGTGCTGTTCGTGCGTGATCACGACGTCGCGGGTTGGCTGGTCGTTCTCGCTGCTTGGGTCATTGGGTTTGCCGCGGCCATCGTGAACTTCATCGCCGCGGTCCGGTTGGGTTCAGACAAGGCAGTCGACAAGCAGACTGCAGAGGTCGTGGCCTTCCTGGATGAACTGCAGCCCACGCACGTCACGTACATGACGGCCGGCGCGGGTCAGTCGCAATACATCCTCAACCAGTGGATCCCGGTGATCGAGAAAGTTCCGTCACCCGGCTTCATCATGGTGCGCGAATCCAGCAACCTCGGACCGATCAAGAAGACGACGCTACCGGTCATCCACGCCCCCAAGACGCGTCACGTGGAGGATCTCACCACGAACCGCGTCCACATCGCCTACTACTTGGCTAACGCCGGCAAGAACGTTCACCTGCTGCGTGAGGCAGCCATGAAACACGTCTTCTTGAACCACGGCGACAGCGACAAGTCCACCAGCGCCAACCCCGTGGCCCGCGTGTACGACGAGGTGTGGGTTGCCGGCCAGGCTGCTATCGATCGGTACGAGGCCGCGGGGATTCATATCCCGGCTGAGCAGTACCGCATCGTGGGTCGTCCGCAGATGGCCGCGCTGAAGGTCGGTCCGGTCGAAACCGGCCGCCAGACGGTGCTCTACGCACCCACGTTCGAGGGCTACTACGAGGAGTCCAACTACTCGTCGCTGGAGCGTATGGGTCCGCAGATGATCCGGTACATCCTGGACAACTACCCCGACGTGCGCGTCATCTTCAAGCCGCACCCCAACACGGGTGTCCAGCGGCCGGGCATGGTGAAGGCGCGGGTCGAAATCGCCGACATGCTGGCCGAGGGCGACCACATGTTCATCGACCCCAAGTCGAAGGTCACGTTGTACGACGCATTCGACATGTCGGACGTCATGATTTCTGACATCTCCAGTGTGGTGACGGACTACCTCTACACCGAACGTCCCGTCGTCGTCTCGAACCCCAGTCGGGTTGCGCCGGAGACGTTCTTCTCGTTGTTCCCGACGCAGGAGTCGAGCTATCTCTTGGACGGCGACCTGTCGAACCTGGGTCAGATTCTTGACGACGCGTTGGGCGAAGACTCGATGAAGACCGCCCGCATCGCCCAGAAGAAGTACGTGTTGGGTGATCTCCCTGAAGGACCCATGGCGGCGTTCTCCCAGGAGACCGCGCGGGTCACCGAGGCGGCCATCGCGCACGCAGCGACGATCTCGAATCGATTCCGCATCTCAGCCGAACACTTGGATGTCGACGTCGACGAAGACGACGACGACACCAACTGACTTCAGCCGCTGCGAAACGCGCGCCAGCGCGTCCGCAGACGCAGCTTCTGGCGCAGCGTGGGCGGCGGAGGTGGTGGCGGCGGCTCGGGTTCGGGCTCCGGCTCCGGCTCTGGGAATGGCAACGTGACCCACTCGGGCTCAAATGGCTGCATTCCATCGGCAATGCGCCGTTCGATTTCGTCGAGCGCTGCATGCACGTCGGTGAAATCGATGCCGTCGAGCTGCTCGGGGCTGAACCGCCACCAGCGGACCTGCTGAAGTCGATCAATCGTCGCGTCGTCGAACCGATAGCGGATCACCTTCGCGGGGACGCCCCCGACGATCGCGTACGGCGGCACATCCTTAGCGACGACGGCTCCGGACGCCAGGATGGCACCATCGCCCACGGTGACGCCGCGCAGGATCGACACGCGTGCTCCGATCCAGACGTCGTTGCCGATGATCGGTGACTGACCTCGGAAGTCGCAGGACTCTTCGGGGATGCGGGTCGCGCGACCTGCCGGATGGAAAGCGAAGCGCTCGTCGTTGTACTGGAACGGGTTGGTGCTCAGCCAGTCGATCGGATGCTCATGGTCGCCGACCCGGAAGCCGCCGGCCACCGAGCAGTAACGTCCGATCGATTCGCACAGCATGCTGACGCCGCTGTGGAAGTAGGTGAAAGCGCCGATGCGTCCGTCCGTGTTGAACTGGAACTTGCCGAGAAAGTTGACCGGCGGCTCGATGGCGATCTGGGCGTCGTTGCGCAAGACCAAGCGGTCGTCTCCGAGGACGACGGTCTCGGTCTCCTCGTCGGATTCCATGGGATCCTCTCGGTGCGGACGGGACGACGTCATCATGCCAGCCGTAGACTCCCGCGTGTGTCCCGCACTCGTCCTCAGTCGCTAGCCGAATACCGCGCCGTCGCTCAACCGCCCGAGGTGCGGGGACGGCGTACGGCTGAGCACTGGACGGGCGATCTGTACCAGCGACGCATCTCACCGTATCTGAGTATGCCTATGGTGCGTATGGGTTTCAGTGCCAACGCCGTCACGGCTCTGATGATCTTGACCGGCTGGAGTGCGGCCGCCGCATTGTTGATACCGGGACTCCCGGGTGCGGTTGTCGTGGTGTTCCTCGGTCAACTGCAGATGTTGTGGGATTGCGCAGACGGTGAAGTGGCACGTTGGCGCGGCACGCAATCGCCCGCGGGGATATTCCTGGACAAGGTCGGCCATTACACGACCGAATCTGCGATTCCCATCCTGCTGGGCGTTCGGGCCGCCGGCGGTCTGGACATGACCGAGGACGAGCTGCTGTGGGTGCTGCTCGGCACGTTGCTGGCCGTCGTGATCTTGTTGAACAAGGCGCTCAACGACATGGTGCACGTGGCCCGCGCCTTCTCGGGACTCCCGAGGTTGGCGGACACTGCCGAAGCTGCCGCACCCCAGCCCGGATTGGTAGCGAGGTTGCGCCGCATCGCGCGGTTCGTGCCTTTCCACCGGCTCTACCACTCGGTGGAGTTGACGTTGTTTGCCGCGGTTGCGGCCGTGGCCGATCAGATCTCCGGGGATCTTGCCGGCACCCGCACGCTGGTCGCGGTGCTGTTGCCGCTGTCAGTGCTGGCCGTGCTGGGTCACTTCGCGACAATCATGGCGTCGTCGCGGGTTAAGCCGGCCGCTTAGCCCGTTCGTAGCGGCGTGCCGCGCGGTACAGGTTGGCGATCAGCAACAGCTCGAACGCCACCATGAGGGCCGCAGACCCGATCGTGACGGCGACGACCTGGTCGATCAGCGGCCCGACGATGAACACGAACATCATCAGTTCGATGCCGCCGAACAGGTGCGGACGCACGCGTTGGCGCACCAAAAAGTTGCGAAGCCCCGTGAGCTCGCCGAGGTCGGTCCCGTTCTCGTCGGGCGTCTTTCCACCGCGGATCTGCGCCCAGACCTGATTCATCTGCAAGTTGTTCAGGTAGCGGAACATGTCCAGGAACAGGACCGTGCCGCCGAGCCAGATGTAGATGAAGTCATCGGTTCGCTGGTACTGGCCGCCGAACAGCGTCACGGTGCAGGCCAGCACCCGTAGGCGATCGAAGATGTAGTCGAGCCAGGCTCCAAACGCCGACCCGGTGCCGTTGAGTCGGGCGATCTTGCCGTCCATGCAATCGAGCACAAAGCTCAGGTGGAACAGCAGCGCTCCGACGATCAGGCCTACTCGGTCGGCTTGCCAGAACGCGTACGCCGATCCGATGCCGACGATGAACGCTGCCATCGTGATCACATTCGGGGTGATCTGACGGATCGGGGCAACGAGCCACACGAGCCTGGACGCGACCGGGTCGACCAGCCACACGGTCCACCAGGAGTCGCGAGGTTTGTACGTGGTCGAGCGGATCTCAGCCAAACTGGCGCGTGGCATGGGCGTTCACCCCTTCCCGGCCAGGAATCCCAGGCCCCATGACCAGTGGATCACGGCGAGGACGCCAGGCAGTCGCAGACGCGACGACCACGGAAGACGGCGACCATCCCAGAGTCCGGCGACGACGACGGCCGCTAAGTAGACCAGCGGGATGGCAAAT
>JBEBVW010000031.1:0-17401 GCA_040392565.1 Aeromicrobium sp. | reverse complement strand
TGACCCAGTCGTACCTGACGGCGTCGTCAAGTCGCAGAACGTCTCGTCAGGCCAACGTGTGCCTCAGGGAACTACTGTCACTCTCACCATCTCGACTGGTCCGGAAATTCCGGATCCGGGAGATGAGTAGCAACTAGTTGGTGCTCGCGACCTTCGCGTGCTGCAGCGACACGGTGCCTGAATAGGCGGGCACTTTGGCGTCGGCCACCGTGTTAATCGACAAACCCAAGCCGTGTTGACGGCTGTAGTCGGCGTAAGTCACGGTGGCTGGCGTGGAATTGAGCGAGTCGACCATTCCGCTGACGTTTCCTACTGCGACGATGCGATACGGCGGCGCATACGGAACGCCGTCAAGAAGCACCGTGTTGCCGACGCACTTGATGCCGGTCGTAGCAATGATGCGCTGGCCTTGCAATGAGATCGCGCTAGCACCTCCGGCGCGCAAGGCGTTGACGTAGGCCTGCAGATCCTGCTCGTGCACCACTAGAAGATTGGGATCAATGTCGGCTGAGTCGCTTGAGCGCGGTGCATCAGACAACACCACTTCCAGCCCTGGGCCCGACACCTTGGTCAGGCCAGCAGGGCCCGCCAGTTCCTCGGCAGTCGCAGTCAGTTTCTCCACGAGTCCGGACGGGACTTGGGCAGAGAGCCGTTCAACGTCCTTGACCAGCCCACGCGCAGCTGCGCGCTGATCGTCGACCTGACGGCTGCGCTGATTGAGCAGCGAGGAAATATCTCCGCCAGTCGGACGAAGGTCTGTTCCATCTGCATTGACCGATGCCGTAACGAAGACGAATCCAGTAGCAATTGCGATAGCCAGAACCGACAAAGGACGGCGCTGGATCGCGTGGGCTCCACGAGCGCGCCCACCACCTGTCGCTACCGGCATGGGGTCTAGGCTAATCGGGACCACCCAGCAACACAGGAGGCCCCAGTGGCTCGAGACACTTCGCCGAAGCCGCAACGGATTGGCAACCGATGGGCCGGACCCGCGATGGCTATTTCGGCAGTCATCGGTCTGATCTACATCGTCGTGTTCTACGTCGTCAACGGACAGGTTTCTGACTACCCGTCGTGGCTGCAGTGGTACTCCGATTTGGGCAACTGGAATCTGGTCATCGGCATGGGCTTCATCGTGGCGGCCTTCGGCTTTGCCATGAAGTGGGAGTGAATTACACCCATGTAGTTATCCACGTGTGTGTACACACCTGTGGATAACTTCAACTCGTAAGCGAGGCCGTCCGCAGCACGACGGCAATCACTGAACCCACAATCAGTAGGCCGATCGCTAGCAGTTGTGCATGCTGACGCCGTTCCCGCGGCGAATAGGCAACGGCTGCGGCGTACACCAAGCCGGCGATGAAACCGCCCAGGTGACCCTGCCAGCTGACGCCCGGTCGCAAGCTCAGAACAACGTTGATTCCGAGCAAGATCAACAGCGATCGAACATCCTGGCCGGAGCGATAGAGCAAAACCAGCGCAATCGCGAACAGCCCGAAGACTGCACCTGAAGCTCCGACGGTCAGGGTGTTGGCAGGCGTGAGCACGAAGACAAAGACTGACGCGACGACTGCGGTCAACAGGTAGACCGACAGGAATCGCCAGGTACCGAGGGCCCGCTCGACAAAGGGTCCAAAGAGGTACAACGCCACCATGTTGAACGCGATGTGCATGATTCCGTCGTGCAGGAACGCGGCGGTGAGCAAGCGCCAGTAGGCACCGTCTGCGACACCAGTGAGCACATGACCATCCGATGTGCCCGCGGTGATGGCGAGCATCGCTCCCTCGCGGTACACACCGCCATCGCGATCGCCCGTGAGCAGCTGGGCCAAGAAGACGCCCAGGTTGATCACGATCAGCGACATCGTGACCATTCCGGGACGCGAAGAGATGGCGCCGCCCGCTTGCGAACGCGGGGCGCGCACCGATGCAGCGCCGGCGCGCACGCAGTCAGGACACTGAAAACCGACCGAGGCGTCGTTCATGCACTGCGGGCAAATGGGTCGCTCGCAGCGTTGGCACGAGATATACGCCTCGCGATCGGCGTGCCGGTAGCAACGTTGCTCCGGCGTGGCACCCGTCATGCGCGGGTGATGGTCACCGATTCAATCACGACCGGATCGTTGGGGCGGTCGAAACCGTCAGTGGCGACGGCACCGATTGCGTCGACCACTGCACGGCTCGCAGGATCGGTGACTTCACCAAAGATCGTGTGCTTGCGGTTCAGCCACGCGGTGGGAACCAGCGTGATGAAGAACTGCGAACCGTTGGTGCCGGGTCCGGCGTTCGCCATCGCGAGCAGGTACGGCTTGTCGAAGCGCAGATCGGGGTGGAACTCGTCCTCGAACTCATAGCCCGGGCCGCCGCGGCCGTCGCCGAGCGGATCGCCGCCCTGCAGCATGAAGTCGGCGATGATGCGGTGGAACACCAAGCCGTCGTAGAACGGGCGCGTGGTGACCTGACCGGTCTCCGGATCGTGAAATTCCTTGGTGCCCTCGGCGAGGCCGACGAAGTTCTCGACGGTTTTCGGCGCATGGTCGGGGAACAATTCGACGACGATGGCACCGTAGTTGGTCGTCAGGGTCGCGGTGGTGCTGGGCACAGGGATTTCCTTCCAGGAATGCAGTACATCTATGATCCCACGTCGACCCCAGCGACCTGGTGCTACGGCGCGCGGCAGTAGCGTGTCGCACATGTCTCATCGCAGGAAGTTCGTGCTCGTGGCGATTGTGATCGCCGCCATCGTGGCCTACCGCCAGGCGACAGCCAACAAGGGTGGACGATTCGATCCCGATCGTCCGGAGACTCACTGATGTCTGTCACCGTCACTCGCACAGACGACGGCGTTGCCGTCCTGACCTTCTCGGCCCCACCGGTCAACTTGTACTCGCTGGAGCTTCACGAGGAGTTCGATCGTGCCCTTGATGAGGTGGAGGCCGATCTCCCACGGGCGCTGATCATTCGCGCCGAGGGCAAGATCGTGTCCGGTGGCGTTGATGTTGCGCAGTTCTATGCCCGCAAGACCAAGGCCGACACCAAGGATCTCTACGACCGGATGCTCGAGCTACCCGACCGAGTCGCGGCGCTCAACATCCCGACGTTCTTCGCGGCCCACGCTTTGACACTGACCTGGGCATTTGAGGTGGCCGTTGCATGCGACGTCATCTTGGCGTCGGAGAAGGCGAAGTTCGGTCTGGTCGAGCGCGTCATCGGACTCACCCCGACGATGGGCGGCACCCAGCGCCTCGCCGCTCGCGCAGGAGTCGGCCGGGCCAAGGAGTTCGTGTTCTCCGGCGACCTCTACGACGCGGCAACCCTGGAACGCTGGAACGTCGTCAACCGAGTCCTGCCCGTCGACGGATTCGACGATGCAGTGATGGACATTGCCCGCCACATTGCGGTGGGGCCGACCAAGGCATTCGGAGCGGCCAAGCAGATTCTGCGGCACTTCGAGGCCGGCGGCGTTCCCGAAGCCAACGCTCACACGACGGCCATCGCCTCAGAGTTATTCGACACCGAAGATCTCCAGGGCGGAATGAAGTCATTCCTGGACGACGGCCCCGGAAACGCGACCTTTACTGGGCGCTAAGGGCGCGCGATGCACGCCTTTCAGCCCAGAAACTGAACACCGGGATTGTCGCGAACAGCGCAGTAGTGATGGTGAACCACGGTTCCCAGCGGTGACGCCGGGCGAGCACGACGATCATCACAACCAGCGCCATGAACATCCAGCCATGCGCGATGTCGATCGCACTGATGAGTCCGTCATTGCGGTTGAACCACGACAACTCGTCGGTGGTCTGCTGACCCACGAAGCCGATCATGACCAGAATCAGGTTGATGCCGACGACCCAGGCGAGAATGCGGTACGCAGTGGCGAGGTTCTTCACGGTTTCAGATTACCGAGGCATCGATAGCCCCAGACTGGTCGCCCACCATTTGCTGATTGAAGTGCGAGCAACGAGCCTCGAAATCAGCTGGCCGCCACCTGTTCACTCGTCATGCGCCACCACATGAACACTGAGAAGGCAGCGAAAACCCACCACTGCAGGGCATACGCCAGGTTCTTCAGGCCAACCGTCCACGCGACGTCGGGATCCGGCGGGGTGACCAGTTGGGATCCACTCGGCGGCTCAGCGCCGTCGGTGACAATCCCGTAGCCAGACCACAGCCGATAGGGAAGTTCATTCAGTAGCGCGGGCACTGTGATGGAGTCAGTAACGCGCCGATCGTTCAGTGGTGCCGCACCGCCCAAACTCGGCTGCAAAACAACAGTCAGGGTGCTGCGACCAGACGGAACAGCCGGCAGATCTGCTGACACTGTCGCCTGCTTGCTGCGCACCACGAGCAGCGCAGCATCTGAACCGTCGACGTTGAACGGTGCCACCAGCCAGGCCTCACCGTGGGTCGACGCTCCGTCGATCCACACTTGATCGGCGGCGCTGCCAAATTCACCCGTCACCGTGACCGTGCGGTTCGGCAGATCGGTGGTCATGGGTTCGCCCGCGGCCCACACCTTCGTGATATCGACAATTCCGTCGTGCCTAGCCTCGGCAGCAGCGACGCCTTGGCGGTTCTCATATGACCCGAACTGCCAGAACCCACCCATCGTGCAGACGACGACGGCGACGAGCCAGAACACGTGCAGCCCGATCAGGCTCGGCGTGAACCAAGCTCGAAGGGGCGCGCGTGATGTCACGCCGAGAAGGCAGGCAGATTCGGGTACAACGGGAAGCGCTCAGCCAGTGCCGCGGTGCGCTTACGCAGACCGTCAATGTCGACATCGCCCGGCTTGAGAGCTTCGGCGATGACGTCGGCCACTTCGCGGAACTCATCGGCGCCGAAGCCACGGGTAGCCAGTGCCGGCGTACCAACGCGCAGGCCCGAGGTGACCATCGGCGGACGAGGGTCGTTGGGCACTGAGTTGCGGTTAACCGTGATGCCCACTTCATGGAGGCGATCCTCGGCCTGCTGGCCGTCAAGCTCAGAGTTGCGCAAATCGATCAGCACCAAGTGCACGTCGGTGCCACCGCTCAGCACCTGAACACCCGCCGCCTTGGCGTCTTCGGCCAACAGGCGCTCGGCGATCAGTTTGGCGCCCTCAACCGTGCGCTCCTGGCGATCCTTGAATCCGGGCTCAAGTGCCATCTTGAAGGCCACGGCCTTCGCGGCGATGACGTGCTCCAAGGGGCCACCCTGCTGACCGGGGAACACGGCCGACTGCAATTTCTTGACCATGTCGGGGTCGTTGGACAAGATCGCGCCACCGCGCGGTCCGCCCAGAGTCTTGTGCGTGGTGGTGGACACCACGTGTGCGTGCGGCAGCGGGCTGGGGTGGATGCCAGCGGCGACCAAACCAGCGAAGTGCGCCATGTCGACCCACAGCGTCGCGCCAACTTCGTCGGCAATCGCGCGGAAGGCGGCGAAATCGAGCTGGCGGGGGTAGGCCGACCAGCCCGCGATGATGACCTTCGGTGAATGTTCGCCAGCGAGCGAAGCAACCTCATCCATATCGACCAGGCCGTTGTCGTCGACGTGATACGGCACGATGTCGTAGAGCCGGCCGGAGAAGTTGATCTTCATGCCGTGCGTCAGGTGACCGCCATTGGCCAAGTCCAGACCCATCACGACGTCGCCGGGGCGAGCGATCGCGTGCAGCACGGCGGCGTTCGCCGTGGCGCCCGAGTGCGGCTGAACGTTGGCGTATTCGGCGCCGAACAGTTCCTTCAGTCGGTCGATCGCGATCTGCTCAACTTCGTCGACCACTTCGCAGCCGCCGTAGTAGCGCTTGCCCGGGTAGCCCTCGGCGTACTTGTTGGTGAGCACGCTCCCCATCGCTTCGATAGCCGCGACCGGAGCAAAGTTCTCCGACGCGATCATTTCGAGCGTGGTCTGCTGGCGACGCAGCTCGGCGTCCAACAGTGCAGCAATCTCAGGGTCAAACGCCGACAGCGACTGGTCATGGCTCATGACCGCAGGATATCGGGACGATCCCACCGCCCCGACGCCTGGTAGGGGCGGTATCTGTGTGACCTTTCCCGATGTTTTTTGGGAAACACAGATACCGCTCAACTCGGATAGGTAACACAGATACCGCTCAGGGAGTAACCAAAATGCAACCCACGCCGTCAGCGGTGGCGAGTAGCGTGCGGAGATGGCCCCGATCACAGGGGGCCTCATGTTTCGCGCCGACCGGCGCGACAGGTCAGGAGGATCCATGAAGAACGTCCGCCGAGGCACCGCGCTTATCGCGGTCGCGGCTGCGTCCGCGCTCGTGGTGAGCGCATGCGGTTCAGGAAAGTCCGGAGATTCCGGAGACGGAATGATCGTTGGCACAACCGACAAGGTGGTCTCGATCGATCCCGCCGGTTCATACGACAACGGTTCGATGACAGTTCAGACGCAGGTGTACCAGTACCTGCTGAACTTCCCGGCTGGCTCGACAGAGTTGACGCCCGATGCTGCCGAGAAGTGCGAGTTCGACGCCAAGGACGGCACCAAATACGTGTGCACGTTGAAGTCGGGTCTGAAGTTCGCCAATGGCAACGACCTCACCGCCAGTGACGTGGCGTTCTCGTTCAACCGCATCGTCAAGATCAACGACCCCAATGGCCCGGCATCGCTGCTCGGCGCGATGAAGAGCGTTGAGGCCACCGACGATTCCACCGTGACCTTCACGTTGGCTGCGCCGAACGACCAAACGTTCCCGCAGATTCTGGTCACCTCGGCTGGTCCGATCGTCGACGAAGAGACCTACCCGGCCGACAAGGTGCTCGATGATGACGCCGCGGTCAAGGCCAATGGTTTCTCCGGTCCGTACACGATCGGCAGCTACGAGAAGAACCAGTTGGCCGAGTTCAAGGCGAACCCGGACTACAACGGCACGTACGGCAAGGCCAAGACCAAGGCCGTCACGATGAAGTACTACGCCAAGGCCGAGAACCTCAAGCTTGACGTTCAGAACGGCGATATCGACGTCGCTTTCCGCTCGTTGACGCCTACCGATATCGCCAGCCTTGAACAGAACGACAAGGTCAAGGTGCACAAGGGTGCCGGTGGCGAGCTCCGCTACATGGTGTTCAACCTCAAGACGATGCCCGGCGATGACGTCGCGCAGAAGTTGGCTGTGCGCAAGGCGGTTGCTTCCTCAATCGACCGTGCCGAACTGGCCAATGACGTCTACAAGGGCACCTACACCCCGGCGTTCTCGATGGTTCCGGCCGGACAGGCTGGCGCGACTGAGGCGTTCAAGGACGCGTACGGCGAGGCTCCCGACGCGGCCAAGGCGAAGGCGTTCCTCGATGACGCTGGCGTCAAGACTCCGGTCGACATCAAGTTGCAGTACAACCCCGACCACTACGGTTCGTCGTCGGCCGAGGAGTACGCAGCGATCAAGCGTCAGCTTGAGGACACCAAGTTGTTCAAGGTCGACCTGCAGTCGACGGAGTGGAACACCTACTCCGAGACCTACAACGCTGACGGTTACCCGGTGTTCCAGCTCGGCTGGTTCCCCGACTTCCCCGATGCCGACAACTACCTGTCGCCGTTCTTGTCGCCGTATGACAAGAAGACTCCGGGCAACTTCACCAATTCGCACTACAACGAGTTGGGCACGGACAACGCCGACGACCAGATGAGCAAGTTGCTCAACTCCGAGCGAGTTGACGGTGACCAAGCTTCGCGCGAGGCAACCCTGGGCAAGATCCAGGAGCGTCTGGCCGATCAGGTTCCGTACCTGCCGCTGCTCACCGGCACGCAGGTGGCGATCGCCGGAACTGATGTGAAGGGTGTGGAGACCACACTCGACGCATCGTTTAAGTTCCGCTTCACGTCGCTGTCGAAGTAATCGCTCTACTGTGATGGGGCGGGCCCGGGGATCCCGGGTCCGCCCCATCACCTTTCTTCTGGAGGTACGGCATGACTGCCGAGGTCCTGGCTCCCGCTGAACCACCGACGGCCGATCCCGTCCGGCGTCGCGGCGGCCTCAATCCATTGGCGCGTTATCTACTGACGCGGCTCGTCCTGCTGATCCCGATGATCTGGCTGCTGGTGACGATGGTGTTCGTCATGATGCGGGTCATCGGCGATCCGATTCAGGCAGCACTCGGTGGCCGGCTCCCTCCCGAACAGATCGCCGAGCGCAAAGCCGCCGCCGGGCTCGACCGGCCGATCTTGACCCAGTACTGGGAGTACTTGTCCGGGCTATTGCGTGGCGACTTCGGTGTCACGCTGACCGACAACCGCAAGGTGACCGACATTTTGGTCGTCAACGGCGCGGCCACCTTGGAATTGGCATTCTGGTCGCTGATCGTGGCTTTCGCCGTGGGAGTTCCCCTCGGGCGACTGGCCGCTCGCTATCGCGATCAACTCCCTGACGTCCTGCTGCGACTGTTCTCGATCTTGGTGTACGCAGCACCCGTGTTCTTCGTTGGATTGCTGCTCAAGTTGGCATTCACGCCATTCGGATGGCCATCCTCAGGTCGTGCCAGTACCGGCACCGAGTTGACGCTGCAACAGGTAGAACCGCAAACCCACATCATGATCGTGGACGCCTTGCTGTGGGGTGAACCCAGCTTGATTTGGGATGTGCTGCAGCACGCGATGTTGCCCGCCATCGCATTGGGCTTACTCACCGGCGGCGTTTTCATTCGCCTGGTCCGCGTCAATCTGTTGCAGACGCTGCGCATGGACTACGTCACCGCCGCCCGGGCCCGAGGCGTCTCCGAACGCCGGGTTCTCAGCAAGCACGCATTCCGCAATGCGCTGGTTCCCGTCGTCACGGTGATGGGCATGCAGATCGCAATTCTGCTCGGCGGCGCGATCCTGACCGAAACCACCTTCGAGTGGAAGGGCCTGGGCTATGCGCTCAGTGAGTACCTGATCAAGCGCGACTTCTTGGCGGTCCAGGGCATCGTGACGGTCATTGCGTTGATCGTCGGTGTCATGAGCTTCGTGATCGACGCCATCGTTGCGCTGGTCGACCCGAGGGTCAGGTTCTGAGATGAAGATCCCCACACCGCACGTCGTCCGGCAGGCTCACGGCCTGCAGAAGTTCATGCTGCTGCTTGGCTTCTGGTTGGTCGTGTTCTTTGTCGTGGTCGCGATCTTCGCGCCATGGCTCGCGCCATATGACTTCACTCAGGTGCGCGATTCCAATGGAGTTGCGTTCGGCACCCAACAGGGACCGTCGGCGGCCCACTGGTTCGGCACCACGGTGGCCGGAACCGATGTGTTGTCGCGCGTTATTTTCGGTGCCCGAACAGCGGTGGCCGTCATCATCTTGGCCGTCGTGCTGTCCGGCCTGGTCGGTGTTCCGCTCGGCCTGATCTCGGGCTACCTAGGCGGAGTCGTCGATCGGTTCTTGGTTTTCGTGATGGATGCGATGTACGCCTTCCCATCACTGCTGCTGGCCATCGTGGTGTCCATCGCCCTGTCTGGCGGAAGTAGTGGTGCGGTCGGCGGCATTCTTGCGGCCGGCATCTCCATCACGGTGGTCTTCGTGCCGCAGTACTTCCGGGTCATCCGCAATGCGACTCTCTCGGTCAAGACCGAGCCCTATGTCGACGCCGCGAGGGTGATCGGAGTGCGCACCCCCCGCATTTTGAGGCGGCATGTGTTCTCCAATGTGACGTCGACCCTGCCGGTCATCGCGACCCTCAATGCCTCCGAAGCCATCTTGACACTCGCTGGCTTGGGCTTCCTCGGCTTCGGCATCGAACCCACGGCTGCGGCCGAATGGGGCTACGACCTCAACAAAGCATTGCCCGATGCCGCATCTGGCATCTGGTGGACTGGCGTCTTCCCCGGTGCTGCGATTGTGCTGATCGTGCTCGGCTCGACGCTGATGGGCGAAAGCCTCAACGACATCCTCAACCCATTGCTGCGCACCCGCGGCGGCGAAACCACCACCGCGGACGAGGCAGAGATTCAGGCGGAGTTCGAGGAGCTGACCAGCGCAGTCGAGGTCGATGAATCCATCGCCGAAACCGGCGGCGAGCCACGAACCGTTGCCGCGTTGTCGCTGCGTGATCTAAGAGTTTCTTTCCGAACCGACGCTGCACCGGTACAAGCCGTGCGCGGAATTGGCTTCGACGTGGCACCCGGCGAAGTCGTCGCGGTGGTCGGCGAATCCGGCTCCGGAAAATCGGTTTCCTCGCGCGCAGTTCTTGGCCTGTTGCCCGGTACCGCGGAGGTGAGCGGTTCGGCGGTGCTGTCCGGCGACGGCAACCAGACCGAACTCATCGGTCTGCCGCAGTCGGATCTGCGCCCGCTGCGCGGCGACCGCGTCTCGATGGTGTTCCAAGAGCCGTCCACCGCGCTCAACCCGGTGTACACCATCGGCTGGCAGATCATTGAAGGTCTCAAGGCTCACGGCGACGTCTCGAAGTCTGCCGCCAGGGCGCGAGCCATCGAGTTGTTGGAACTGGTGGGCATGCCCGATCCAGAACAACGGGTCGATTACTACCCGCACCAGTTGTCGGGCGGTCAGAAGCAACGTGTCGTCATCGCGATGGCCATTGCCTGCGATCCCGAAGTGATCATCGCCGACGAGCCCACCACGGCTCTCGACGTCACTGTTCAAGCATCGATTCTCGACCTGCTGTTGTCGCTGCGCGATCGGCTCGGCACGGCCATCGTGTTGATCACCCACAACATGGGCGTGGTGGCAGATATGGCCGACCGGGTTGTGGTGATGTACCGCGGCACGATTGTGGAACAGGCGCCCGTGCGACAACTGTTCGCTGAGCCGGCCCACCCGTACACGCGGGCGCTGCTCGACGCGGTGCCGCACCTTGGCCGGTCCGACGGCCCAGAACCAATCGCCGACGAAGTTCCCGTCGTGCTCGACATCAAGAATCTCGTCGTCGAGTTCGCCGGCCGAATCGGACAACCGTCGTTCCGAGCTGTCGACGACGTTTCGCTAACGGTGCGCCGCGGCGAAGTCCTGGGGCTGGTGGGTGAATCGGGTTCAGGCAAGTCCACCATCGGTCGCACCACGGTGGGTTTGCAGAAGCCGACCTCGGGCACAGTCACGGTCTCCGGCACCGAAATCAGCCGGTTGAGCGATTCGGCACTGCGTCCGCTTCGTTCGCGATTTGGTTTTGTGTTCCAGGATCCGGCTGCCTCGCTGAACCCCAGAATGTCCATCTTGGACTGCATCGCCGAGCCGCTGCGTGTGCAGACCGAGCTGGCCGAGCCAGCAGTCACGGCCAAGGTCCGCGAGCTCCTTGATCGGGTCGAACTCGGTGGCGCCTACGCCGAGCGCTACCCACACGAATTGTCTGGTGGTCAACGCCAGCGGGTCAGTTTGGCTCGTGCTCTTGCCTTGGATCCCGATCTACTCATCGCTGATGAACCCACGTCGGCGCTCGACGTGTCGGTGCAGGCGCGAGTGCTGGAACTGTTCACCGAATTGCAGGCTGAACTACAGTTCGCGTGCTTGTTCATCAGCCACGATCTAGCGGTGGTCGACTCGCTGGCCAACCGTGTCGCGGTGATGCAGCACGGCAAGCTGGTTGAGGTGGGAACTCGGTCCGAAGTACTGACGAATCCACGTGAGGCTTACACCCAGCGCCTTATCGCCGCAGTGCCCGTTCCCGATCCGGAGGAACAGGCTCGACGTCGCGGGCGTTGACATTGGGCGTGACCACAACTTCGTTGTTCCAACCGTTGACCCTCGGCGCCGTTCAGCTGCCCAACCGCGTGCTGATGGCGCCCCTGACTCGGATGCGGGCGACGCCTCCCGGCGATGTCCCGAACGATCTGATGCGCGAGTACTACGTGCAGCGGGCGGGCGCGGGACTGATCGTGTCCGAAGGCACTCAGATCTCGACCGAGGGCAAGGGGTACATGGACACCCCGGGCATCCACTCGGCCGAGCAGGTCGAGGGCTGGAAGCGCATCACCGATGCGGTGCACGAAGCGGGCGGTCGCATCGCTGCGCAGTTGTGGCACGTCGGCCGCGTCTCGCATGAGTCTTTCCACGACGGCCAGTTGCCGCTGTCGGCATCGGCCGGCCCGTACCGCAATCGCACCACGATCAAAGGTCCCGACGGTGCACCCACCCGGGTCAACTGCCCGATCCCGCGAGCCGCGACCAAAGACGACATCGTGCGCACCATCGACGACTATCGCCGGGCCACCGACAACGCCCGCGAAGCCGGATTCGATCTGGTCGAGATTCACGGCGCCCACGGATATCTGCTCCATCAGTTCCTGAGCGCTGTCTCCAATGAGCGCGACGACGAATACGGTGGTCCGATCGAGAACCGTGCCCGACTGACGCTCGAGGTCGTCGACGCCGTGGCCGACGCGTGGTCGGCCGATCGGGTCGGAATCCGCATTTCGCCCGTGGGTGTTTTCAACGGACTTGAGGCGCTCGACGACACCGCGGCCGCCGACGGTCTCTATCTCGCAGGCGAACTCGGCCATCGCGATCTGGCGTTCCTGCATCTGTCCGAACCTGACTGGGCCGGCGGTCCAGCGCTCGACGACGAGTACCGCAAGCAGTTGCGGGCCGCTTTCACCGGCCCCATCATTGGTGCCGGCGCCTATACGGTCGACAAGGCCACGCGACTGATCGAGGCTGACCTGATCGACGCCGCTGCCTTCGGACGCTCCTTCATTGCCAATCCAGACTTGCCCGAACGCCTGCGCACCGGAGCAGACTTGAACGACCCCGTACCCGCCACCTTCTACGGCGGCGGCGCCGAAGGATATGTGGACTACCCGGAGTTGTAGCCGGCTATCCACAATCTGCTGTAGAGATCTAGCGACAGCCGATGCACACTGGAAACGTGAGTTTCATGGACACACAGACAACAACGTTGCTGATTGGCTTCGCTGGCTTCGTGGTGGCTCAGTTCACCTATCTAGCCACCATGAAACGTGACCTGCGCACTGAAATAGCCGATCGTTTCGCAACTGAGCGAACTCACAATGACTCAAAATTTGACGTCATAGACTCAAAATTTGACGCTATCGACGCCCGCTTCGACTCGGTTGATCAGCGCATTGCTGAACTCCGTGCCGACATGAAACAGGGATTCGCATCGGTTGAGATTCGGTTGGGCACGTTGGAGCAGCGCACTTACGATCTAGGTCGCCAACGCGACGTCTCCTGAGACGACAAAACCCCGAACCATTTCTGGTTCGGGGTTTCGCCGTTAGTTCTGTGTCACTTCAGATCGAAACGATCCAACTCCATGACCTTGGTCCAGGCCTTGGCGAATTGTTCGACGAACCGCTGGTTTCCGTCGGCCGATCCGTAGACCTCAGCGACAGCACGCAGCTCAGAGTTCGAACCGAACACCAAGTCAGCGCGGCTCGCGGTGTAGACCACGTCGCCTGCAGCGTTGCGGCCCTCGAACGTCACCGAAGCGTCGTTCGTCGGAGTCCACGTGATGCCCATGTCGAGCACGTTGACGAAGAAGTCGTTCGTCAACTGGCCAACACGGTCGGTGAAGACACCCATCGTTGAACCATCGTGGTTGGCACCCAGCACACGCAGGCCACCGACCAGCGCGGTCATTTCAGGAGCCGTCAGGTTCAGCAACTGAGCACGATCGACCAGGCGGAATTCCGCCGGGATCTGACCCTTGCCCTCGTAGTTGCGGAAACCGTCAGCACGGGGCTCCATGACGGCGAACGAGTCGACGTCGGTCTGCTCCTGAGTGGCATCAACGCGGCCAGGAGTGAAACCGACCGAGACCGGCGTACCCGCATCGGCTGCAGCCTTTTCAACTGCAGCGCTGCCTGCCAGCACGATCAGATCGGCCAGCGACACCTGAGCACCGCCCTTGGCGTTGAACTCATCGGCGATCTTCTGCAGCGCCGGGAGCACGATGGCCAACTGTGCCGGGTTGTTGACGGCCCAGTTGTTCTGCGGCGCCAAGTTGATGCGCGCACCGTTGGCACCACCGCGCTTATCACTGCCACGGAAGGAGGCCGCCGAAGCCCACGCCACCGATACGAGTTGCGAAACGCTCAGGCCGGAGGCCAGCACCTGCTCCTTGAGGGTTGCGATGTCGGCGTCGCCAATCAGCTCGCCCTCGCGTGCCGGCAGCGGGTCCTGCCAGATGAGTTCCTCAGACGGAACCTCGGGACCGAGGTAACGCTCAACGGGACCCATGTCGCGGTGGGTCAACTTGAACCACGCGCGGGCGAAGGCGTCAGCGAACTTGTCGGGGTTGTCGCGGAAACTCTTCGAGATGGGTCCGTAGATCGGATCCTCACGCAGCGCGATGTCCGAGGTGAGCATACGCGGGGCGTAGCTCTTCGACGGATCGTGCGGGTGCTGAACCATACCTTCGCCGTCACCGTTGGTGGGGCGCCACTGGTTGGCTCCTGCCGGCGATTTCTCGAGCTCCCACTCGTAGGCGTACAAGATGTGGAAGAACTCGTTGTCCCAGCGGGTCGGGTGGTAGGTCCAGGTGACCTCCAAGCCCGAAGCGATCTGGTCACCGGCCTTACCGCTGCCGAACGAGGACTTCCAGCCCAGACCCATCTGCTCCAGAGGAGCAGCTTCCGGCTCAGGACCGACGTGATCGGCCGGACCAGCACCATGCGTCTTGCCGAATGTGTGACCACCGGCGATCAGCGCAACGGTTTCTTCATCGTTCATCGCCATGCGCGCAAAGGTTTCGCGGATGTCGATCGCCGACTTCAGCGGATCGGGGTTGCCGTTGGGGCCTTCAGGGTTGACGTAGATCAGACCCATCTGAACTGCGGCCAGCGGATCTTCCAGATCGCGCTCACCGGTGTAGCGCTTGTCTTCAAGCCACTCAGTTTCCGGGCCCCAGTAGATGTCGTCGTCCGGCTCCCACACGTCCTGGCGTCCGCCAGCGAAACCGAACGTCTTAAAGCCCATCTCTTCCAGCGCCACGTTGCCGGCGAGGATCAGCAGATCGGCCCACGAAATGGCTTGGCCGTACTTCTGCTTGACCGGCCACAGCACACGGCGCGGCTTATCGAGGTTGACGTTGTCCGGCCAGGAGTTGATCGGCGCGAATCGCTGCTGACCGGTTCCTCCGCCACCGCGACCATCGTGGATGCGGTAGGTACCAGCCGAGTGCCACGCCATGCGGATCATGGCGGGGCCGTAGTTGCCCCAGTCAGCCGGCCACCATTCCTGGGAGTCGGTGAGTACGGCGGCGATGTCAGCCTTGACGGCTGCCAGATCCAGCGCGTTGAACGCAGCGGCGTAATCGAAGTCGCCACCCAGCGGGTTCGAGAGCTCGCTGTTCTTCGCCAGAATCCGGACGTTCAGACGGTCCGGCCACCAGCCCGATGCGGCAGTCACGGGCTTCGCGCCGTGAGCCACCGGACACTTCTCTGATTCGTTGACTTCGCTGAGTACAGCGTCGTGCTGGTCAGACATGCAGATCTTCTCCCTTTTCGTGGGCATGGTTTTCTTGGGCATTGCGTTGCTGGCTACATGCGGGACAGATGCCCCAGTAGATGACTTCGGCTTCGTCGATCGCGAATCCGTGATCGTTCGAAGCGTGTAAACACGGTGCTTCGCCGACTGCACAGTCGACGTCAGCAATAGCGCCGCACTGTCTGCATACGACGTGGTGGTGGTTGTCGCCACGGTGGTTCTCATACCGGGCCACTAGGCCTTCAGGCTGGATGCGGCGCAATAGTCCGGCCGAGGTCAACGCATTTAGCGAGTCGTACACCGCTTGATGCGATACCGATGGCAGCACTTCGCGTGCAGCCGCGATCACCGTTTCAGTGTCGGCATGCGGATGGTGCGCAACCGCCGCCAAAACTGCCAGCCGCGGCTGGGTGACCCGAAGACCCGCGTCGCGCAGTTGCGCGTCAGCTTCGGTCAATGCGGGCATACCCCGACCATATCACTTTTCCTGAATCATTCAAGAAAAGCCAAAAGTGTCGCGACTAGTCGACCAACAAGCCCGAGTGGGCTAGGTGTCGGCACCACAGCGGGAACCTGCTCAACTGCCTGCGGCTGAGTAGGCGTTCCAGCGCGGCGCGTGATTGTGGCCTTGCCCAAGGTGAGATTCGGGTTCGCTGTATCGCCCGAGCGCACGAATGCCGCACGAAGTTGATCGGGTCCCACAAACGCCACGCCGGTGGACTCCACGAAGTACTGCAGCGTCGCGCAGCAGCTCAGTGATGCGCCTCCGACCAGAGCCGGTTCGGTGATCGGGCTGGTGGGCGCGGTCACCACAGGTTCGTTGAATACATCGGGTGAATAGCCGATCCAGTTCTGGAATCGCTCGCCACTGCCGAGCAGAGGATCGCCCTGATCAGACGTGCCCATATAGCTGAGCGCCAGTTCACCGTCGCCTCGTGCAGTTGCCGAGACGATCCAGGCGATGGCAACTTCGGGTGGCGAAATAATTCCGCGCTGCTCCCAGGTCAAGCCGCCGTCACGCGAATAGGCGAGTTTGAGTCCGCCCGTCGCCGGATAGGGCAGGAAGAGGTTCCCGTGGTCGTCTTGGGCGATGTTCTGCTGCAACATCATGTTGTAGATGTTGTCCACGGCGCTCTGCTTGCAAAGGTTCTGCAGCCAGTTGAACCAGCCCATCCCGTCGGACCCGGTGTCGATAACCTTCCACGTCTTCGCGGCGTCGGTCGATCGCATCACGATGATTCGCCCGCACAACGTCACGGGCACCACCACAGCGCCGTCATCGAGAACCTGCCCACCGCCATGCACGATCGTCTCGATGCCATTGCCATGCACTGTGTTTTTGCCGTCGGTGGCCAAGCACGCGACGTTGACGGCCGGAAGCATGCTGGGGTGTCCGAACGTCTTGCCTCCGTCGAAGCTGCTCCAACACCACAGACTGGCCGCGACCAGGATGTCGGGGACAAAATTGCAGGTGTAGACCGCGCGTTCCGCACCACCTGTGAGTTGGACGCCTGCTGGTGGCGGCCCGGTGAACAGTTGCGGCCAGTCGCCCACCGTGAATGGCACACATCCGGGGCGCTTCTGTGCCGAGTGCCAGGTTTCGCCTTCGTCCTCAGTCCACGTCACCGGATAGCCACAATCGGTGAGGTCGTATGACATGGAGAACACGTAGAGCCGGTCGGTCACCGGATCGAGATAGAGGTTCGCTTCCGACGCGACAACTCCGTCGGGAAGTTTGATCTGCGTCCAGGTGCGGCCGTCATCTCGACTGCGCAGCATGCGGGTGTCGGCCTTGCCAATGATGGTTTGACCGTCCATCACCGAGTTGTCGGTGGCGACAGTCATGAAAAGCGTTCCCCGCCGGTTGGCCTTCAACGTCGGCGTCATCCCGGGTACGCCCGTGTTTCGCTCGCCCACCGAAATTGAGGCTGCCGGCAATTCGGCTGTCGCCCACCCAAAGTCGGTCTGCGGATCTGGCGGTGAAGCACCCGCGGTGGCAATTGCCGCTGTCTGGCCAAGGGA
>JBEBVW010000030.1:0-17644 GCA_040392565.1 Aeromicrobium sp. | reverse complement strand
GCTTCCTTGGTCGCCATATCGGCCATCTTGCGGGTACTGATCTCGACGACGATTTCGCCGGTGAAGCCGTCGTCGGTGATCTGCCGCAGAAACTCCGCGCATGGTTGATCGCCACGGCCGGGCACCAGATGTTCGTCCATCGCCGAGCCCGAGCCATCGGCCAAATGGACATGCGCCAACCGTGGTCCGAGATCGCGCGCGAGTTCGAGCGGATCCTGGCGGGCCGTAGAGCTGTGCGACAGATCCACCGTCACGTGGGCGTAGTCCTGTTCGCGCGGATCCCAGCCGGGCACGTACGCCTGGAATTCGCGCTTGCCAGTACGCCAGGGGTACATATTCTCGACGGCGAAGGTCAACGCGTACTCAGCTCCAAGCTCAGCAACGCCGTCAACGAAGCCTTTCGCGTAGTCGCGCTGCCACCTAAACGGCGGATGCACCACGACAACTTCGGCGCCCACTTCCAGCGCCATTTCAGCGCTACGGTGCAGCTTGCCCCAAGGATCAGTGCCCCACACCCGCTGCGTCACCAACAGGCACGGCGAGTGGACCGACACGATCGGGATCTCGTGGAAATCAGACAACGCCTTGATTGCATCGGTGTCTGAGCTGACGCTGTCGATGCCGACCATGACTTCAACACCGTCGTAGCCGAGCCTGGATGCGAGCTCGAATCCGCTGGCGGTCGACCCGGGGTAAACCGACGACGTCGACAAACTGACGCGCGGCGGTGAGGTGGACACAACTCCCAGACTAGAACGCCGTGGGTAACCGGTGTGGGGGCTACCCTCGTACCGATATGCCAGAAGTCGAACTGGGGTTTCCCCGCACATTCGTCGAGTTCAGTAACCCTGACGATGACACCGAAGTGTTCCGCTGCGATCTGACGTGGCTCACGTCGCGCTGGACGTGCATTTTCGGACAAGGCTGCCCCGGTATTTACGAGACGAGCCCGGACGCCGGCTGCTGCACTTTGGGCGCCCACTTCGCCGACAAAGACGACGAGAAGCGGGTGGCTGCGGTCGTCAAGCAACTCACCCCAGAGGTATGGGAACGCCACGCAGAGGGCCGGCGCCGCTGGACCGAGACCGATGACGACGGCGACCGCAAGACACGCGCCCTCGACGGGGCCTGCATCTTCCACAACTCGCGCGACTTCGCTGGCGGATATGGCTGCGCCTTGCATGCTCACGCCTTGGCCACCGGGGTCGAACCGCACACAGTCAAGCCCGATGTGTGCTGGCAGTTGCCGCTACGCCGCCAGTTCCGTGAAGTCGATCGCGGCGACGGCACCGAGTACACCGAAGTTTCGATCGGCGAGTACACCCGCGCAGGTTGGGGTCCTGGCGGCGCGGATCTGGACTGGTACTGCTCGTCCAACACCGAGGCCCACGTGGGCACCGATCCGGTGTACATCAGCAACCGCGCTGAGCTCACGGCCCTGATGGGTGAACGCGGGTACGCGATCCTCGCCGAGCACTGCGCCAACTTCGATCGCGGCGGCCCCAATACACCACACCCCGCCTCTCCGCATAGGTGACCCTGGCCACAGTCCCGGTTCGCGATGTGGTGAGAATGCCATATGCGCCTCGACCATGTGAGCTTTGCTGCCGGCCCCGACGGGCTCGCCGCAACGACTGAAAAGATCGGGCAGCTGTTGGGGGCGGAGTTCCTCGACGGTGGAGCCCACCCCCGGTTCGGCACCCGCAACCAGATTCTGCCGCTGACCGGCCACCAATACATGGAGATCGTTGACGTCCTCGATCACCCCGCATCGGAGAAGGCCGCCTTTGGCCAGTTCGTCCGGGAGCGGACGCAAGCCGGTGGCGGCTGGATGGCGTGGTGCGTCTCGGTGGACGACATGACCGAGGTTGAGCACCGCATCGGTCGCCACGCTGTTCCGGGTAACCGTCGCCGCCCCGATGGTTTCAACCTCGAGTGGACTCAGATCGGCACAAGCAGCAGCCGAGTCGATCCGCAGTTGCCGTACGTCCTGAAGTGGGACATGGACGACTCCGAACACCCGTCGCAGATGGCCGAGGCCACCGTGACCCTCACGGCCCTCGACATCGCCGGATCGCCCCAGCGACTAGAGGACTGGCTCGGCCAGCCGGTCATCGATTCACTCGAAAGCCTTCAGGTCAACTGGACCGCACCCAACGCTGCGCCCGGCATCATGGCCGCAACCTTCGAAACCCCCCACGGCACCGTCCGCCTCTGACCTTCGCGGCGCGTCGGTTTACCACGTTCACGTGGTAAACCGTCACTTCACCGGGGAAATTTGCATGGTGAAGTGACAGTTTGCCGTGTGAAGTGCCGTTGTGGGCGCCGCTGTCTGAGGTGGGTCATAGGCTGGCGACGTGCCGACGCCCAAGACCGCCAAGCCCGCCTACGCCTGCGCTGAATGTGGCTGGACCACCAGCAAATGGGTGGGCCGCTGCGGTGAATGCCAGGCGTGGGGCACTGTCGATCTACAAGGCAGCGGCAAGGCCGCCGGCCGAACACAAGCCGCGGCGGTCAGCACACCAGCTCGACCGATTACCGAGATCGCCGTGGAGTCGGCCAAGTCGACTACCTCCGGTATTGGTGAACTCGATCGAGTCCTCGGCGGCGGGGTCGTGCCTGGCGCAGTCTTGCTGCTGGCCGGCGAGCCCGGGGTCGGTAAGTCGACATTGCTACTTGAGGTCGCGGCCCGCTGGGCGCGTTCGGGCCGTCGCACGTTGTACGTCTCTGGCGAAGAGTCAGCCGCTCAGGTCCGGCTGCGCGCTGAACGCACCGGCGCGCTGGACGACAACCTCTACCTCGCCGCAGAAACCGATCTCGGTGCGCTGCTGACTCATATCGATCAGGTTGAACCCAGCCTGCTCATCGTCGATTCGGTCCAGACCATCGGCTCATCCGATATCGACGGCGTCCCCGGTGGCGTCACTCAGGTCCGCGAGGTCGCTGCTGCCGTTATCGGCCGCGCCAAGACAGCCAATATCGCCACACTGCTCGTCGGCCACGTCACCAAGGACGGCACGGTCGCCGGACCACGCGTGCTTGAACACCTGGTCGACGTTGTCCTGCAGTTTGAGGGCGATCGAACCACCCGACTCCGCCTGCTGCGTGCGGTAAAGAACCGCTTCGGGCCAGTTGATGAAATCGGCTGCTTCGATCTCGTCGACGAAGGAATCGCCGAAGTTCCCGATCCCACCGGG
Organism: Aeromicrobium sp.; assembly: GCA_040392565.1. Classification (GTDB taxonomy): domain Bacteria; phylum Actinomycetota; class Actinomycetes; order Propionibacteriales; family Nocardioidaceae; genus Aeromicrobium. The sequence goes on along the minus strand of JBEBVW010000030.1, from coordinate 14,447 downwards.
CTGTTCATTTCCCGCCACGACACTGCAGTCGCTGGAACCGCCATCACGGTCACCATGGAAGGCCGGCGACCGCTATTGGCCGAGGTCCAAGCCCTCACCGTGGGCACCACATTTCCATCACCCCGGCGCAACAGCAGCGGTCTGGATTCCTCCCGCGTTTCGATGGCGCTGGCGGTGCTGACCAAACACTGCGAAATCGATCTCAGCAAATCCGACATTTACACCGCGTCTGTCGGCGGAGCCAAACTCACTGAGCCGTCGGTCGACCTCGCCGTCGCCATGGCAGTCGCGTCAACGGCTGCCAACATCGTGGTGCCCACCGACCTGGTGGTCATTGGTGAAGTGGGGTTGGCTGGCGAAGTTCGCAAGGTCAACCACCTCGGGCCGCGGTTGCGCGAAGCCGCACGTATCGGATTCAGCCGGGCGATCGTGCCGGCCGGTTCGACCGAGGGCCTCGGCACCATCACCGGAATGCAGATCGAACCCGTCCGAGACGTTGCGAGCGCTGTTCGACTGCTCCGCACCGCCACGCCCGCGCCGTACTGATCCCTTGCCCCTACACTGAGTCGCGTCCCCACTTTCGCAGGCCAAACAGGAGAAAACCAGGTGGCAGAACGCACCGACAGCGTCGAAGCTGAGACGTTGCGTCACGCCTTGGGCTCCGTCGCACCCGGTACCGCTCTGCGTGAAGGGCTTGAGCGCATCTTGCGCGGCCGCACGGGCGCGCTCGTTGTGGTCGGCCAGGACAAAGTCGTTGAGCAGATGTCGACCGGCGGCTTCATCCTGGACGTGCCATTCACCGCAACTGCGCTGCGCGAATTGGCCAAAATGGACGGCGCCATCATCATCGACAGCGACGCTTCTCGCATTCTGCGCGCAGGCGTCCATCTGATGCCCGATCCGTCAATCCCCACGGACGAAACCGGTACGCGCCACCGCACCGCCGACCGAGTGGCGCGGCAATCAGGCATGCCGGTCATCTCTGTTTCGGCCTCAATGCACATCATCGCGCTCTACATGGGTACCGGCCGCCATGTGCTGGAAGAGACCGGCGCGGTGCTCAGCAGGGCCAATCAGGCGCTGCAGACCCTTGAGCGATACCGCATGCGGCTCGATGAGGTGTCCGATGCCCTGTCGGCGTTGGAGATCGAGGATCTGGTCACTGTCCGCGACGTCACGGCCGTTGCTCAGCGCCTTGAGATGGTCAGTCGCATCGCGCGCGAGATCGAGACCTACGTGCTTGAGTTGGGCACCGATGGCCGATTGCTGTCGTTGCAACTCGACGAGCTCATCAGTGGTGTCGACACCGAACGCGAACTAGTGATTCGCGACTACATGCCCACCGGTCGCAAGGCACGCACCACAGATGTTGTGCTCGCCGCTCTCGCGGCACTCGACTCCACCGCGTTGGTTGATCTTGGCTCTGTGGCCCAGGCCTTGCGCATCGGCACATCTGAAACGTTGGATTCTCCGCTGACCCCGCGGGGCTACCGCCTGTTGGCCCGGGTTCCGCGCCTGCCATCCAGCGTGATCGACCGGCTCATTGAACACTTCGGCTCGCTGCAGAAACTGCTGGCAGCCAGCATGGACGACCTGACAGCGGTCGAGGGCGTCGGCGATCTGCGCGCTCGTGGCGTCCGCGAGGGTCTCGCCCGACTTGCCGAGTCCAGCATTCTGGAGCGATACGTTTAACTGACCTTCCAGTCAGTCGCCGGACTTTTTGTCGTCCTTCTTCGTGTCTTTCTTCGTCGGCGTGGGAGTGGGCTCCGGCGCGGCCTTCTTCAGTTTGAACGTCACCTTGCCCGGTTCGCCGCCCAACGTCCCGGCCTGAACCGTGTAGTCGCCACCTGGTGCCCAACCGATCTTCTTCGAACAGTTCGTCCCCGAACCGCGTCCCGACCACTCCGTCAAGACCACCGTCGCCCACCGTGCGGTGAGTTCGACCGGCTCGGCTAACAAGGACTGCTTGCAAACCGTGGAGTCCCAGACTGGCTTCTTGTTGGCGCTGATGACGGCGATCAGGTCGGCGTCCTTTGGCGACAAAGTGCACGACTTCTCGGCGGTGGTGCTCATGACAAGGCCGATCTCAACGGCCGCTTGGCTACGTTGACCAGCGCGAACGGTCGGAGTGACCCGCACCTTGGTGGGATCGCAAGCGGCGGTACCCGACGTCAGCCTGACGTCGACCGGTCCGTTGTCGACGGTCGGATCTTCGGCCGCAAGCTCAGTTCCCGTGGCCGTAGCGGTGGGCGTCGGTTTCGTGGTGTCGTCTGATCCGCCACCACCGGGCCACAGCGACACGACAATCCAGATGAAGGCGATGGCGCCAGCGAGAACCAACAGCCGCCGGCGCCAGTAGACAGCGGCTGGGAGGGTCGTCTGCGGCGGCACCCCTCAACCGTATGTCTCGCAGGCCGTCGTGCGACGATCGACTCGCCATGACCTCGTCCGATCACGCCGAACTTCACAGCCGAATCCTGTCGTGGTTCGACCGTGAAGCCCGGGTACTCCCCTGGCGATCCGATCCGCAGCCGTGGACGGTCATGGTTTCAGAGTTCATGTTGCAGCAGACACCTGTCGCGCGCGTGCTTCCGGTGTTCGATGCCTGGATGCAGCGGTGGCCCACCCCGGCAGACCTCGCCGCTGACTCCACGGGTGAAGCGGTGAGAGCGTGGGGGCGATTGGGCTACCCACGCCGGGCGCTGCGCCTGCACGCTGCCGCGACCGCAATCGTTGAGCGCCACGGCGGGAAGGTTCCCTCAGATCACGGAGCACTGCTAGCACTCCCCGGCGTTGGCGACTACACCGCTGCTGCCATCGCCTCATTCGCTTTCAACCAGGCGCACCCCGTACTCGACACCAACGTTCGGCGCGTCTTCGCTCGAATAGTGGACGGCAGACAGTTCCCGAGCAATTCGCCCACTGTTGCCGAACGTCAGCAGGCCGCCGACCTCATGCCACCCGTCGATGCTCACCGCTGGGCCGCCGCGACGATGGAGTTAGGCGCGATGGTGTGCACGGCTCGATCGCCGCGCTGCGACGATGGCTGCCCGGTCGCCGACTTGTGCCGCTGGAATCTCGATGGTCGCCCCGAACACGACGGCCCAGCGCGGCGCGGCCAGGCCTGGGCTGGCACCGACCGCCAAGTTCGCGGACGACTCATGGCGGTACTCCGCGACGCCGACGCTCCAGTGCCCAAGACAGTGATGGATGCGGTCTGGCCCGACGCAGTTCAGCGCGAACGCTGCCTAGACTCCCTGCTCGACGACGGACTCGCCGACCTAACCCCCGACGGACTCTTCACCCTGCCGACCTAATAAACCAAAGTCTCGAGATTTGCGCACTTTTGCACTATTTCTTGAAGAAATTCGGTGCAGAAACGCGCAAATCTCGGGACAGGGTGGGTGTGGCTACTCTCCAGTGCCGGCTTCGACGGCGGCGATGGCGACTTCCTCGAGTTCGAGGGTGGCCTTGTCGTTGCTAGTGAAGGTGAAGTGGGCTTCTGCGCCCTCGCCCTCCACGTCGACCACGATGAGCTGACCTGGGCGAACCTCGCCGAAGAGCATCTTCTCAGCCAGGACGTCCTCGATCTCGCGCTGGACGGTGCGCCGCAATGGACGCGCACCGAGCACGGGGTCGAAGCCAATCGAGGCCAACCGCTCCTTGGCAGGAATGGTCATCTCAATGCTGATATCGCGGTCGAGCAGGCGCTTCTCCAACGAGCCGATCATCATGTCGACCATCTGCAGGATTTCGTCCTGCGTCAACGGCGGGAACACGATGACTTCGTCGACACGGTTGAGGAACTCGGGACGGAAGTGCTGCTTGAGCTCGGTCGAGACGCGTTCCTTCATCTTCTCGTAGGTGCCAACGGTGTCGCCGGCCTGCGAGAAGCCCAAGTTGACGCCCTTGGAGATTTCACGCGCACCAAGGTTGGTGGTCATGATGATCACGGCGTTCTTGAAGTTGACGACGCGACCCTGACCATCGGTGAGGTGACCCTCTTCGAGAATCTGCAGCAACGAGTTGAAGATGTCCGGGTGAGCCTTCTCGATCTCGTCGAACAGCACGACCGAGAACGGACGACGACGCACCTTCTCGGTGAGCTGGCCACCTTCCTCGTATCCGACGTAGCCGGGAGGTGAACCGAACAGACGAGAGACCGTGTGCTTCTCGCTGAACTCGGACATATCGAGCTGGATCAGCGCTTCTTCGTCACCAAACAGGAAGTTCGCCAACGCCTTCGACAGCCACGTCTTACCGACGCCGGACGGACCGGCGAAGATAAACGAGCCGCCTGGGCGCTTGGGATCCTTCAGGCCGGCGCGTGTGCGGCGAATAGCCCGCGACAGCGCCTTGACGGCCTCATTTTGACCGATGACTCGCTTGTGGAGCTCTTCTTCCATGTTGAGCAGTCGGCTGGACTCTTCCTCGCTCAGCTGGCCCACCGGAATTCCGGTGGCCTTGGCCAAGACTTCGGCGATGAGGTGCTCATCCACCACGGCCGGCGTGTCGAGGTCGCCTGCCTTCCAGGACTTCTCACGCTCGCCCTTGGCCGCGATGAGCTTCTTCTCCTCATCGCGCAGCGCAGCCGCAGCCTCAAAGTCCTGCGCGTCGATAGCGCCTTCCTTGCGACGACGAACATCAGCGATCTGTTCATCGAACTCACGCAGCTCCGGCGGCGCTGCCATGCGGCGGATGCGCAGGCGTGCGCCTGCTTCATCGATCAAGTCGATCGCCTTATCGGGCAAGAACCGATCAGACACGTAACGGTCGCCCATCGTGGCGGCAGCCGACAGCGCCTCGTCGGTGATCGTGACCCGGTGGTGAGCCTCGTAGCGGTCGCGCAGACCCTTGAGAATCTCGACCGTGTCGGCCACCGACGGCTCTTCAACCAAGATCGGCTGGAAGCGTCGGTTCAGCGCCGCGTCCTTCTCAAAGTGCTTGCGGTACTCATCGAGCGTGGTGGCGCCGATGGTCTGCAGTTCGCCGCGGGCCAGCATTGGCTTAAGGATGCTGGCTGCGTCGATGGCGCCTTCGGCAGCGCCCGCACCCACGAGCGTGTGGATCTCGTCGATGAACAAGATGATGTCGCCGCGCGTGCGAATCTCCTTGAGGACCTTCTTCAGGCGTTCCTCGAAGTCGCCGCGGTAGCGCGAACCGGCAACCAGGGCGCCCAGATCCAGCGTATAGATCTGCTTGTCCTTGATGGTCTCGGGCACGTCACCACGGACGATGTCTTGCGCCAGCGATTCCACGACGGCGGTCTTGCCGACGCCGGGCTCGCCCACGAGGACGGGGTTGTTCTTGGTGCGGCGCGACAGCGTCTGCATGACGCGCTCGGCTTCATCGTCGCGGCCGATGACCGGATCGAGTTTGCCTTCGCGAGCAGCCTGCGTCAGATTGCGACCGAACTGATCGAGCACGGCAGACGAACCGCCACCGCCACTGGACTCCGCCGGGCCGCCCGACGTGGCTGCCTCGGCTTCCTTGCCCTGGAAGCCGCTGACCAGCGAAATGACTTGCTGACGAACGCGGTTCAGATCTGCGCCCAGCGACACCAGAACCTGGGCGGCGACGCCCTCGCCCTCGCGGATCAGGCCGAGCAGAATGTGCTCGGTGCCGATGTAGTTGTGGCCGAGCTGCAGCGCTTCACGCAGGCTCAGTTCCAGGACCTTCTTGGCGCGCGGCGTGAACGGGATATGACCAGACGGTGCCTGCTGGCCCTGCCCGATGATGTCTTCAACCTTGCCGCGGACTGCCTCGAGCGAAATGTCGAGCTGCTCCAAGGCCTTGGCAGCAACGCCCTCGCCTTCATGGATCAGGCCAAGGAGGATGTGCTCAGTGCCGATGTAGTTGTGGCTGAGCATGCGTGCCTCTTCTTGGGCAAGCACGACCACACGACGAGCGCGATCGGTAAATCTTTCGAACATTCGTCCCCCTCTACTGGACTAGGAGTCCAGTCTAGACGTGGGCGGACAACGCGCCTGAGGTTGTCCGATACGTCATACAACCGCTACAGCTCGTCGAACGTTCCGTCGTTCGCCGTGGGCGTAACTGCGTCGACGCGGCGACCAGCGGGATCGGCATGAATGCTGGTGGCGTAGTGCTCCAACATGGCGTCATCAAGGATGCCCAATGCCGCTGGCGGAAGCCCAGGAACCGTCGCTTCGTGGAAGCGATCCTCCTGAAACCAGTCCATTTCCACCGGCCATGTGTGGTTGATGTCGGGATAGCGCTGGTAGACGTATCCGGGGCCGCTGCACGCGTAGTGCAGCGCACCAGCGTCATCCAGTCGGGTGCGCAATCCACCCTCAATCCCGCGTGCGATGGGCCGCCAGCCACCGATAGCGATCAGATCGGCCTTGCTGATCATCAACGACCCACCGGTCACCTTGGGGCCATATGACTCGTGAAAGAGGCGACGAACGAGGAGTTCATCTCGGCCAACGTCCCGAACCAACGCCATCTTTCGTCCAACCAACTGGGCTGCGGAGTACATCCACGCCGTTACAACGTCAGCGACGTGGTCTGGTCCGTAGAGGTCGTCATCGTCGATTTTGGTGATGAGCTGGCCGCTTGCCGCATCCGTACCGGCAGCGAGCGCATCACCAAAAGTGAGATGTTGCTCAACGCGCACAATCGAACCGATACAGTCACGCAGTTCTGCGGCCCATTGGCTCATGTCGGGTTCAAAGCCGTGGCAGACCAACACCACCTCCATGTGGGGGTAGGTCTGAGCCGCCAACTGCTGCACGATGCCGGCCAAAAGCTCAGGGCGCCGGGTCACCAGCAAGGCGGTCACCGTCGGCCACCGCTGGTCGACCCCAAAACGCGTGTGATGAGTCATCACCGCACGGACTTGCGCCATCGCACGGTTCATGTGATCAAGCAGCGGCAGTGGCGACCATCCGGCCGTGACCAGACGATTGAGGTCCGCGTGCAGCGGCATGTCTGCCGCCGCCGAATGCACCGGCTGACCGTGGGCGGCCAGTTCGGCGAGCCGCGTCGCGCAGACCGAATCGGTCGGTAGCGCAGAAGCGTCGATATTTGAAACTGCCCGAAGTTTGCGCAGATTGGCCTGGCCTAGCGAGCCGGCGAGCGGTTCGTCGATCAAGGTGCGTCCATCAGAGGCTTCAACCAGGAATCTGTCGCCGCGAACGAGCGCCTTCCCCGACACCGTCTTCGGGTGAGGATGCCGGCGGCTCAGCGGACAGTGCACCTGCGGATTGATCTCGATGGCTGGTCCCGCAGCGCGCTCAACGAGCGTCAACTCTTGGGTCAGCCGATCAGTTGAGCGCACTTCGCCGTTGCCAGCGATCAGATCAAAGTCCATTTGGTCGACTTCGCGAACTGTGTCGTTGGCGACAGGCCGCAGGCCGCCGCCCAGCGACCAAGCCAGATCGGTAGGCGCACCGGCTCGCAGGCCGATACGGGGTGAAATCAAGCCAGTTGCGACAGCACGCGCCGGGTAGAATATCGAGTACATCGCCCGAACGACGTGAATCGCTTCGGTTCGTCGATCAAGCTCCACACGTCCGAACGCCCGACCCTTGGCGAACTCGACCGACGACGACTTGACGTTGTAGAGCGGGCCGAGACGACCGGTCCAGCCGAGGCGGATTCGGTACCAGGGTGTTGCGGTGATCTCGACGACCTTGACTCGGAGGCGAGCACGTGGGTCGTTGAGGAATTCGACGATGTCTTCCGGTCCCCGGATGTGCAGTTTTAGGGTCGGGTCTGGATCCCGCAACTTCCGCCAACGCCAGCGGATCCCTTCGACGATCCTCACGGACAAAACCTAACGTGAACTTGGACAAATATCGCCCGAGTGACGCAGTAACAGCCGAAGACTTGGTTAACTCTCAGCGCGCGACAGCGGGAACAGGATCGCTTCGCGAATGCCGATGCCTTGGAAGAGCATGACGAGGCGGTCGACGCCCAGCCCCATGCCACCGGCCGGAGGCATACCGAATTCAAGAGCCCGCAAGAAGTCCTCATCGACGTCCATTGCTTCGGGATCGCCGGCGGCAGCAAGCCGCGACTGCTCTTCTAGCCGTTCACGCTGGATGACTGGGTCGTTGAGTTCGGTGTACGCGGGAGCAAGCTCAACACCATTGATGATCAGGTCCCATGCCTCGACCAGACCCGGCACCGAGCGGTGCTTCTTGGCCAGCGGGCGCACGGCCTCGGGGTAGTCGCACACGAAGGTGGGCTGGATCAGCGTGTGCTCAACCAGCTTCTCGAACAGTTCCAGCAGGATTTCGCCGGCGCCCCAGTGGTCCTGCAGCGCGACTTCGTGACGTTCGGCGAGCACCTTCAGGTGATCTTCGGCCGTGTCGATCGTGACGGTCTCACCCACCGCTTCGGACACCAGCTCGTGGATCGTGGCGCGCCGCCATTCAGCTTCCAGATCAATCTCGGATCCATCGCGACCGGGCACCACGGTCTTGCCGACGGCCCGAGCGGCGTCGAGCACTAGGGCACGCACCAACTCAGCCATCGTGTCGTAGGACCCGTAAGCCTCGTACACCTCGAGCATCATGAACTCGGGGTTGTGCGTGTTGTCGACACCTTCGTTGCGGAATGTCTTGCCGATCTCATAGATCCGCTCGATGCCGCCGACCATGCCCTTCTTGAGGTCAAGTTCCAGCGCAATGCGCAGCAGCATGTCCTCATCGAAGGCGTTGGTGTGGGTCATGAACGGGCGGGCCGCCGCGCCACCGTTGGTGTGCTGCAAAACCGGCGTTTCGACCTCGATGAAGTCGCGGCCGTCGAGCGTACGACGCAGCGACTGCAGGACCTTGGCCTTGACCCGCACGTTGTCGCGGGCTTCAGGCCGCACGATGAGATCGACGTAGCGCATCCGCGAGCGTGCCTCATCAGACAGCGGATTGTGTTCATTGGGCAACGGGCGCATCGTCTTGGCAGCAATGCGCCATGACGTGGCTTGCACACTCAGTTCGCCACGACGCGACGTGATGATCTCACCGGTGACCTGCAGATGGTCACCGATATCGACCAGTTGTTTGAACGCAGCCAGGCGTTCTTCGCCGACTAGGTCCAGCGACAGCATGGCCTGCAACTCGGTTCCGTCACCCTCGCGGAGTCGCACAAAGCAGAGCTTGCCGGTGTTGCGCAAGAAGATGACGCGACCGGTGACCGAGGCAACTACGCCGGTCTGATGATCCGCACCAAGTGCTTCTGCGTCGTACTGGTCGACGATCTGGCGCAACGTGTGGGTGCGATCGACCGCAATGGGGTACGGGTCAACACCAGCGTCGATCAGCGCCTGCCGCTTGCCACGACGCACCTGCATCTGCTCGGGCAGGTCGTCTTCGGTGGAGGGTACAGAATTCGCAGCGGCGTTCACAGAAAGCGAGTCTAGTTGGGTCAGTTTGCGTTCTTCTCGTGCACCAGACGCAGACCCGTCAAGGTGAGCCAGGGATCACGTGCGGTGATGGTGGAACATGCATCAACGACCGCATCGCTGAACGAACCAGTAGCGACGACTGTGACGTGGTCGGGATCGGCGTCCAACGATTCGATGATTCGCTCCACCATGCCGTCAACCAAGCCAGCGAAGCCGAATACGGCACCAGACTGGATCGCTTCGACCGTGTTCTTGCCGATCACATCGCGTGGCGTGGCGATCTCGACGCTGCGCAGTTGGGCGCCACGGCGGGAAAGCGCTTCCAACGAAACTTCCAGGCCAGGGGCGATAGCGCCGCCGATATAGCGGTTCCGCTCGTCAATCACGTCAAAAATCGTTGCCGTGCCATTCATGTCCACGACGATTGACGGCCCGCCGTACAACTCCACCGCAGCCAGCGCGTTGACGATGCGATCGGCACCGACTTCACGCGGGTTATCGGTGTGGATGGGCACGCCCGTGCGCACTCCCGGTCCAACGATCGACACCGGAACGTCGGTGTAATACCGCTCCTGCAAATGTCGCAACTCGACCAGAATCGACGGCACCGTGCAGCACAGACTGACCGCCTGCACATCACGCAGGCCAGAGGTCCTGACCAACCCGGTCAGCAGCAACTGCCACTCATCGGCCGTCCGACGATCATCTGACGACAGTTGCCAGTGGGCGATCAGCTGATCGCCGTCAAATGCACCGATCGTCGTCATGCTGTTGCTCACGTCCAGGCAAAGCAGCGTCATTGCACGTCACCTCATCTCAATTCGGAGGAGTCCGTTGGTTTCGAGGCTCGTTCCTCGCACCTCAACCAACGGATGGCGGGTCACCGTTGTGAGACGAGTGGGTTGTTGATGATGTCGCCGCGGATCAGGCCAGTGCCGGGAAGGGCTTCGGCCGGATCGGTACCCGTGCCGATGATGCGGTTCTCCGAATCGACGAACACAACGCTCGGCTCAAACTCGCGCGCTTCGGCGTCTTCCATCTGGCCGTAGCCGATCAGGATCACCAGATCGCCGGGGTGCACCAGCCGGGCTGCTGCGCCGTTGATGCCGATGACGCCCGAGCCGCGTTCGCCAGCAATCGTGTAGGTCTCCAAGCGGGCGCCGTTGTCGATATCGACGATATGAACCAGTTCGCCAGGCAGCAGATTGGCTGCATCCAGCAAGTCCTGATCGACCGTGACTGATCCGACATAATGCAGATCAGCTTGGGTCACCGTGGCGCGGTGGATCTTCGACTTCATCATGGTGCGCAACATGGTCAGGCTCCCTCTCCTAGGGTGACTGTGGTGTTGTCGATCAGCCGTGGCTGACCCACCCGAGCTGCGATCAGCAACCGGGCTTCCTCGCCGGGCACGGGTGCGCCCAGATCGGGGTTCGTGAGGGCCACGTAGTCGGGTTCAATCGACTCAGCGGCCAGAACGGCGCGGGCAGCGGCAACTACCGCATCGGCACCGTCAGCACCGGCAGCTGCGCCGGCGGTGAGCGCACGATGCAGGACCGTTGCCTGCACTCGCTGCTCAGGGGTCAAGTAGACATTGCGCGAACTGCGGGCCAAACCGTCATCTTCGCGCACGGTCGGGCAGCCGACGATCTCGACGCCCATCGCCAATTCGTCCACCATCTGACGAATCAACACCAACTGTTGATAATCCTTCTGGCCGAAGACTGCGACGTCAGGTCGAACCAGTCCGAACAGTTTGGCGACAACAGTCAGAACGCCACGAAAATGCGTGGGGCGAACAGCGCCTTCCAGAATCGTGCCTAGCGGCCCAGGATCAACTGTGACGGTGTCGATCAGACCCTGCGGGTACATGGTGGCGACTTCAGGGGCGAAAACCACGTCGACACCCGCCGCAGCACAACGCGCCAGATCAGCGTCGAAAGTGCGCGGGTAGGCGTCCAAATCCTCACCCGGTGCGAACTGCGTGGGATTAACGAAGATCGATGCCACCAGCCTGTCGCCGAGCGGACGGGCGAACTCCATCAACTGCTGATGGCCGTCGTGCAGCGCACCCATAGTCGGCACAAAGGCGACCCGGTCGGCGCCTTTAAGCGCGACCTGAAGTTCATCGCGCGTGCGCGCAATGGTGGGCATGCTCATGTCAGATCCCAGCTGCAATCTCGGCCAGGGTGTCCCAGTCGGCCTCAGCCAGGACCTGGCGGATCGTGCCGGCTTCGGCATGCGAGATACGACCATCGGCTTCAGCAACACCGGCAGTTGCCCGAGCCAGAGCCAGGTAGGTATCGACGGTTGCATCAGGGACATCGGCGGCAGCCAAGGCATCGAGGTGAGCGCGGACTGTCGTGACATCGCCGCGTGCGACTGGGCCGGTCAGCGCCGCATCGCCATAGGCCAGCACGTTTTCCAGCGCGGCGGTCAACAACGGACGGAGAACAGCAGCAGGGTCGGCCGCACCAGTGCTGCGCAGCAGGTCCATTGACTGAGCGACCAACGTGACGAGGTGGTTGGCGCCGTGGGCGAGCGCTGCGTGATACCGCGTGCGATCGGCTTCAGCGATCCACATCGACGTGCCGCCCAGATCAGCCACGAGCGACTCGGCAAGAGCGTGTTCAGCAGCACCGGCAGTCAGACCGTAGACCGGATGCCGATCAAGATCGACCGCAGTTCCAGTGAACGTCATCGCCGGGTGAAGCGCGATCGGGCGCGCGCCCGCACGAGTCATCGCCGCGAGCGCTTCGAGACCGTGACGGCCGCTGGTGTGCGCAACAATTTGACCGTCTCGAACCGCGACCGCCAACTCTTCGGCAACAGCGATAAGGGCGTCATCAGGTACAGCAAGAATCACGATGTCAGCCGCGCGAACGACGCTGGCCGGATCCATGACGGGCGCACCAGGGATCAGGGTGTCGATGCGCAACCGCGAAGCTGGGGAAACTCCACTGACCGCCACCAAGTCGTGACCTGCAGACCGCAGCTTGGCGGCAAGAACAGCACCGACCCGGCCGGTACCAACGACTCCGACGCGCAGCGTTCCCGACGGATCGGTTGCGCGCGTAGGCGTAACAGGTGTGTGCGACATGCGCTTGTGCCTTTCGGTTCCAGTCCCGCGAGCGGGTACCAGACGTTCTGACATGACCAGTTTATGACTCTGAGCCCATCGCGCTAGGGGTCAGGCCTATGGGCTGAATCACACCCTGAGCGACGTAGGCTCACGATATGGAGCCCCTCCAGCGACCCGTGACCCTTGTCGACCAACTCGCCGAAGAGTGGCTTGACCAGCAGATCGACCTGATGCCCCAGATGCGAGTACACCTCGGCCGGGCCGGCGATCAGTCTCAGTACGGCGACCTGTCGCCAGAGGGTGCCCAGGAGCGAGCGTCCGCGTCGCGGGCCATGCTGCAGCGGGTTCGGGCTGCCGAAGCATCGGACGCCACCGACGAAGTGACGCTCTCGGAGTTGGTGCGCACGATCGAACTAGACATCCAGATGCACGATGCTGGCTTCTGGCAGCGGGATCTGAACGTCATCGCTTCGCCTGGCCAAGATCTGCGCGACGTGTTCGATCTGATGAGCACCGAGTCTGACGATGACTGGGCCGCCGTCGCGAACCGGCTTGCGAATCTCCCCTCGGCAATGGACGGATATCTCGCCTCGCTGCGGGCCGGTATCGCTGAGGGCAACGTCCCTGCGATCCGGCAGGTGCGCGAAGTCGCGCTTCAAGCCGAAAAATTGACTGGCGGCGATTCGTTCTTTGCCGATCTCGCGCAGCGAGGGGCTGACAGCGCAGCGGCAGCCGATCTGGCTCGTGGCGCTCAGGCGGCCGCCGAGGCCTATCAGCGGCTGACCACCTTCTTGTGCGATGAACTCGCGCCGCACGCCCGCGCCGACGACGGTGTTGGCCGCGACTATTACGCCTTGGCGTCGCGCTACTTCGTCGGTGCTGAAATCGACCTGGAGGAGACCTACGCCTGGGGCGTTGAAGAACTGGCTCGCATGGTGTCCGAACAGGAGCAGATCGCGCGCGAGATCGTTCCCGGCGGGTCCGTTGCCGACGCGATCGCCGCGTTGGACGCTGATCCTGCGCGGGTCCTCCACGGGACGGACGCTCTGCAGGCCTGGATGCAGCAGACCAGCGACCAGGCCGTCGCTGAATTGGGCGCTACCCACTTCGACATTCCCGAACAGATGCGCCGACTGGAGTGCATGATCGCGCCGACTCAGGAGGGCGGCATCTATTACACGCCGCCCACGGACGACTTCAGCAGACCGGGCCGGATGTGGTGGAGCGTTCCCGAGGGCGTGACGGAGTTCCAGACGTGGCGTGAGCTGACCACGGTCTATCACGAAGGAGTCCCCGGCCATCACCTTCAGTGCGGGTTGGCGGTGCACCATCGCGACCGACTGAATGCCTGGCGACGCGAGAACTGGAATTCCGGCCACGGAGAGGGCTGGGCGCTGTATGCCGAGCGGTTGATGGCGGATCTGGGCTACCTCGACGATCCGGCTGATCGCCTCGGCATGCTCGACGGCCAGCGCATGCGCGCCGCCCGGGTCGTCATTGACCTCGGAGTGCACCTCGGCTTGCAGAAGCCCGACGGCTCCGGCACCTGGACTGGCGATGATGTGCTGCCGTTCTTGTCCCAACACGTCTCGATGGACGAAGGTTTCGTGCGATTTGAGGCCAACCGCTACCTCGGCTGGCCGGGGCAAGCACCGTCCTACAAGGTCGGCCAGCGGCTATGGGAGCAATTGCGGGACGACTGGGTTGCAGCAAACGGCTCCGATCTCAAACGCTTCCACGCCGACGCACTCGCCGTCGGTGGCATCGGCATGGGCACCCTCCGCACCGTGCTGCTTTAGCCCCCACCCACCGGTGATTGAGGTGCGCCCTTCGAGGGCTCGTTCCTCGCCGCCTCAGGAACCGCTTGCGAGCCTCGAAATCACCGGACACCGTCTGACTTGCCACTGGTTTCGAGGCCCTCGTTCCTCGGGCACCTCAACCACCGATGGCGGGGCACTCGACATCAGCAGACACCGGTTTCGAGGCCCTCGT
>JBEBVW010000029.1:0-17653 GCA_040392565.1 Aeromicrobium sp. | reverse complement strand
ATGAGCGAGCGCCAGAGCCGGGCTGATCAGCACGCTGCGCATGGTTTCGCCACACGGGCGATCCACGCTGGCACCGTCCCCGATCCGAACAACGGTGCCGTCAACACCCCGATCTATGCCAGTTCAACGTTCGCCCAGGATGGGGTGGGCGGCATGCGCAACGGGTACGAGTATGCGCGCACCGGCAATCCGACCCGTCACGCGTTGGAGGAACAACTCGCCGCGCTTGAGGGTGGCGTCTACGGACGTGCTTACTCCTCGGGCATGGCTGCCACCGACTGCGCGCTGCGGTCCATCCTGCGCCCCGGTGACCACTTGGTCATCCCCGACGACGCATATGGCGGCACCTTCCGGCTGATCGACAAGGTATTCAGCCAGTGGGGCATCGACTATTCGATTGCCGCGGTGAACGATCTCGACGCGATCAAGGCGGCAGTCAACGACCGCACCAAGGCCATTTGGGTCGAAACGCCCACCAATCCCCTGCTCAACGTGGGCGACATCAGCGGTATCGCTGAAATCGCCCATGGGTCTGGCGTGAAGTTCGTCGTCGACAACACTTTCGCGTCGCCCTATCTGCAGCAGCCGTTGTCGCTCGGTGCCGACGTGGTGCTGCACTCCACGACGAAGTACCTCGGCGGCCATTCGGATGTCGTCGGCGGAATCCTTGTCACCAATGACGAGGAACTTGACGCCGATTTTGCGTTCCTGCAAAACGGTGCCGGTGGCGTACCCGGACCGTTCGACGCCTACCTGACCATGCGCGGCGCCAAGACGCTGGCAGTCCGCATGGAACAACACTGCACTAACGCTGAGGCCGTCGTCGATCTCATGCTGGGCCATCCGGCGATCTCCTCGGTGCTTTACCCGGGGCTGCCCGATCATCCCGGTCACGACGTCGCTTCGCGTCAGATGCGTCGCTACGGGGGGATGATCTCGGTGCGGCTCGCTGGCGGCCGACGGGCGGCGCTGGACCTATGCGCGCGCACTGAACTGTTCACTTTGGCTGAAAGCCTGGGCGGCATTGAGTCGCTCATCGAACATCCAGGCGCAATGACGCATGCGTCCACCGCTGGTTCGCAACTCGAAGTGCCCGAGGACCTCGTGCGTCTGTCCGTTGGGATCGAGGACACAGCCGATCTGCTGGCCGATCTGGAGCAGGCTCTGGCCTGATGAGCGACGACCGGCGCCGATCGTTCCTGGGACTTTCCTGGTTCCAGGTGATCGCGGGTGCCCTCGCCGCCATGACGTCGGCGTGGATCGCGTCGACGCTTGGAGTCGCCGGGACGATCATCGGTGCGGCGGTGGGCAGTCTGGTCGCCACGATCACGTCGGCTTTGTACGTCAATACTCTGGACCGCAGTCGCACCCTGATTGTCCGCACCGACGGCGGCACCGTGGTCGAAACAACGGCCGAACCAGGTGACACCGTCGCTGCGCTCAACGAGGTTCGCGAAGTCACCGGAAGCCAAGTCCAGGGCGCCGAAGTGATCGACGAGCCGGCCCGGCAACCTATCCACTTCAAAACCATCGGCGTCACCACCCTGGTGGTGCTCGTCCTGGCGATTGCCGCGATGGGTGGATATGAACTGATCACTGGACGTTCCTACGGCGCCGACCCCAACAACTCGAAGATCGGCAACCCCTTCGGGCACAGCTCAACGAAGGTCCCCTCGCCGAGCATGCAGCCGACGGACCCGTCACCCACCGACACACTGGTGCCGACAGGTCCGACGCCCACCTCAACCGAGCCAACAGCCACTGCAGCGACCCCCACCGTGCCCACTCCGACGACCTCCGAGCCGTCTCCAACTCCGGCGGAATAGTACCCCTCCCATCCTTGTTGAGCAGCACGAACACATCAACGGGAGGAGGACCCCATGACCATCTACCTGACCCCTTCGATCTCCGACGAGCAGATCGAACAGTTGGAGACTTACGACGCCTACAAGTATGGGGTCGAACTCCTGGAGTCGCGCTTCCCGCGCGATGCAGCGCGAGTCTTGCGTCGTGTGGTCGACGACTCCCCTGAGAACCCCGAAGGTTGGGAACTGCTCGGCCGCGCCTACTTTGCCTCGGCGCTGCTCGGCCCCGCCGAAGAAGCGTTCCGCCGGTTGATTGACCTTGAACCGACCAACGCCTGGGCCCACACCGCCCTCGGTCTCGCACTGAGCCGCCAGGGCCGCCACGCCGAAGGCGATGAGTTCCACCGCATCGCCGATGCACTCGGCGGCGACGGCTCCCGCGCCACCTTCGTCGGCTAACCACCCCCGCTGAGCGGTGGCTAGGGTGAGTGGGTGCCGTGGTCCTGGTCGTTGTCGCTGTCGCCATCGGAGTGGGTAGCGATTTGGGTTGCCGCCGCGGCGGTGTTCGCGCCGCAGGCGTGGCAGGTCACCCGGCACGCGGCGACGCTGGTTCACGAGGCGGGGCACGCGCTTGTTGCAGTCGCGACCGGGCGACGACTCAACGGCATCCGCCTGCACAGCGACACGTCCGGACTCACCGTGTCGACCGGCAGGCGCGCCGGCATCGGAATGCTGGCCACCGCTGCCGCTGGGTACCCCGCTCCGTCGTTGGTGGGTCTCGGCGTCATTGCGCTCGTGGAGGCTGGACGCAACTCCTGGGCGCTGGCGGCCACGCTGCTGATCTTGGCCACGATGGTGTTGTACATCCGCAACTGGTTCGGCTTGCTCGTGGTCGCCAGCGCAGGTGCAACAGCGGCGATCGTGACCTACCGCATTGAGGGTCCCGCGCAGACGCTCGCTCTCCAGACCTTCAGCTGGTTCCTGTTGTTTGCTGGTGCGCGAGCCGCCATCGAATTGTGGAGTCACCGGCGCAGCAGTAGATCCCGCACCAGCGATGCTGACCTGCTGGCCAGACTCACCCATGTCCCTGCTGCTCTCTGGAACATCGGTTTCATTGCCGTTGCCCTGGCGGCGGTCGGCGCTGCGGTCCGCCTGATTGGATAGAGCCGTGTTCACGGTAGAAACCGAATTGCCCACCGGCGGCCGAGCCGGCGTCATCACGACGCCTCATGGCGAGATCCAAACTCCCGCCTTCATCCCCGTCGCCACCCGCGCAGCAGTTCGCGCAGTACTTCCCGAAGCGATGAAGGACCTCGGCGCACAGGCCCTGCTGGCAAACGCCTACCACCTGTATCTGCAGCCGGGCTCAGACATCGTTGACGATGCAGGCGGGTTCGGCTCTTTCATGGGCTGGGACGGGCCGACGTTCACTGACTCCGGTGGATTTCAAGTGCTGTCCCTGGGGGCCGGGTTCAAAAAGACACTGTCGATGGACGCCAAAGGCGCCGAGGCTGACGATGTGATTGCGCCTGGCAAGGATCGCCTAGCGAAGGTCGACGACGACGGCGTTACATTCAAATCGCACCTCAATGGCGACAAGCACCGGTTCACACCTGAAGTCTCGATGGGCATCCAGCATCAACTGGGCGCCGACATCATCTTCGCGTTCGACGAGCTGACCACGTTGATGAACACCCGCGCCTATCAAGAGTCGTCGCTAGACCGCACCCAGCGTTGGGCTGAACGCTGCGTGCGCGAACACGAACGACTCACCGCTGAACGCGCCGACAAACCGCAGCAGGCACTTTTCGGCGTCGTCCAAGGCGCGCAGCACGAAGACCTGCGCCGCCAAGCCGCCCGTGGTCTGCGCGCGCTCGACTTCGCCGGATACGGCATTGGCGGAGCGATTGAAAAGGAATCTCTGGCCACGATCGTCCGCTGGGTGACTGAGGAACTCCCCGACGATCGGCCACGCCACCTGCTCGGAATCGGCGAACCCGAGGACCTGTTCGAAGGGGTCGAATACGGCTGCGACACGTTCGACTGCGTTCAGCCGTCGCGTGTGGCTCGCACCTCACGGGTCTACACCACACGCGGCAAGGAGAACGTTTCCGTGGCGGCATCACGCCGCAACTTTGACCCGATCGATCCCGAGTGTGACTGCTACACCTGCGCTAACTACTCCCGCGCCTATTTGCACCACTTGTTCAAGGCCAAGGAATACAACGCAGCGACGCTGTGCACCATCCACAACGAGCGCTTCATCGTGCGGTTGGTCGACAGGATCCGGGCATCGATCATTGACGGCACGTATAACGACTTCAAGGCCGACTTCCTCGGCCGCTATACGCCCTGACGACCGTCAGTAGGTGGGTTCGCGCTTCTTGATGAATCCGATGACCACCACGGTGAGCGGCATGACCAAGAATTCGACCGAGACTTTGTAGACCACGCCGACGACGAAGTAGTTGACGAACTGTCCGCTCGTCGTGATGCCGATGGCCGAGGCAGCGATCGCGCAGAACAAGAACGTGTCGACTAGTTCGCCGAATCCGGTGGAGGTCGCCAATCGGGCGACAAGCCCACGCTCGGCGGTGCGGCGCTTCATCCGCACCAGCACGTAGGAGTTGGTCAGTTGTCCGCAGACGTAGCCGACAACGCTGGCGAAAACGATCTGTGCCACCGGGCCCGCCACGGCTTCGAATGCCGCCTGGTTCTCATAGAACGACGCGCCCGGAGCGACCTCGACCAGCCAAAACGTCGCTGCAGCGAGCAAGGCCATGGCGAATCCGGTCAGCACTGCCCGGCGGGCCGCACGGAATCCGTACACCTCAGAGATGACGTCGCCAAGGATGTACGCCAGCGGGAACAGGAAAGCGCCACCGTCAGTGACGATGGGCAGCACTTGGACTGACCCGATCGACCACTCGCCGAAGTCGAACTCAATGCCCTTCGTAGCGGCGATATTGGACACCACGATCACGACGCAGAAAACCGCAAGGATCACGTCATAGAACGACGACCCCCGGTTCGCGAACCGGATGTCAGGTTTTGAAGAGGTTGCCTGAGAACTCATACCCACCAGTGTCCCATTCCCCTACTGAGAATTCACCGAACCCGGTGATTGAGGAGCGAGCTTGCGAGCCTCGAAATCAAAGTGGTCACCCGAGCTTGCAGCCTCACGAGGTTTCGAGGCGCTCGTCCCTCGCGCTCCTCAACCCGCTCAACCGGTCGGGCGCAGAGCGCCCTCGTGTTTCGCGTCTGGAAGAATCGAACTATGACCTTGCCGACACGTACCGACGTCCTGGTGGTGGGCGCTGGACCCGCGGGTTCGGCTGCTGCGGCATGGACAGCGACGCAAGGTCTCGACACTGTTCTTGCCGACGCTGCAACGTTCCCGCGCGATAAGACGTGCGGCGACGGACTCACCCCGCGCGCCATCGCCGAACTCGAGCGGCTCGATCTTGGCGATTGGGTCCGCTCATTCGGCACCAACCGCGGCCTGCGCGCCGCCGGCTTCGGTCAAGAACTTCTCCTCCCCTGGCCAGGCGGCTCCCTTCCGGACTACGGCTCTGCGGTGCCACGCACGACCCTGGACGAGAAGATCTTCCGGACGGCGGTAGAGCGCGGTGCCACCGCATTCGAAGGCGCCCGCGCAGTGGACGCCGAC
Organism: Aeromicrobium sp.; assembly: GCA_040392565.1. Taxonomy (GTDB): domain Bacteria; phylum Actinomycetota; class Actinomycetes; order Propionibacteriales; family Nocardioidaceae; genus Aeromicrobium. The sequence continues at coordinate 12,178 of JBEBVW010000029.1, read as the reverse complement.
CGGGACGCCTCAGGTCGAGTCACCTCCGTCACCTTCCACATCGGCAAGGAACGCACGCCACACACCATCGCGTGCGACCGACTGATCGTCGCTGACGGTGTTCGTTCTCCGCTCGGCCGTGTTCTGGGGCGCGAATGGCACCGCGAAACGGCCTACGGCGTCGCTGGGCGTTCATATGTGAAGTCGGGCCGCAGCGACGATCCTTGGATTTCCTCGCACCTTGAACTACGCGGCGAAGACGACGAACTGCTTCCCGGCTACGGCTGGATCTTCCCCTTGTCTGACGGCGAAGTGAACCTCGGCGTCGGAGCTTTGGCCACTGCTAAGCGCCCTGCTGACCTGCAGATTCGTCCGCTCATGGAGTACTACGCCAGCCTCCGCCGGTCCGAGTGGGATCTGTCCGGCGAACTGCGACTGCCCACCAGCGCGCTGCTGCCGATGGGTGGCGCCGTCTCCGGTGTCGCGGGCCCCAACTGGATGTTGATCGGCGATGCCGCCGGTTGCGTCAACCCGCTCAATGGCGAAGGAATCGACTACGGGCTGGAGACCGGCCGAGTCGGCGCAGAGTTGTTGATGTCAACCCGCGATCTCAGCCAAGCCTGGCCGAATCTGCTCGCACATCACTACGGCGAAGCTTTCTCGATCGCTCGACGCTTGGCCGGGTTGCTGACCGTCCCTCGCCTGCTCCCGACCCTAGGCCCCATCGGCATGCGCTCACACGCACTGATGACCATCGCACTTCGCGTCATGGGCAACTTGGTGACGGATGAAGACCGCGACCTCACCGCACGCGCCTGGCGTTGGGCCGGCCGTCGCTCCGTCCGCCTAGACGAGCGCCCGCCGTTCACTGCATAGGCACTGCTTAAAAGACCGATGGGGTCCGGCCGAAGCCGGACCCCATCGGGTACTAAGTTGCGCTTGCGGTCAGGCCGCAGGAGGCGCGTCGTTGCCCTTGTTGAAGTCCGAGATCTTTTCACCCGAATCCTTCAGCGACAACGCCGCAAATACCGTCAAGGCGATTGCGGCGATCCACAACAGGTAGCCGGACCAGCCCGGACCAGCTGAAACGCCCGACAGTCCGCCATCATCGACGGTGAGCGCGCGCAGGATCAGCAGCAGCGTGCCAACAGCAGCCGCAGCAGCAGCGACGAGGTTCCACGGCACACCTGCCGGCAACGATTCGCCTGCAAATGCCTTCACCGCGATAACGGCGACAGCAGCGATCAGCAACAACATGCCGAACGTTGCGTAGCTAGTCCAAGCGTTCGACCCAGCGCTGTAAGAGAATCCAAGCGCCTTTCCGCCGTCCACCGAGACCGAAATGTACCTACCAAAGAACGACAGGATGATTGCCAGTCCACCGGCAATCAGCGCACCCTGTTCGTTCCTACCGAGCGACTTAAAGTCAGCGGCCATGATTTGAATCTCCCAACGATGTTCTTAATGACGTCCATGAATCTAGCCTTAATGGACTATGCACGGCTAGCCGGTCCAGATCATAGGTGTTCCGTCGGGCACAATCGTCGCCATGAACGCAGACGTCATCGTCGTAGGTGCAGGTCTTGCTGGTTTGGTTGCCGCAGCTGAATTGGTTGAGGCTGGCAAGTCGGTCGTACTGGTGGATCAGGAGGGCGAACAAGGCATCGGCGGCCAGGCGTTCTGGTCGTTCGGAGGCCTGTTCCTGGTTGATTCGGCACAGCAGCGCCGCATGGGGATCAAGGACTCGGTTGAACACGCCTGGCAGGACTGGCAAGGCAGCGCTCAGTACGATCGCGACGAAGACCATTGGCCGCGTCAGTGGGCCGAGGCGTACGTCAACTTCGCGCACCAAGAAAAGCAGGCATGGCTGCGCGAGAAGGGCCACAGTGTTTTCCCCGTTGTGGGCTGGGCCGAACGCGGCGGCGGACTCGCGGGCGGCCACGGCAATTCGGTTCCCCGCTTCCACATCACGTGGGGCACTGGTCCCGGAATCGTCGAACCCTTTGAGAAGATCGTTCGCGCCGGCGTTGAGCAAGGGCTAGTGACGTTTGCGTTCCGCCACCAGGTCGATGAACTGATCGTCGACAACGGCGTAGCCACCGGCGTCCGCGGCACGGTTCTCGAACCCACCGACGCCGAACGCGCGGTTGCCACCTCACGGACCAAGGTCGGCGAGTTCGAACTCACGGCACAGGCCGTGATCCTGACGACTGGAGGCATCGGCGGCAACCACGAACTCGTGCGCAAGAACTGGCCCGACCGCCTGGGCACTCCCCCCACCCACATGATTTCCGGCGTTCCTGAACACGTCGACGGCCGCATGCTGCAGATCGCCGAGGACGCCGGCGCCAGCCATATCAATCGCGACCGCATGTGGCATTACGTCGAGGGCATCAAGAATTGGGATCCGATCTGGCCGATGCACGGCATCCGGATCCTGCCCGGACCCTCGTCGCTGTGGTTAGACGGCGCTGGCAACCGCTTGCCCGTGCCCGCGCTCCCCGGCTTCGACACCCTCGGCACCCTCAAGGTGTTGCGGCAGTCAGGACACGATCACTCCTGGTTCGTGTTGACCCAGGCCATCATCGAGAAGGAATTCGCGCTGTCCGGCCAGGAGCAGAACCCCGATTTGACCGGCAAGAGCGTCAAGGAACTCATCAAGCAGCGCCTCGCCAAGGGTGCCACCGGACCGGTCGAGGCGTTCAAAGACAAGGGCGAAGACTTCATCGTCGCCGACAACCTCGAGGACCTGGTTGCCGGCATGAACCGCCTGACGCCAGAGTCGCCCGTCGACGTTGAGCACGTCCGCCGTCAGGTCGTCGAGCGTGATCGCGAGATGGACAACGAGTTCACCAAGGACCTACAGATTGCTGCGATGCGGCAGGCTCGCTCCTACCGTGGCGACAAGTTGATCCGAGTGGCCAAGCCGCACAAGCTCCTTGATCCGTCGAAGGGCCCACTGATTGCGGTACGCCTGCACGTCTTGACCCGCAAGTCGCTCGGCGGCTTGGAGACAAACCTCGATTCGCAGGTTCTCGACACTGCTGGCGCCCCAATCGAAGGCCTCTACGCCGCAGGCGAAGTCGCCGGCTTTGGTGGCGGCGGGGTCCACGGCTACAACTCACTCGAGGGCACCTTCCTCGGCGGCTGCCTGTTCTCGGGTCGTTCTGCCGGACGCGCCGCAGCTCGACAACTGGGCTAATCCCCCGCTGAGTGGCACGTTTTTACCGTTCTAGCGGCCATATTTCTGCAAATTCGTGTCACTCAGCGGGGACCGAGCCAGTGGGTTGTCGGCGGGGCTGGTTAGGGTCATGGTGTGCTGCGCGTTGCGACTGTGAATGTGAATGGAATTCGGGCTGCCTACAACAAGCTGCGAGGTCAGAGCAGTGGCATTGCGGAGTGGTTGGCCACTCGCGAAGCCGACGTTGTCACGCTGCAAGAGGTGCGAGCGCCGGACGACATCGTCCGTGAACTGACAGCCGACGCCGGGTATCACGTCGTGCACACCGAAGCGGCCGCCAAGGGACGGGCCGGGGTCGCCATCTTGAGTCGCGCCGAGCCCACGGACTTTCGCGTAGGCAACGGCGACGCATTCTTCGATGACGCCGGCCGCTGGATTGAAGCCGACATCACGATGGCCGACGGCTCGACGCTCACCGTCATCTCTGCCTACGTCCATTCCGGTGAAGCTGGCACCCCTCGACAAGAGGAGAAGTACCGCTTCCTTGACGTCACCAGCAAGCGACTCGCGCAGATTGGTGAATCGGGAAACCACGGGCTGCTCACCGGCGATTTGAACGTCGGCCACACCGAGCGCGATATCCGTAACTGGAAGGGCAACGTCAAGAAGGCTGGCTTCTTGCCCGAAGAACGTGCCTACTTCGATGGCTGGTTCAACGACCTCGGCTGGGTTGACGTCCACCGCCAATTGGCCGGCGACGTGGACGGCCCATATACGTGGTGGTCGATGCGCGGCAAGGCGTTCGACAACGACTCCGGTTGGCGAATCGACTACCAGATCGCTACTCCCGGGCTCGCCGCATCCGCAACGTCAGCCGTGGTCGACCGCGCCGAATCAGGGGCCGACCGCTGGGCCGCTCCCGCTCCCCTCGTCGTGGACTACGCCCTGTAATCGCGCCCGCACAGAAGTGCGGGGCGCGCGCCGGGAAAGCGCACGCCCCGCGGGGAGGATCTCCAGGGAGTACGGAGATCAGATGGTGGTCAGTTGAAGCGGACCTTCATCGTGGTGCCGTGCTGGCTGGTGACGCGCACCTTGACGCCAGCGGCCGGCAACTTGACACCGTGGTTCGGTAACTGTGCGAACCAGAACGGCTTGGTGTCGTCGAACCGCGGCTGCGCCTTCTGAGCACGGACGTAGCTCGGCTTGCCATTGGTGTGCAACGTCATCGAATCGGCCTTCTTCAAACCGAACGGTGCGTCATACACCTGAATGCGAGCGCGCCAGGGATTGCCGTTTGCAATGTTGATGATCGGCTCGGGATGAGCGTCAATCGGCAAGTTGCGACCCGCACCCGGATGCTGTGACGTGTTGTTGTCAGCGACCGAGGTGTCCCAGTACGAGATCAGCAAACCCTGGCCGTAGCGGTAGTGCTCGACCCAGTCGGGCTTGGTGTTGGTGTACCCGAAGTTGTACGGCCCCGTCTGCAGGTACTTGTCGTATCCGACATAGGAGCGGTGACCCATGACGTAGTAGTTGTCGTACAACTCAGTCTTGGTCGCGCCCACAGCCGTGAAACCGTCCAACTCAACGGCTGGCTCCGCCTCGGCTCCGTCTTCAAGCAGCGTCTCGCCGCCCGCCGTGACTGCGATGTCGTCGGCGAAGAAGCCCGGCATAGCCAAGCCGCCGTCGGTCTTGTACAAGATCCGCAACGAGATGGCCTGGCCGTCGTAGGCATCGAGCGGCACCACCATGTCGGCCCACGAGTCCTGGTCGCCGTCGATGCCCGGGTTGCCGGACGTGTCGTCGCCGATCGGATCGCCACCGATGGTGCCGTCCAGCGACGTCCACGTGCTGCCGCCGTCGGTCGAGGCCTGCACGTAGGCGTAGTCGTAGCCCTCTTCGATTGAGTACCGGACCTTAGCCGTCAACTGCGCGCCCGTCTTGCCGGTCAGGTCGACATCAGCGCTCAGCGTGTTGGCCAGATCGTCGCCCGAACCAGACCAGTACTGCTTGGCCCCGGTGGCCGGCGCGCCCAGATCGGTGGTGACTTCCTTCTTAGGCAACACCACGACTGCGCCCTGCGCCTTCTTGGTGTTGTATTCCTGCGGGCCGAGTTCCAAGGTCTTGCGCTGATGCGTGGACAGCGCTTCGTAGTCGAGCCAGCCCAATTGCAACTTTTCCCATGCGCCCAGGTCACCCGGCCGAGTGCCGAGAGCTTCGCCCTTGTCGTTCAGCCGGCTCTGCGCCATCAACGTCCAGTACTCGTTGGAGTTGTCACCGCCGCCGCTGGTGTCGTACGCATCCGGCAGACCGAGGTCGTGTCCGTATTCGTGGACGAACACCGACAGTCCGCCGTTCTCAGGCTGGACCGTGTAGTCGCCGATCCAGATGCCGGTGTCACCGACTGGAGTGCCACCGAGACGGTTCTGCGACGGTCCGGTGATGCCAGCGTCGGTCAAGAAGGCATACCAACGGTGCGACCAGATAGCGTCTTCACCTTGGTGCGGATCGCCGTCGGCTTCGTCGCCGCCCGCGTGCACGATCTGGAAGTGATCGATGTACCCGTCGGGTTCATTGAAGTCACCGTCGCCATCGAAGTCATAGCGGTCGTACTGGTCGTATTCAGCGATCGCGGCCTTGATCTGCGCATCGCTCTTGCCGGCAGCCTTCTGATCGGCCACCCACTGCGTGACGGCGTCCTGGATCAGATTCCAGGTGGTGGCGTCTTCGCGACCGTAGCGGGCTTCGTTGTAGCGGACCTTGACCCAGTCAGAAACGTAGCCGTCGACGCTGTAGCGGCCTGAAGACTGTGCTTCGTAGTAGGTCTTGACCGATTCCACGCCCTTGCCGTCACCGAAGTACAGGTCTTGGTAGTGCTTGCGGTCGTAATCGGCCTGCCACACCGTGGAGTTGTCCTTGGAGCGATCGGGCTCAGGGATCTGATTGCGCACCGGACCCTCGAATGTCGTGGGGCCGGGAGTGTTGGGATCAGTGTCGACGTCGGGGAAATCCGGATGCCGCTCATTGCCGAACTCGGCGAGGATCACGAAAACTTTGTCGGCACGTTCCTGCTTCAGTTCGACGTACTGATCGCGCATCTTGCCTTTGCGTTGTTTGCGCGACCTGTCGTTGAACTGGGAAGCGGCGTCGGCCGGGGAGCTGCCCTTGCCGACCTTGACCACAGTGCTGCCGTTCTTCGTGACGGCTTTGGCGTCGCCGTTGAGCACCGAGGTGATGGCCTCTTCGCGCAGGGCTCGACGCTTGTCCTCGAGCGGGTTCTTCAACTCGTGGTCTGAACTGGCCCGGCTGGGGCCGTTCGCGGGTGGTGCGGACTGGTCGGCGACGCTAGGCGCAGCTGTTGCCACGCCGAACGAGGCGACCAATCCCAGGCCAATGAGGCCGCTGGTCACACGTTTCACTGATTCCTCCGGAATTCGCTCCGACAACGCCCCCCGACGTTGGATCACCCCTGTGTGAGAGATGTCCAAGAGACGACGACGCCGTCTGACTTGTGGTTCGAACTGACTATGTCGCATCTAGTTCGTTATGACTAGACCCTGAGGCAAATGAACTCATGGCGCGCCGCACTACCGGCTTTGGTGCCTGTGCCCTAGGGTTGTGTGCGTTGCACGACGTTGGGCCGAATGAATGACTTGCGTACCTATCGGGGCCGTAGTTCTTCTGCAAGGTTGGATGTACGTCGCGACAGCCAGGATCGAAAGTCGTTCCTGGCGAATCGCTCAGAGGAGAACAAAATGGCAACCGGAACCGTCAAGTGGTTCAACGCCGACAAGGGCTTCGGCTTCATCGCGCCCGACGACGGCGGCGAGGACGTGTTCGCGCACTACTCCGCGATCCAGTCCAGCGGCTACAAGTCGTTGAACGAGAACCAGAAGGTCGAGTTCGACGTCGAGCAGGGCCAGAAGGGCCTGCAGGCGGCGAACATCCGTCCGCTCTGAATCATTGTTGAGGCCTAAGGGCCTCACGCCTGGCGAGGGCGGTCACAGCATCAGCTGTGGCCGCCCTCGTCCCATGCGTGGCGAGCGAATTCGGTGCCCGGAGCAGCGAAATAGCCGACATCAGACGACGGATGCCCGGCCGGCTGCGGCAGCCGGTGGGCTGGGAAGCGTCGCGACGCCTCGGCCAGTTCGGAACGGGAAATGTCAAAGCTCGTCTCGTCCATGACATGAGGATATCCTCAGGTTTTCCCCATTTCCACACCTACGCGCGAGTAGTGTTGCGGGAGATGTCGGTTTACCACGTTGACGTGGTAAACCATCACTTCACACGGCATATTTGCGTGGTGAAGTGACCAATTACCACGTTCACGTGGTAAGCCGACACCCGTCAGGCGAAAACAACACGGAGAATGCGGTCGTCGCCCTTCTTTGGGGTGTTTCGGCCGTCGGTATTACTGGTGGTGACCCACAACGACCCGTCGGGGGCCGCTACGACATTGCGGACCCGCCCGAGGCCTTTGAGGAAGCGCTGCGGTTCACCGGGCGAGTCGCCGTCTAGACGTACCGCCCAGACACACTCGCCCTGCAACGCTCCCAGAAATGCCGTTGACCTCGCGATCGCGAGACCTGCGGGAGATGCGTCGTCGGTTTTCCAGGTGACGACCGGGTCAATCGCCCCGCCCTGGGCGCCGCGGCCTTCCACCTGTGGCCAGCCGTAGTTTCCGCCACGTTTGATGACGTTGAGTTCATCGGCCTTCTTCTCACCGAACTCCGAAGCCCACAGTTGACCGCTGGCATCAAATGCCAACCCTTCAATATTGCGGTGACCGTAACTCCACGTGCGGTTGTTGAACGGGTTGTTGTCGGCTGCCTTGCCCTCGCGGGTGATGCGCAAGATCTTGCCCGCGAGCGAATCGCGATCCTGAGCCAATGCGCCGTTGCCCGCGTCACCTGTGGCGACAAAGAGGTCTCCGTTGGGGGCGAACAGCAGACGTCCGCCGTGGTGCCGCCCACCGACGGGTATCCCGGTCAGAATCGGTTCTGGTTTCGACAGTCGCCCACTGGCGAGGGACACTCGCACGACTCTGTTGTCCTGCGCGGTCGTGACATAGGCATACAGAATCTGTTGATCGTCGGGGTCGAGCGCGATCCCGAGCAGCCCAGCCTCTCCCCCGGTATCGAGTCCCGGAATTCCACCCAGGGACTCCACCTCTCCGTCGCCGGCAATCCTCACGATCGTTGCGTCATCACGCTGCGACACCAGAGCAATACTGTCGTCAAGGAATGCGATACCCCAGGGCACATTGAGCCCTGTCGCCACCGCGCTCGCGATCTCGAGGCTCGTCCACGAGTCGGAATCTGCCGTCGGGTCCAGGTCGGGACTTTGCCCAGCGAGTCGGTCGGGCACCTCCGATGTCGAGCAACCCACCAAAGCCGCGGCACCGAGTACCGCAGCCGATGACAACAGTGTCCGGCGCTCCATAGGTCGATGGTGCCACCACTGCCCCAACCCGCTGATTGAGGAGCGAGCTTGCGAGCCTCGAAATCAGCGCGGGATAGCAGCATTGCCGTCAAGCCTTCTCGGGCGTGGAATGTCTGCGCATGGTCGAGCGTTAAACCCGGTATGAGCACACAGACCATTACCGCCGACACATTCGAGTCGACCCTGGATGCCGGCGGCATCACCCTCATCGACTGGTGGGCCAGTTGGTGCGGTCCGTGCCGCCAGTTTGCTCCGGTCTACGACGCCGCGAGCGAAAAGCATCCCGACATCACCTTCGGCAAGATCGACACCGAAGATCAGCAGCAGCTGTCTGCCGCGGTCGGCATCACGTCGATCCCCACCATCATGGCGTTCCGGGACGGCGTCCTGGTGTTCCAGCAGGCTGGCGCACTCCCCGCCCCCGCATTGGACGAGGTCATTCAGGCTGTTCGCGATCTCGACATGGACGAAGTCCACAAGAAGGTCGCCGAACAGCAGGCCCAGCAGCAACAGCAGCAGTAGTCCGAGCGCCTGCGATCACGCGGTAATGAACGACCGCATTCCGATTGCGCCCATGTCGATCGCCTCGTTGAAGAAGTTCAGTTCTTCGTCTGCGTCCAGCAGACTCAACGAGGCGATCATCGGCCGATAGTGGTCGTCGGTGGGAACTGCGAGCCGCGCCTCGCTCCACGTGTTGAACGGATCGGTCAACCGCGCCACATCACGCTGCTCAATGGCCGTCGCCGTGTCCAGATCGAACTGTTGCGCCCAGTCCCACGCTGGCGCGCCCGCGTCCCAGCGGGCGCGTTGCAGCGAGTGAACGATATTGCCGCTGCCGATGAACAGCACACCGCGGTGCCGCAGCGAACGCAACTGTGAATACAACTCGTAGAGCTTCGGCAGGGGCATCGAATAGTCGATGCTGATCTGCAGAATCGGCACCTCTGGCGCCGGCGCTAGGTGCTTGAGCACGCTCCACGTTCCGTGGTCGAGCCCCCACTGAGCATCGAGTTGTGCCTCGTATTCGGCGAGCTTGTGCGCCAAGATCGCCGCGATCTTCGGGTCACCCTCGCTGGGGTATTGGACCTGAAACAGTTCGTCGGGGAATCCGCCGAAGTCGTAGATAACTCGATTGCGCGGGGCGTCGGTGATGTGAGTTTCGCCCGGCGTCAGCCAGTGCGCGCTGATCACGACGATCGCTTGGGCCTGCGGCAGTTCGGAACCGACGCGCGCCCATGTGCGAGTGAACTCGTTGTCGCTGATCGCATGCATCGGATTGCCGTGCCCCACAAAGAGCACGGGCATCCGAGGGCTAGGCGTCAGTCGACGATCCAGTTCATCGATCGTGTAGCGGTTCATGGCATGAATACTAGTTGAGTGTTCAACTTGTTTCCAGTCCGGCGAGAACTGCGCTGGTAAACGAGTCGAAAGTCACCCGATCTGGCGATGTTGGTCGCCGACCTAATCGCACCGCCACCACGCCTTCGCTCGGCACGACAGCGATGTACTGGTTTCCGTAGCCGAACGCCCAGCTCGCATCGGCAGGGACGTTGGGAGCGAGGCGCCCCCGATATGGCGCCTTGTCTTGAGCGAAACCCGCCTGCCGCAGGACCTCGATGACTCGACCTTCGGCGTTGGACCACCACAGCAGCCCGTAGGCGGCGTTCAGCTTCGACGACGGCGCAGTCATCTCAGCGATGAAATCCGCCGAAACCAGACGGTCGCCAGCCCACTGACCGCCCCGCATCACGAGGTAACCCACTCGCGCCAAATCACGACACGTGGAAGTGACGCCGGAGTACATCGTCGCGTTGCCTGCACGGTCGGTGGGCCAATTCGTGTGCCGCATTCCCAGCGGCTCCAAAAATCGACGCTGTGCAAACGCAATGACGTCACCGCCGAACAACTGCTCAAGAACCTGAGGAGCCGCGTTGTCGTAGACCCAGCGCTCCCCCGGTTTGCTGGCCTGCGGCAGGCCGATCGCATAGGCCGTCTGATCGGGCGCGCTGCGAATCAACGTTCGGTCGGTGGCTTCGCTCCATTGCCTCCCCGAGGTCATCGCCAAGAGGTCCCGCACTCTGACGTCAGCAGAATCGCCACCGCGCCACTCTGGGATGCGGCGTACTGCAGGTTCGTCAAGAGTCAGATCTCCGTCATCGATCTTCATTCCAGTGAGCAACGCGGTCAGGGATTTGGTGATCGAATAGACCTTGACCTGGCCGTTGGGCGTGCCGCCGTTGAAGTACGCCTCGTGCACCAGAACGCCATTTTTGACCACAACGACGCACGACGAACTGTCGCGTTTCAGCGTTTGGTCAAGCCGCGACCAGTCGCCGCGCGGATCGGACTTCCACTGCTCTCCGGGGTAAGTAACCGGCGCAGCGGTGATGGTTGGCAGGGTTGCTGTCAGTCCCGGACGCGGGTCGCGCTCGCTGCTATCCGCACCGCAACCCGCAGTGATCGCCAGCGCTCCAGCCAGAGCAGCAACGACCATCCTCATGGGCCGAGCATGTCACCTTCTACTCTCAAAGGTGTGAGCGAACGAGTCCATCCCAATGTCACCCGCGTCGTTGAGGCCGCACGATCTCATGGCCTAGAGATCACGCCCCGACAATTCCCTGAGGGCACGAAGACCGCCGCCGATGCGGCTGCGGCCATCGGCTGCGACGTTGCCCAGATCGTCAAGAGCTTGATCTTCGGCGTTGATGATCGCGTTGTGCTCGCCTATGTCAGCGGCGTCAACCAACTTGACGAAAAGAAGTTGGCGGCAGCAGCCGGCGGGGCAAAATGCCACCGCGTCGACGCCGACGTCGTGCGCCAGGCCACCGGATTCCCCATCGGCGGGGTGCCCCCGTTCGGGCACGCCACCGAACTCGACGTCTTCATTGACCCTGACCTCCTGCAGTTTGACGAGGTGTGGGCTGCCGCTGGCACCTGGCACGACGTCTTCCCACTCGCCCCGCAGGACCTATTGGCTGCCAGCAAAGGCACGATCACCGACCTGCGCAAATCCTGACGCTGAGGAGTCACTGCGTACCCACTCGCGAGTCACTCTGTGCAATTTGAGGCGGGGTGAGATAATGCAATGATGTCCTCTTCACCTCGCGACCTCCGTGCCCTTCTGCGGCACCCCGTCGTGTTTGACGTGGCTGAAGATCCGGCTGACTCGCGTTTTGTCTTCGCCGACCCCGCGGGCGAGGTGTACGCCTCGGCCGATCAGGCGCTGGGTGCGTTGAGTCAAGCCATTCGCATCATGGACGCTCATTCGTCGGCGCGCGCGTGGGCGACACCGGCCATCCTTGCCTTGCGCATCATGGCGCGCGGCGGGCTGGGCGCACCTAACGACAGCGAGCGCTCTCAACTGCAAACGGCTTCGCAGGCGATCGTTGCTCACAACGGCCGAGGCGGTCTGGCGCAGGTCCAGGGATTTCTAGCGTCACTCGCCGTGGATGCTCCGGCCGCTGCATCCACGCCGCAACGTTCGTCGTACGAGCAGGTGTTGGTCCCGCAACGAGGAGCACCTTCGGCACCGCTAACGCCGACCGCGCCGCCTGAGCGCTACTCGTACACGCTGGT
>JBEBVW010000028.1:0-18694 GCA_040392565.1 Aeromicrobium sp. | reverse complement strand
GCATCGGCCGATCCTCCGGCCATGCCACCGGCCACCGGAATTGCTTTACGAATCGCCAGATCGACACCGTCAGTAACGCTGGCGTACGCCTGAAGGGCCCGCACCGCGCGAACGGCGAGGTTGTTCTCGTTTTCGGGCACCTCTGCGTCTTCGGAGTGAACGTCTAACTCAGAATGAACCTGCACTGTGACGGCGTCATCATCACGAGACGTGGCTCGCACCTCATCGTGCAAATCAACCGCCTGATACAGCGTGGCCAGCGGGTGAAATCCGTCCGGCCTAACGGCACCAACGCCGAGGCACAGGTTGATCTTGGCGGGAACCCGGACGGTCGCTGTGCTCACGCCAGATAACCTAGCGGTCGCCCAGCGCACGGGCGATGGCAATGAACCCGTCGAGGTCCACTTGCTCGCCGCGGGCCTGCGGCGAAACGCCAGCGGCCAGCAAGGCCGCCTCAGCTTCAGCTGGAGATCCAGAGAGTGTCGCGAGTGCCGCCCTCAGGGTCTTACGGCGTTGTGAGAAGGCGCTGTCGACAACTGCAAACGTCTGACGCCGCAGCGCGTCATCCCCTGGGGCTTCGCGCCGATCCCACGCCACCAGGGCTGAGTCGACGTTGGGGGCTGGCCAGAACACCGAACGACCGATATTGCCTGCCAGCCTCAGATTGCCGTACCAAGCGGCCTTGACCGACGGCACGCCGTAGATCCGCGAGCCTGGGGCGGCGGCCAACCGGTGCGCCACTTCCGCCTGCACCATCACCAGTCCGTGACGGATCGAATCGAAGGTCTCTAGGAAGTGCAGCAGCACCGGAACCGAGATGTTGTACGGCAGGTTGGCGACCAACGCAGTAGGCGCTTGGCCGGGCAGCTGCTCGACCTTCATGGCATCGGCGAGCACCAACTCAAATGACCGACCCGGCGCATACTCGGCAATGGTGGTCGGTAACAGGCCACCGAGGACGTCGTCGACTTCCACCGCCGTGACGTGGTGGGCGACCTCCAGCAGGGCCAAGGTCAGCGAACCCAGGCCAGGACCGATCTCAACCACGACGTCGGTGTCGTCGATTCCGGATGCACGAACGATGCGTCGCACCGTGTTGGCATCAATGACGAAATTCTGCCCACGTTGCTTGGTGGGCCTGATGCCGCAGGTGGCAGCCAGGTCACGGACGTCTTGCGGCCCTAGGAGCCGCACCTGCGTCAGTTGAACCTCGCGTGTGCGCAGCCCCATTGGCCCCAGCCAGCACGAGCCTGCAAGATCTTCGCGTACTTGATCTGGACTTCGCGGCTGTGCTGATGCGGCAAGCCGGGTCCGCCGACGCTATGCCACGTACGGGCACTGAACTGCAGGCCGCCGTAGTAGCCGTTGCCGGTGTTGATGTGCCAGTTGCCACCCGATTCGCACTTGGCGATCTTGTCCCAAACGCTGTCGGGTGGGGTGGTCTGGGTGCCGCGCTTCTCCACTTGGGTGACCGGCTCCTTGAGCACGGTGGAGTCGTGCACAACGCGATCGCGCAGTTTGCCGTCGGCGTAGACCAGCGTGACTTCTTCGCGGCTACTGCCCTTGACTCCCTCGGTGACGACGTTGACTTCGCCCACCATGGCCTCGTCGTCCTTCTGGACTTCGACTGGGAACTTCACATCGACGGTTTCGGTCTTCTTGACCTTTTCAATGCGGACTACGCGCAATTTGGCGTCCGGCTTCACAAACGTTGACGAGCCGTTCTTGATCTCGTCATCGGCATCGAGTTCGATACCAGCTTCATCGACCACACCAGCGGCCGTCGGGCGGTTTGTGGTGACTTCGTGCTTCTTGCCGTCAGCCACGACCGTCAGCTCCTTGGGGCTGCTGACGACCAGCGTGTCTCCCGAGCGAGGGATCGTCTCGTCCAGCTTGCCCGAGATGAAGGCTCCCTTGGGAACCTCGACATTCAGCGTTTTGAAGGCCTCGCGGATCGTTGGCGAGTAGATCGTGTGCGTGCTCATTCTGCCGTCGACTGCGAGAGTCACCGGCTTGGCGTATTCCACGACGATGCGATCGCCATCTTTGAGTCGGTGCGTGGGCGCCTGGCTCAGCCGATCGCCCGTACGAACGGTGATATCGCGGGCCTTGAGTACGTCGGCGACTGAATCGCCGAACGTCCGAATCGACTCCGAGCGACCGTCAACGGTCAACTCAACGCGAGTGCTCAAAGCCCCGTAGGCGGCGGTTGCGCCGACCACGACAAGGCCGATAGCGATATTCAGAGCAATGAGGGGGATGGTGGTGGACCTGCGGTTCACGAAGAAATCCTGGGGTCGGGGACACAGCAACCATCCACGATACGGACGATTTGGGGCTGAGCCAACTCTGAGCCAAATCTTGTGACGCAGTCCTCACGACCCAAATTGCGGCCAAGAACCGCCAAAAGCGCGATCGGTGTTTGCGTTGATCGCGTCGCATAGTGCCGTCAGATCCACGCCCAGCACCTCGGCCATGAAGCGCACGGTGTGTGGAATCAGGAATGATGCATTGGGCTTTCCCCGGTGCGGCATTGGCGTCAGGAACGGCGCGTCCGTCTCAACCAAGATGCGGTCAAGCGGCGTGGCCAGCAGTGCTTCGCGCAGATTTTCGGCGTTCTTGAAGGTCACCGTGCCGGCGAAGGACAGGCGCGCTCCTCGCTCGACGCAGGCCCGAGCGAAGTCAGCGTCACCGGAAAAACAGTGCATGACCCACCGGTCTGGTGCACCGACGTCGTCGATGATCGCCAGCACATCGTCGTGCGCATCGCGGTCGTGAATGACCAGCGTGCGGTCATGGCGTTTGGCGATCGCGATGTGCTCACGGAAGGACCTGTGCTGGGCGGGCTGGCCCTCGGCGCCGGTGCGGAAGTAATCCAGGCCGGTCTCCCCCACTGCTCGGACGCTCGGATCTGCAGCCAGCCGATCGATCTCGGCAAGTGCGTCGTCCAGTTCGGACTCAGACATGCGCGCCGCGCCATTGGGGTGCAAGGCGACCGCAGCGACGACCGACGGATGTGCCGTAGCCGCCTCAACGGCCCACCGAGACGACTCGATGTCGCAGCCGACCTGAACGATGCGAGTCACGCCCACGGCCGCAGCGCGCTCCAACGCTTCCTCGACGGGGATCAGCAAACCACCCTTCACCCGATGATCGAGATGGCAGTGGTTGTCGACCACAGGTGACGGCAGCGCCACCGGCGCCTCAGGCCACGCGGCGGTCATTCAGTCTCAAGTTCGATTCGCGGGAACAGCGACTCGGTCTTTGTGATGACTGAACCCGGTGCCAGCTGATTCCACTGAGCCACTGCGTCGATGCGTTGATCAGCCAATTGGCCCAGTTTGGCCTCGGCGCCCAACGACTCCCACAAGATCTTAGTGGCCTTCGGCATCACCGGCGCCAGCAGCACCGAAAGGACGCGAAGCCCCTCGGCAGCGGTCACCAAGATGGTCCCGGTGCGGATCAAATCGCCGTCCTTGGCGACCTTCCAGGGTGCCTGATCAGCGATATAGCCGTTCAGCGCGTCGACGATTTCCCACACTGCCGCGACGGCTTCATGCGGGGCGACGTTCTCAATAGCTTCATCGGCGCGACGGACCACATCGGCGACCAAGTCGATGATTGCCGTTTCGGCCTCGGTGATCTGGCCCGCGAATGGCAGCTGTCCGTCGAAGTACTTGCCGACCATGGCGGCGACGCGAGAGGCCAGATTGCCCAGGCCGTTCGCCAGTTCTGCGTGGTACCGCGCGTGAATGTCTTCCCACGAGATTGACCCATCGCGGCCAAAGGTCAGCGCGCGAGAGAAGTAGTAGCGGTACGCATCCGAGCCGAAAACCGAAACGATCTCGTCGGGGCGGATCCCGTTGGCCTTGGACTTGGACATTTTCTGCCCGCCGACCAGAAGCCAGCCGTGCGCGAACACCCGGTGCGGCACTGGCTGTCCGGCGGCCATCAACATGGCCGGCCAGATGACAGCGTGGAAGCGAGCGATGTCCTTGCCCACCAGATGCACGCTGGCCGGCCAGATTTCGTCGAACCGCTCCTGATCGGTGCCGTAGCCGATCGCGGTGACGTAGTTGAGCAGCGCTTCGATCCAGACGTACATGACGTGCGAGGAGTCCCAAGGAATCTGGATGCCCCAGTCGAAGGTCGAACGCGAAATCGACAGATCGTTCAGGCCACGCTTGACGAAGGAGATGATTTCATTGCGCGAGGATTCCGGCTGAATGAACTCCGGATGTTCTTCGTAGAGATCGAGCAGTTTCTGCTGGTAGTCGCTGAGCCGGAAGAAATAGTTCTCCTCGGTGACGCGCTCAAGCCGACTGCCGTCGAGAGCCGAAACCTTGAAGCCGTCATCGTCGCCTTCGCCGTCGAGCACATCGTCATCTGCGACGAACTCTTCTGAGCCCACCGAGTACCAGCCGGAGAACTCGCCCTTGTAGACCGCGCCGCGGTCGTGCAGGTCCTGCCAAAACGCCTTGGCACCTTCAAGGTGGCGGTCTTCGGTGGTGCGAATGAAGTCGTCATTGGCTGCGTCGATGGTGTTAAGCAGCGGCTTCCACTCGGTCTCGATCAACCGATCGACCCACTCCTGCGGGCTGACGCCGTTGTCCTGCGCCTTGCGCAGCACCTTCTGGCCGTGTTCATCGGTGCCGGTGAGGTACCAGACGCGCTCGCCGCGCTGCCGGTGCCAGCGCGTGATGATGTCGCCCATCGCCGTGGTGTACCCGTGGCCAATGTGCGGGGCGTCATTGACGTAATAGATAGGCGTCGTCAGATAGAAGGTCTCAGCAGCCACCCCCTCATCCTAGTGACCGCCCAGTCGACACCCCCATCCCCCGCTGAGTGACACGTTTTTACCGATTTTCGATGAAGAAACCTGCAAATACGTGTCACTCAGCGGGGTGGTGGGCTGCCTCGAAGACTTCGCGGCGTCGTACGCCGGTCTGGGCGGCGACGGCCGCGACGGCGTCCTTTCGGCTGGAACCGGAGGCCTGCAGTTGGTCGACCAGCTTGCGCAGTTCGTCGGCGCTGAATGAGCGGACCACATCGGCAGCGCCCTCGACGACGAGGGTGACTTCGCCACGAACTCCTACTTCGCCCTGGTCATCGACCCACTGAATCAGCTCCGATAGCGGCCCGCGAACGACCTGTTCATAGGTCTTAGTGAGTTCGCGGCAGATGGCGGCGCGACGATCGGGGCCGAACGCATCCGCCATGGCCTGCAGCGTTGCGCCGGTGCGATGGGGCGATTCGAAGAACACCATGGTGCGTTGTTCGCTGGCCAGTGCTCCAAAGACCCGCGATCGCTCGCCGGCTTTGCGAGGCGGAAATCCCTCAAAGCAGAACCGGTCTACGGGCAGACCTGACACTGCCAGCGCTGTGGTGACGGCCGAAGGTCCCGGCACGGCCGTGACGTCAAGGCCGCGCTCCACCGCTGCCGCGACGAGCCGGTACCCCGGGTCAGAAACGCTAGGCATACCGGCGTCGGTCACGAGGACAACCGTGGCTCCGGACTCAAGGTGTTCAACGAGTTCGGCAGTTCGCCGTTCTTCGTTGCCTTCGAAATACGACACGACGCGACCACGTAGCGTGACGCCGAGGTCGTCGACGAGTCGCTGAAGACGTCGGGTGTCTTCTGCAGCGACTACGTCGGCCTCGGCCAACACCTCGGCCAGCCGCGGACCAACATCACTCACGCGGCCGATCGGGGTGCCAGCCAGAATCAGCATCTGACCATCGTGCCAGTCAGGGCCGATCGGTCAGCGAGCGCCGCCCACCTTCTTGGCTGAGATCTTCTGCTGCTTGATCTGCTTGGCCGTGTACGGGAACGAGACCCACTTGCCTTGGCTGAACAACGTGGTCTGATCTCGGAACCACGGTGACGCCGAGTCCATGGACTGTCCGTAAGTCAAGATCGTCGAGGCATTCACGCCGGTGGAAGTGAACGAAACGGCCTGAATATGCGAGGAGCCGTAATTGATCGGGTACAGGCCGACGCCAGGGTTCTGGACCGGCTTCTTGGTGCCGACCGCATTGAAATAACCAAGTTCTGCCGGGCCGCCAGATACCGGCAACTTCGCGCCCGGTTTATCGGCAACCTGCTGTGAACCCCACGGTGCATCGAGGGCAATTCCCTTGCCGTTGAGGTAGGCGATCGCATCAACCATCGCCTTGATGACACCGGAATCGGTCTCCTTCAGGTCACGCGGAGTATTGACCGGATCTGCGGCTGAGAACGGTACGTTCCACGCTCCTTCGGGGACCCGAGTGAAGAATTCGCGGAACAAGATGGCGCCTCGGCTGTCGGCTTTGCCCAGACCATCCCAGTTCGCGAGCACATCGCAGGCGGGCCCGCCCTTGGCGGCCTGACACACCTTGGCAAGGTCACCGTCCTCGCGCGTCAAGATGATCGCGAGGTTCTGATCGGAGTGCTGCAGGGCTGCCAGTTGCTCGTGCGACATCTTCTTGGACGCCAGCTCAGCATCCATCGCTTGGTAGATCATCCGCGAGCGCAGCGTCCGCTCGCAGCTTTCACAACCGATGATCGAGGCGTAGCCCTCCAACTTCGTGTCCGGATTGGGCAGCCAGTACGAATCATTGGCGTTCATGACCCAGTCGCGGCTGACGATCGACGGCATGTTCTTGGTGCCGAAGATTCCTGGTCGGGCCGCGTCGGCGTCGTTCTGCCAGGCACAACTGCTCGTCGCACGGGTGCCATCGAGGATCGCCAGACCCGCCATCTGCTTGGTGACCAAACCAATCGGCGTGATGCACTGGTTGACCATCGAGTCGGGCACATTCGGCACGACCGCGTGGTCTGCATACAGGGCGTTGCCCTTGCGATCTGCCGCGATCGTGTTGACCCACGGAATACCGCCCGTACGGTCCTGCGCGGCAAGGAGTCCGTTGACGTCCTTGGCCTTACTCATTTCCAGGAATGAGTCGAGCGTCCGCAACTGTTCGGCGTTGGCGTCGCGCATCGCGACGAAACCAATCGGCGTCCAACCCATCAGCGTGTCGGGATTGTCGATGACGTATCCGACATCGGTGCGGTACAGCGTCTTGCGCACCGTCTTGATCGAGCCGTCTGCCTGCTTGACCTTGACGTCAACGTTGCGTTCTTCAAGATCGCGCACGCCCTGATCGGTCAGGTACTTCTTGGGGAATCCGGGGATCACGCGGTACTCATACGGCGTGAAGCGGTAGCCGGTGGAAACTGTGTGACTCCAGGCAACGTCTTTGCTGAAGCCGATATTGATGACCGGCGAACCCATCAGGCTCGCGCCAGCGGCGTCATACGTACCCGGGATGGTCAGCTGCACTTGCTCAAAGCGGTACCGACCCAGCCACGGAAAGTGCGGATTGCCCAGCAGCATGCCGCGACCGTTGACGGTGTCATTGGCGCCAACCGCGATGGCGTTTGAACCAAAGGGCGAGGCCGGATCCTTGCCGAGATTGGCCTTCAACTCTTCAGCCGAAGGCAAGGTGGATGGCGCCTTCGCGAAGGGCAACGACTTCTGCAGCCCCAGCACGTCCAGCAGTCCAGGAATATCCAAAAGCGGCAGATTCAAGAATCCCGGGATAGGGAGTTCGGGCAGGCCGATCAGACCTAACGGCAGGCCGGTGTCCTTGACCGACGGCGGGTTGGCATCGGCGATGGCCCCAACGAACGGGCCAGCCGACGCCAACATATTGGCCGCGTACAGGCCGTACCAGAGGTCGATCGTCGAAGCGGGACGCACCCAGGGCTGGCCCTTGCATGCCTTGTCTTTGACGCCCTTGCTTCCACCGACATCGGCTAGGTACCTATTGACGCCCTTGACGTAACCCTCGACCATCGCCCGGGTCTGCTTGCCGGGGCCTCGCACCGGATCGGCCAACAGTTGCTCGACAGCCTTGCGGTTGCGCACGTCGGTGAAGAACGCGTCAGTTTGCAGATTCGTCGCATCGAGCGAAACCCAGTCGGTGTAGCGACCATCGGCACCCAGGTACTTCGACCGCTCGCCACGGCCTGTGAGCAAGGTGTCGGCCAGATTGCAGATGCCCGTTTCTGCCGTCGCGTACCCGTGGCCGAAGCCCAACGATCCCCAGTCGTTGGCCACTACGTGCGGGATTCCGTGATCGGTGCGCGTGATTGTCGCCGAATACTTTCCGTTGGCCGGGTTCAGCGGCGTGCTCGCAGCCGCGGCCGGAGCGGTGGCTGCAGTAGCGGCCAGCATCGGTAACGCAGTAGCGATGACGGCAGCTGCCACCAGGGAACGACGGTGTCGGCGCACAATGGGCCTTTCGGTGGGAGTGACTAGCACCACACTCAACGACTTCGTGCCACTCTTGGTTACACCTAGTCTTGAGCCGTGCTGCAGATCAGTGACCGAGCGTGGGGATGGCTTGGCCCCATCGGAGTCGCGCTGTTGGCTTTCAGCGTCCGGATCTGGAACGTGGGGACGCCGAACAGGCTGCTCTTTGACGAGACGTACTACGCCAAGGACGCCTGGTCGTTGTTGCAACACGGCTACGTCCAGGACTTCAACGAGAACGCGAATCAGCAGATTCAGAATGGTCATCTGACCAATCTGATGACCGGCGAACCGTCCTGGATCGTTCACCCAGAAGGCGGACGCGCACTCATCGCAATCGGCGAGAAGGTCTTCGGTCTTGATGCCTTCGGTTGGCGCATCAGCGCCGTCGTCGTCGGTTCATTGACGGTGTTGGTACTCGCCCGTCTCGTCCGTCGACTCACCGGCTCCACGTGGGCCGGATGTCTGGCCGGATTGTTGCTGTGTTTCGACGGCGCCCACTTCGTCCTCTCTCGCCTCGCCTTACTCGATGTGTTCTTGGCGTTCTGGCTCGTCTGCGCTGCCGCCTGTTTGGTGGTGGCGGTTGACTCAACCGGCTGGCGATACCGCGGTTGGCAACTTGCCGCCGGAGCATCGTTCGGTATGGCGTGCGCAACCAAGTGGAGTGGCGCCTACGGGTTAGCTGCGTTCGGGCTTGCCTTCGTTATCTGGGAAGTCGCACGCAAACGGCCGAACTTCAAGGCGTGGCCGCTGCAGCTCGCGCGTGTCGGGGTACCGGCGTTTCTGCTCATCGTCGGCACCGCATTCGTTGTCTACGTTGCGTCCTGGACCGGCTGGCTGATTCATCACGAGGCCTTTGAGGCTCGTTTCGGCCATGGCTACGGCACCTACTCCCAGCCGTGGGGCAGCTACCTTTCGCAGCCCACCGGCGGATTCCTTGGCGAGACCCGCGATGCCTTCCGGTCGCTCTGGCATTTCCACACCATGACCTACGACTTCCACACCTCCGGACTCGACACCGCGACCCATCCGTATCAGTCCAATCCGATTGGCTGGCTGCTGATGGAGCGCCCGGTGGGCGTGGACGCGGTCAACGATCTGCCAGCTGACAGGTGTGGCGCAGCTGCGAATTCCAGTTGCATGAGGGTCGTGACGATCCTGGGCAATCCGGCCGTCTGGTGGGCCGGTGCCGCAGCAACGATCGGCGCGATCGTCGCCTGGGTTCGCACTCGAGATGGTCGCTGGATGATTCCGGTGGTCGGCGTCCTGTCCGGCTGGCTCCCTTGGTTCGCCAACGCTGATCGGCCGATCTTCTCGTTCTACGCCGTCACTGTTCTGCCGTTCATGATCGTGGCGATCGCCATGCTCGCCCACGGCTGGGCCAGTCCCGAATCTCGAGGTGCCGCCACGACAGTCCGTCAGCGTTACACCGGTTGGCTCGTCATCGGCCTGTACGTCACCACGGTGATCGCACTGTTCATCTACTTCCGCCCGATCCTGACCGACCAACTCGTCCCCTACGACACCTGGCACCACCGCATGTGGTTCCCCCGCTGGATCTAGATCGAATCAGGGAGCAAGGACGCGCGACGCGAGCCAGGCGATGTCGGCGGCGGCGTCGGCCGGGGTCTTGCCGGGTCGAGTCAGGTGCGACAGCACCAGCCGGATGACGACCTCGACGGCGACATCGAGTTCAGCATCGCTGATGGGCAGCGGAGCGAATTGTTCGACGATGAGATCACGAATGGCCGCTGAGGCGAGATCGACAATCTGGCCGGACTCTGTGGTCAACAACATCAGGAAGTCGGTGTCGGTGTCTTCTGCCCAGGGGCCAGCGATGCTGCGGATGATGACGCTGGTCTCGGCGTACGCAAGAACGCCTTCGCATGCGGCGCGCAAGCCGGTGATGACATCCTGCGCACCATCAAGGCCGTCTCGGGCGACCTCGAGGAATTTGACGGTCTCATGCAGCGCCAACTGCTGCGCCAGACCATGCTTGGTGCCGAATTCGTTGTAGACCGTCTGCCGACTTACGCCAGCCGCCGAGGCAACTCGCGACATCGTGACCGACCCCCACCCATCGCTCTCGGTCAGCTCGTAGGCAGCTGCCAAGAGGCGTTCACGGGTGGGGGCGGTCGCGTCGACGGTCACGTCAGGAGCTCAGCTCAGAGCTCAACCATGATGAAGTCGGCCTTGGCCGCGCCGCAGTCAGGGCACGTCCAGTCGTCGGGGATGTCGTCCCACTTGGTGCCCGGAGCAATGTCCTCCTCGGGCCATCCGTCGGCTTCGTCATAGATGAATCCGCACTGCTGGCACTGAAACCGCTTCACTTTTTACCTCCGTGGGTGCCCACGTTCGTCTCGGCACTGATGATGGGGCCGTCTTGGTCGTTGCTGACAAATTCTTCGATGGGCAGGAAATCGACCTGTTCGCGGACGCCGCAATCGGGGCACGTCCAATCCGGATCGATATCGGCAAATGCCGTTCCCGCCGGCCACCCTTCACGCGGGTGACCCTGCTCTTCGTCGTAGACGTACTCACAGTTGGGGCAGATGAACTTGCTCACGCTGCAACCTTCTCCCCGGCCGAGCCGTACTTGCGCTCGTACTTGGCGGCCACCCTCGGGTGCAGGTTAGCGCGCGACAGGTCACCGTCGAGATGCTCCATGACACGGTGGTCCATCACCTTGCGCCACACCGGCGGAAGCCAGGTGAGCACGATCATGCCTGCATAGCCGGTGGGCAGCGCGGGAGCTTCCTTGAAGTTGCGCAGCGCCTGGTAGCGGCGGGTGGGGTTGGCGTGATGGTCGCTGTGTCGCTGCAGGTGGTAGAGGAGCACGTTGGTGCCGATGTTGTTGCTATTCCACGAGTGCGACGGGTTAACCCGCTCGTACCGACCCGACTCCAACTTCTTGCGCTTCATGCCGTAGTGCTCCAAGAAGTTGACCGACTCCAGCAGCCAAATTCCGACGACAGCCTGAATCACCAGATACGGCAAGATCTCGACGCCAAAGGCGATCGCGAGCGCGCCCCACAGGACCACCGAGAAGATCCAGGCGTTGAACAGGTCGTTCTTGAGCGTCCACGGCTTCTTGTTCAGCCGCGCCAGACGCTTCTTTTCCAGGTCCCACGCACTGCTCAAGCTGCCCCAGACGGTGCGCGGCATGAACTCCCACACGGTTTCACCGAGTCGCCCCGACGCGGGGTCTTCGGGAGTGGCGACACGGACGTGGTGTCCACGGTTGTGCTCGATGTAGAAGTGGCCATAGAAGGTCTGGGCAAGAGCGGCGCGGGCGAACCAGCGTTCGTACTCCTCTTTCTTATGTCCCAGCTCGTGTGCTGTGTTGATGCCGATGCCGGCGACCATGCCGAGACCGAGCGCGAGGCCGATCTTCTGTGCGACAGTCAACGGGTCTTCGATGCCCGGCAGCGTGCCGCCGCCGAGCAAATACGCACCCCAGACCAGGCCGGCGACCTGCAGCGGGATGAACGCGTAGGTAACCCAGCGGTAGAAGCGGTCCTCTTCGAGGGCTTCGAGCACTTCGTCCGGCGGATTGTCCGGGTCGAGTCCGGCCATCAGATCGAACAGCGGGATCAACACGAAGACGAAGACGGGTCCGAAGTACCACGCCAGCGTGGACTCGGTGAGCGCGTAAAGCCCCCACATCGAAATCGGAATCAACGGGATGATCGCGCCCATGATCCACAGGTAGCGCTTGCGGTCGGTCCACTCGATGGTGTGGCCGTCAACGGTTGCCTGAACGGTCATGCTTACCTCCTACGGTTTACAAAACCATAGGAAATGTAAAGTTGCCTGTCAAGACCCTCCGCTAGAACTGCTGCGCGAGTCCATATCCCACCGGGAACAAGATGATGATGAACAGCACCGGCATGAAGCACGTCGCCAGCGGGAAGATCATCTTGACCGGAATCTTCTGGGCAATCTCCTCGGCCCGGTACTTACGCTTGAGCCTCATCTCCTTGGCGAGATTTCGCACCACCTGAGCGATCGAGACGCCAAACTCTTCAGCCTGAGTGATCTGCTTGCAGAACCGCTTGAGATCTTCAGCGCTCGTCCGGTCCGCGAGCGAGTTGTACGCAGCACGACGCGACATGCCCAGCTGCATATCCTGCAGAGTTCGGGTGAACTCCTCAGCAAGCGGCCCTGTTCCTGTGGCCGCAACTCGCTGAAGCGCACCCTCAAAGCTCAGCCCCGACTCAATCGCGATCACAGTCTGGTCCAAGGTGTCCGGAAGTTCCCGGACGATTTGTTCTTGACGCTCTTTTGCTCGGCTGTTCAACCAGATATCGGGGAAGAAGAACGCCACCAACGTGCCGAGCAGGAAGAGCGTGAAGCGCTGTCCTGAAGGTTGAGCCAACCAATAGGTGGCCAAGATGAAACCAACCACCGTGGCAGCCACCACCTTGCCCATCATCAGCCGACGCAGCGTCCAGCCAGCCTTGTGTCCTGACAATTTGATATTGCGTTCAGCGCGCTCGATCAGTGTCGGGACCGTCACAATGCGCAGCCGGCCCAAAGAGTCCGAATCTCCCTTGGAGAAGATCTCTGCGCCTTCACCCCGCGACATTGACTTAACGCGGTGCAATACCGCCAATGGCTCCTCGGGGGCCTTGACCAATCCCAAGATCACGAAAAGTCCCAAGCATGCGGCCAGAACGAAGGCCGATCCAATCAGCAACATCAGGGCCTCACATCCACGATCTTGCGCATCCACACGAATCCCGCGACGTACAGTCCGGTGCAAATCGCAAGCAGAATCTTGCCGATGCCCGTCTGATACATCGGGGCAAACGTTTCTGGATTAGACCAGGCGATGAAGGCACCCAACGCCAGCGGAACGCCAGCCATGACCCAGCCCGACGCGCGGCCCTCAGCTGAAATGGCCCGGATCTTCTTGGCCATTTCATTGCGCTCTCGGATGGTTTCGCCAACTCGATCGAGAATCTCGTTCAAGTTGCCACCGGTGTCACGCTGGATTGCCACAGCGTCGGTCACCCAGGAGAAGTCCTGACTTTCCATCCGCTCTGCCAGCGTTCGCATTGCCACGATGATGTCGACGCCAAGTCGATTGGCGTTGACCACTCGCGCAAACTCTTCGGCAGTAGGTGACTGCGAGTCAACAGCGACTGTATTTAGCGCACTCGGGAAGCTGTGACCTGCTCGCAAGGCGGAGGCCATCACTTCGAGTGTCGACTCCAGCTGATCGGCAAAGGCACGACTGCGCTTGGCCCGCATGCGTTTGATCCAGCCGCGAGACATGAACGGAATGACCAACGCAACCAGGCCGAGCAAGAACCCGCCCAGCGTGTAGCCGACGAGGAAACCCATGAACGTGATCGCAACGATGGTGGTCACCACGCTGGACTGTGAGGCCTTGATTCCGGCCAACTCCAGATCTTGCGCAGGGAACGGATTCCAGCCCCGCCGCTTCATCACCTGTTCGACGATCTTTTCGGTCCGTTCGACCGCAATTTCCAGCGGCGGTCGCACCACTTCGCCCGGAGCAATGCGCCGCGACTGCGGAGCCATCGGTGCGGCTGGCGCATACAGCGAGTAGATCCCGAACGAGACCGCCAGAACGATCAGCGCGACACCAAGGGGGAGCATCTCAGACCCCCTCAGGATCAAAGATCGACAGGTCGTAGTTGACCCCCAGGTCATCGAACTTCCTGAGGAATCGTGGACGCAAACCTGTTGCTCGCGCGATGCCCTTCGACTTGCCATGCTCGTCAAAACCGAGTGAATGGTCGAAGACGAAAGCGTCCTGCAATACGACCGTGTCGCCTTCCATCCCCTGCACTTCGGTCACGTGAGTGACCCGTCGGGTGCCGTCACGCAGCCGCTGAATCTGAACGATGACGTCGATCGCCGAAGCGGTCTGCTCGCGGATCGCGCGCAATGGCAAATCCATACCTGCCATCAACACCAACGTCTCAAGCCGCGCCACCGCATCGCGAGGGCTGTTGGCGTGGATCGTAGAAATCGAACCGTCGTGGCCGGTGTTCATCGCCTGCAACATGTCCAGCGCCTCTCCGCCACGGCACTCGCCCACCACAATCCGATCCGGGCGCATACGCAGGGAGTTGCGGACCAGGTCGCGAATCGTCACTTCGCCGGTTCCTTCAATACCGGCCGGCCTGCTCTCCAACGTGACGACGTGCTCCTGCTGGAGCTTCAACTCAACGGCGTCCTCGACGGTCACGATGCGTTCGTTGGCCGGGATGAACGACGACAAGACGTTCAAGAGCGTCGTCTTGCCGGTGCCCGTGCCGCCTGAGACGAGCATATTAAGTTTGGCCTCAACGCAGTTGCGCAGGAAGTCGGCCATGGGTCGCGACATGGAGCCGAATCCGATCAGGTCCTCTGCCGTGAAAGGCGTCTCGGAGAACTTTCGGATGGTCAGCGAGGAACCCCTGACCGCGAGCGGCGGGATCACCGCGTTAACGCGCGAACCATCCCGGAGACGAGCGTCAACCAACGGGCTGGACTCATCGATGCGCCGACCCACTCGGGCCACGATGCGCTCAATCACTCGACGAAGATGGTCCTCGTCCACGAACGTGTACGGCGTAGACACCAGCGTGCCAGAGCGTTCGACATAGATCGTGTCATAGCGGTTGACCATGATTTCCGAGACCGAGGAATCCTCAAGCAGCCGCTGCAGTGGCCCAAGGCCGAGCGCGTCGTCTTCGATTTCTTGAACCAGAACGTGTCGTTCCTGCGGAGACAGGACCAATCGCTGATCGTCGACAACGCTGCCGATTTCAACGCGAACCAGCTCGTGGAGCTGCTCTTCGGTCAGCGCCGGATCGTTGATGCGGGCACCAATACGAGCAAAAAGATCGGCCGTAATCTTCGCCTTGGTATCCGACATAACGTCATGGGCACGACTCGGAGCAGCGGCAGGAGTGGGGCTCGCGATCCGTCGACCCGTAGCTGGCTCCGCTACCGGCGGCGGTGGCGGGGGTGCAGCAGCCTCTGCGACAGGGAGTTGCGACGTCTCGGCGGACGCCGACACGGCCGGAGCTGGCGGTTCTGCGGGGGGTGCCAACGGGCGATCATCGGCTTGCACCGGCGCCTGCGCGGCAGCGGCAGCCGCCTCCTCTGCCCGATGACGGGCAGCAAGTCGGTCATTGAGGCTCATGGCAACTCCTTGCCCTTGTGGCTGGTATTGAGTTCGATGACGTCTGAGATCTTGTGCGCCAGTTGAGCGAACGGCTTGCGGATCTCCTTGCGCTTATCGCGCAACACCGCAAGTTGTCCGTGATTGCTGGCCAGCGCGATCTTGTCCGAAGCCGGCAACACGGCGTCAACGGGAAGACCGAGAATCTTCTCGGCATCTCGGACCGTCATACCGGTGCGACGATCGGCACGATTGAGCAAGACGTGTCGCCGCGGCGGGAGCAACGCCAATTCGGTCAGGACGTCAATCTCTTTGCGCACAGCACGCAACGTGGCCACATCCAACGCCGTCACGAAAACCACGTCGGAGGCTTCCTCCAGGCTTGCCAAGGTTTCTTCAAGCAGTCCTGCGGGCGTGTCGATGATGACGTACCGGAAGCTGGTGGCGAATTGCGAAACCAACTTACGGATCTGGTCCCCGCTCACCGTGCCGGTGTCGCCCGGATTGGTCGCACCGGCAAGCACATAGAAGCCAGCAGGATGCGACGTCAACAGGGTTCGCAAGAGCATTGAATCCGATGCCCCGGAAGCCAGCGCATCTGTGACCGTATATTCCGGAACGATGTCGACCACCGTCGTGACGTCGCCGAATTGCAAGTCGAGGTCAAGCACCACAACCTGGCCCGGCGCGTCCTCGGCCAACATGGCAGCCAAATTGACCGTCGTTGTCGTCTTGCCGACCCCGCCCTTGGGCGATGCAACGACGACCACGTGATGCGAATGCCGTGTTGAGCCGTCCAGCGACGGTGCGACCTGGGCCCCGGCGCGCTCTAGGAGATCAGAGAGTTCGCGATCGGTGATCGCTTCGCTCACTACTCCCCTAATTCCCACCCGGGTGGCCTTACGGATCAGACCGCGATCAGGGTTCGCGACCAACACCACGGCGATGGTCGGATACGTCTCCAACACGATCTTGGCGTAGTCGAGAGCCGAGTCCAGCGACAGCGCAGAGCCGACAAAAATAACGTCCGGATGAAACTCATGGCTTGACTTGTTGACCGCGACCGCGAGCTCGTTCTTCTCCGGTTCACCTTTATCAATGGTCAGCACCCAGTGCCCGGGAATCGAGGAGATCCGTTCCCCAAACTCCCGGTCGACGCCGACCAGAAGGACGTTGGTCACTTCAACACATCGTTGGTATCGATCACGTCGCGACCAACCTCAGCGTCCTTGTTCTGACGCGTCAGGTAGATCTTGCCGTACTCAGCGGCGTGCACCAGCTTGGTGGAATCTTCGGTGTTAAGGGCCACACGCACCAGGACGTCACCGGTGACGATGCCATCCTTGGTCGGGGCCGCGCCAATACCGGTCACTAGAACCTTGTTCAGCGCAAAGTTTGTTGCCGCGACTGAGTCATAGCTCACCGCGATGCCGACGGTCTCGCCGGCACTAATGGTGCCGCCGACGACTCGAACGGCTGGCAGCGAAATCGCCACTTCTTGCATTCCCTTGGGGACAGACACATGACCGCCCTCGGCGACATCGCCGGGAGCTCCAAATCGAGATGCGAGCAGGAACTCGCCCTTGACCAAGGAAGTCTTAGTCACCTTGCCCGCCACGGCATCCAGCGAAGCGATCGCGCTCGCTGGGACGGCCGCCCGCGGAAGCTTGACCGACTCAACACTTTCGCCAACGACATCGGTCGACGCTCCGGCCGGAATGTCTTGGACGACCTGGAGCGTCTGGATAAGTTCAGCACCTTCGAATGCCCGGTCACGGGCTCCGTTGGCGTAGACAATCAGGCTCACGATGCCCAGGACTGCCAGCACGGTCGTCGCTACTGCGGCGATGAGTCGTTTGTTCATGTCGCAACCTCAAATCTGCGCTACTCACCGATGACATCGATGAACGGGAGTAAAACGGGGCCGGCGCCAGAACTCAGCTGGGCGGAAAAGCGCCCCGAATGGCTCTGCCGCGGCCGGAGCAACTCCCCGTGCGGGAGGCTCCGACCACGACAGAAAGATGATCAGGCGTTGCTGACCGATCCGCCGATGTCGTCGAGCTTGCTGTTGAGGATGTCTCCCAGGCCAGCGTTCCAAGCGATGAAGATGATGGTCACCACCAGTGCCAGCAGGACGACGTACTCGGTGAACGACGCACCGCGCTCGTCACGCTTGTCCTCAGCCGTTGCGAAGAACGACGAAACGAAGGTCAAACCGTACAAAACTGCGCTCATGATTATTTCTCCCTCTGTTGCGTCACCGAAGATCGGTGACTCCCTCGCGAGGAGACTAAGTCGTGAAGAGGGTCACACCGCCAGCCGAAGGGTCCAGATCTGGTGCAAAACAGAAAAAATGGCCCTAAAGGACTAGTTGCCTTAGTTCTTTTGGGCGATTAGATGACCTGTGCGTTCGAGGTGCTTAATCGTTTCGCTAGCGCGATCAGCGCAGCCGGTGCATACGCGAGGCCGATCAGCAGCGGAGTCGAATACACGTAGCCCCAGTAGTAGTTCTCTGGGCGCCCCAGCACGGTGAACGCAAGAAGGAACCCCGCCGAAAACCCTGCTACTCGCAGCCCGATGGGATCTCGCATTGAGAGCCAACCCAACAAAGCGAATGGGATCAACACTGCAGTCGCCTCATACGGCGTGATGAGTGTCGTGTTGTACACGGTGCGCATCGCGAAGGCCCAACCGCCAGTCGTCCACCAACCTGGCGATTCGGGATCGCCCGCGCCTGTGTAGTGAGCAACGGCGACTACATGCCCTGCCAACACCGCCACGCAGGCGAGCACGGCGGTTCCCCAGGCCCACGCTTCTTTGCGAGCCCGGCCAATGAGGGCCATCGTGAACATCACCAACAGATAGGCAAGCGCAAATTCACGGACGAGCACCGCTAGGGCACCTAGTGCAACGGCCGGTCCGAATCGATCAGATCGCCAGACGAGCAATGACAGGACGATCAACAGTCCCGCCCATGCCTCATGCAGAACGACAAGTTCACCTTTCAGCACATGACCAGCGCCGGCGGCGAGCAAGAGGACAGCGCTCCAGAATTCCCACCTGTTTGCAGCTAAGCGTTCGAGTCGCCACAAGCCAGCCACCATGACCGCAGCGATCAGCACCCCAATGGCGATCCGCATTCCCTGTTCTCCACCGACCGCAGCAGTGAGGAACGCCAACGTGGGAGTACGGACAGTGAGCGCAGGACGAACCGGGTACTCATGCTCGCGTTGCAACTGAGTAGTTACGG
>JBEBVW010000027.1:0-18827 GCA_040392565.1 Aeromicrobium sp. | reverse complement strand
GTGAACGCATGCAGCGCCAAGTAGTCGTCCTCATGGTGGCGACAGCACTGCTGATGGCCTGTGCGCCGGCAGCGACGACTGTTCAACGACTTCCCGAGGGCGTCGAGGTGCATCTGGACCAATCGCGGATACTGCGCAAGACACGCACCGTATTTGTCCGCTTGCACAACGGATCCCCGCATGAGTTGGTCATTGAGCGTTTCGTGCTGACGTCGCCGAGATTCGACGACGTGTCGTGGCGGGGCACAGAGGTCGTCGGTGCGGGATTCGACACTGACTTGCAGTTCGCGATGCCAACCGGCCGCTGCGGCGGCGAGGGCCTCAATGCGACGTTGACGATCACCTATCGGATTGGAACCGAGAGGTTCCGGTCGATTGCTCATCCGTCGGATCGCTATGGGGCCGCGACGGCCTTCGTCGACCGCGACTGCGCTGAGCAGTCGGTTCGCGCAGCCGCGGCCATGGAAATCGGGGAACTCCGAGTCGATGGCTCAGGTCGAACCGCGGTGCTTGAACTCCCGGTGACGTTCACGCCAACGGGGCGACGGCTTGACGTGACGGTGACGGGCTTCGGCTCAACAGTGCTCTTCGACGTTGAGCCAACCCCGATGGGTCGACAACAGATACGACTGACTGGGGAAACGCCTGTCACCGTCGACCTGCGGATTACTCCGCATCGATGCGATGCCCACGCATTGGCCGACGACAAGGTAGGAACGCTGCTGCCGGTGCAAGTGCGCTCAGCCGATCTGCCTGAGAACTCCGGCGGCGAGTTCTATCTGCCGATTGGCTCTCGTCGCCGCGCCGCGATGTTGTCCTATTACGGACAAACGTGCGGCCTCACGACGTCAGACTAAAACTACTTGCCGCCGCCGAGCAGCATCTCCAAGAGATTGGGCTGCTTGGGTGGCTTGGGTGACGGGGCTGGTGCCGGAGCCGGTGCGGGTGCAGGAGCTGGCGGCGCTGTGGTGGGCGCTGGTGCCGGAGCGGGCGTCGGAGTAGGTGTCGACGCGTTGTCGTCCTTGTCACCGGGCTTAGTGATGGGCTTGGAGTTGTTGCCGCCAGTTGAAGCGCTGGTGTTCGAGGTGTCGTCGAGCCCCAGATCGGTCAGATCGAAAGCAGACTCCGGAAGGATCGGGTCGAGAAGATCGGCCAGCAGCGGATCAACGCTGTCTGGCTCAAGCTCAGAAGCCAGTTGAGGCGCGACCGAAACCATGCCAGGCAAATCAGCTTGTTCTCCGGCGGCGGTGTTCTGTGCAGCAGTGTCGGCGCGGGTCAACGACACGACCGTGGCGACGGCAATGAGTGTCATGACGGCAGCCGCGGCGAGGCGACGCATGGGGGACAGAGTCACGGTGTGGGAGTACTTCCGAGTGGACAAATGAGGTAGGTCAAGGATCAGGATATCGTGACGGAGCGACTTCCGCTCCCTGGAGACGAGACTTTTGATGGCCGAGGCGATCGACGACCACTTCGTCACACACGTGCGCGCCTGGGCAGACGACGCCCAACTCGCCCACGATTTTGCCGATCCGCAGCCGGATCGGGTCGTCGCTGGACGCCTGTCGTCGCTGTTCGAGGCACAGATTCAAAGCCGTCACTTGGACTTCGCCGGGCGGTGGCTGCAAAGCCAAGGCGAGGGGTTTTACACGATTGGCTCTGCAGGTCATGAGAGCAATGCGGCGGTGGCAATGGCGTTGCGCCCGACTGACCCCGCGCTTTTGCACTACCGCTCGGGTGGCTTCTACGCCGCACGTGCACAACAGGTGATCGGTTCGACTCCCGTCGCCGATGTCCTCGCTTCGGTCGCATCCTCAGTCAATGACCCGATCTCGCACGGGCGTCACAAGGTGTTCGGGCATCCGGAGTTGGCGATCATTCCGCAGACCTCCACGATCGGATCGCATCTCCCGCGGGCCGTCGGTTTGTCATTCATGATTCCTCGCGCGGCCAAACTGGGCGTTGAGCCGCAGTGGCCGACCGATTCAGTCACGGTGGCCAGTTTCGGTGACGCGTCGGCGAACCATTCGACGACGTTGGGTGCGCTCAACACCGCTGCGTATGTCACCCGGCTCGGGCTGCCGCTGCGCCTCCTTCTCGTGTGCGAGGACAACGGGCTGGGCATCAGTACTCGTACTCCAGATGGGTGGATTGAGGCGACCCTGGCGGGACGACCCGGAATCGCCTATCACTCCGTCGACGGCACCCGTCCAGCTCAGGCTCTGGACATCCTCGATGACGTAGTGGCGGAAATTCGGGCGACCTGTCGCCCCGCCATCGTGCGCTTGCGCACGGTCCGATTCATGGGTCACGCCGGCTCCGACGCGGAGATCGCTTACCGCAGTCGTGCGCAGATTGAGGCCGACTACGCCGCTGACCCGATCCTCGCCACCGCTGCGACGCTAGTTGCGGTCGGCGAGTTGACCGCCGAACAGATCATCGAACGTTATGAGGCGACGCGCGATTTTGTGATGGAGGAAGCCAAGCGGGTATGCGGAACCGAGCGACTGGATTCGGCCGCAGCAGTCATGGCGCCGCTACAGTCGCGTCGTCCGCGCTCGGTGCGCTTGTCGGCTGCGAAGTCCGCTGACCACGACGAGCGGCTTGTGGCTTTTGCGGGGCAGTTGCCCGAAGACGGTGAGCCACTGACCTTGGCCGGAGCGATCAACGCGACGTTGTTTGACCTGATGGCGTCACGACCTGGCGTCGTGGTTTTTGGCGAGGACGTCGCGCACAAGGGCGGCGTCTACGGCGTGACCCGGGGACTGCAGCGGCAATTTGGTCGTGCCCGGGTGTTCGATACTCCCCTTGATGAGCAGACCATCCTCGGCGCTGGGCTGGGTGCTGGACTCGCTGGACTACTACCCATCACCGAAATTCAGTACCTCGCCTATGTGCACAACGCTGAGGATCAGCTGCGTGGTGAAGGTGCGTCATTGGCGTTCTTCTCCGATGGCCAGTTCACCAATCCGATGGTGGTGCGTATTCCCGGATTGGCCTATCAGCGTGGTTTCGGTGGGCACTTCCACAATGACAACTCGCTCGCCGTGCTGCGTGACATTCCCGGACTCATCGTCGCCTGCCCCGGCCATCCGTCCTCCGCGCCTGAACTGTTACGCACCTGCGTAGCGCTCGCCGAAGAGGAGGGTCGGGTGTGCGTTTTCGTCGAGCCAATCGCGCAGTACCACCGGCGCGATTTGGTTGATGGCGATCAAGCGTGGTTGGCGCCGTATGAACCGCCGACGACCGGGTCGCATCGTGAGGCGTTTGGCGCGGCGGCAGCCTACGGAGATGGCACGGACCTGCTGATGGTCACCTTCGGCAATGGCGTTCCGATGAGCATGGAAGCAGCAGGCCTGCTTGAGGGCTTGGGCTTCGGCTGCACTGTCATGGACCTGCGTTGGCTGTCGCCACTACCGACTGTCGACCTGTTGGCTCATGCCCGTCGCTTCAAGCGCATTTTGGTCGTTGACGAAACGCGACGCAGCGGTGGCGTGGCCGAAAGTGTGATCAGCGTTCTCACCGACGTCGAATACGACGGTGTCGTTCGTCGCGTCGCGAGTCAGGACTCCTTCATTCCCCTCGGCCCGGCGGCCAACGAGGTCCTGCTTTCAGTTGACCAGATTGTCGGCGCAGCCCTCCACGTCCTGTTGGATGCGTGAGCGGACTTGGTCCACACAGGGCACGGTCGGGGCGAGTAGGCGGGCTAGAGTGGGTGTGACGCCGGTCACGTCCCGCCATCCTGGGGCCTAGCGGCGTCGTCCCGTACAGGTTTCTGGACGCGCGACCCGCGTCTGGTCTTCAGGAGGTGGCATGGCGCGCACAATCAATCAGGTAGCGGTCTTCGGCTTAGGCAAGGTTGGCGAACTCGTCGCAGTCTTGCTGGGGGAGTCCGGGTTCAAAGTGATCGGCTACGACGCCGCACCTCGACCGTCGGTAGGCGGCGAAGAACTGGGATTTGAAGTCAAACCACTGGACGTCAAAGACGTCTCCGCGCTGCGCGAGGCGCTGCGCGGTGTCGATGCTGTCGTTTCGTGCCTGCCGTATCACCTCAACATTGACGTCGCCGAAGTTGCGCACGACACCGCAACTCACTACTTCGACTTGACCGAAGATGTGCCCACGACCAATCGCGTCATCGAACTGGCTGCCGCTCATGGTGACGACGGTGTGGTCTTCGCTCCGCAGTGCGGTCTGGCGCCAGGATTGATCGGCATTGTGGGTGCGTCGCTGGCGGCGAAGTTTGAAACTATCCGATCGGTCGAACTGAAGGTTGGCGCGCTTCCACAAAACCCCACCGGACTGTTGGGCTATGCGTTCAACTGGTCGGCCGAAGGTGTCGTCAACGAGTACCTCAATGACTGTGAAGTGTTGCGGTCAGGTCATCGCCAGATGGTGCCGGCGATGACCGAAAAAGAGCGCGTATTCATCGGCGGAATCGAACTAGAGGCTGCGCTGACCTCAGGCGGACTTGGCACGATGTGCCAGACCTATGAGGGCCGCGCCAAGAGACTGGACTATAAGACGCTGCGGTATCCCGGGCATTTCGATCAGATGCACTTCCTGTTCGACGAGTTGAACCTGCGCGATCGTCGCGATCTGGTCGGCGAACTGCTGGTTGATGCAAAGCCGCCGGTCAATGACGACATTGTGTACTTGCATGCGGCTGTTGAAGGGGTGAAGGACGGGCAGCCGTTCCGCGAGAACTACGTTCGCGGCTATAAGCCCATCACGGTTGGCGATCGTGTGTGGCGTGCTATTTCGTGGACCACAGCGGCGTCGATTGTGTCGGTGGTTGAACTTGTCGCTGACGGCCGACTCCCACAATCAGGATTCATTCGCCAGGAAGACATTGCCCTGACCGATCTATTTGCGACCACTGCCGGATCGCGCTTCGAGACTTTGGGAACGGTGTGAAAAGCATGGACATTGCAGGCCAGGCACGCGAAATTCTTGAGCGCCTCGGTGCGGGCGATCCATTCGTCGACGACGGCGACCTCGAATGTCGCACTCCTATCGATGGTTCGCTCTTGGGAACTGTGCGTTCCCACTCGATGGCTGAGGTCAGCGAGGTTGTCGGACAGGCCCAGGCATCATTCGAACAGTGGCGCTCCGTCCCGGCGCCGGTGCGCGGCCGCCTGGCGCGCGAGCTGGGCGAACTGTTGCGCGAACACAAAGAGGACCTCGGCGCCTTGGTCAGCATCGAAGCCGGAAAAATCGTGTCCGAAGGCTTGGGCGAAGTCCAGGAAATGATCGACATCTGCGATCTGGCTGTCGGTCTGTCGCGCCAGCTTTACGGCCTCACCATCGCCACCGAACGCCCCGGCCATCGCATGATGGAGCAGTGGCACCCACTTGGCGTGGTGGGCGTGATCTCGGCCTTCAACTTCCCGGTGGCCGTCTGGTCCTGGAACAGCGCGCTCGCCTTGGTGTGTGGTGACTCGGTGGTCTGGAAGCCTTCAGAGAAGACTCTGTTGACGGCATTAGCCTGCCAGGCCTTGGCGCGTGAAGCCGCTAAGCGCGCTGGTGCCCCTGAACACCTCACTCAAGTAGTGCTGGGTGCGCGTGAGGTGGGCGAAGCGTTGGTCGATGATCCGCGAGTTCAACTCGTCTCGGCCACCGGTTCGACTCGCATGGGTAAAGAAGTCGCTCCACGTGTCGCTGCCCGTTTGGGGCGTTCCCTTCTCGAGCTCGGCGGCAATAATGCGGCCGTTGTGGCACCGAGTGCCGATCTTGATCTTGCTGTGCGCGGCATCGTGTTCTCGGCGGTCGGAACGGCAGGCCAGCGATGCACGTCACTGCGGCGCGTCATCGTGCACGAGTCGATCAAGGACGAACTCGTCACGCGGTTGAAGGCTGCCTACGAGACGCTGCCGATTGGTTCGCCGCTGGAGGCATCGACATTGGTCGGTCCGTTGATTGACAGCTCCGCTGCGGAGGCATTCGACGCGGCAATTGCTCAGGCGCAAACTGACGGCGGCACGGTCGTGACTGGTGGTAATCGTGCTGGGGGAGTCGATGGTGGTCAGTATGTGCACCCAGCGATCGTCTCCATGCCCAGGCAGTCCGACATCGTCAAGGCTGAGACCTTTGCGCCGCTGCTTTATGTGATGACCTACCGCGATTTCGACGAGGCGCTCGTGCTGCACAATGAAGTGGCACAGGGTTTGTCGTCGTCGATTTTCACCCTCAATGTGCGCGAGGCCGAAACGTTTGTTTCGGCGGTGGGGTCGGACTGCGGCATCGCCAACGTCAACATCGGTCCATCAGGTGCCGAGATCGGTGGAGCCTTCGGCGGAGAGAAGGAGACCGGCGGCGGGCGTGAGTCGGGCTCCGACGCCTGGCGCAATTACATGCGTCGTGCCACCAACACGGTGAACTACTCAACAGAACTACCGCTGGCGCAGGGTGTTGAGTTCGTTTAGTCGGGTCGGCGGCGCAGGGCTTTGGTTTGAGAGCGGCGCTGCTTGGCGTCTCGCTGGCGGTTGACGGAGGCGCGGGACGGACGCGTCGTATGGCGAGGTTTCTCCGGAACAATCGCGCGTGCCAGGAGGTCTTCGAGGCGGGCAAGGGCAGCTTCGCGGTTGCGGTGCTGTGACCGGTACTGCGATGAGACGACCGTGATGGTTCCGTCGACCAAGCGTGACCGCAGTCGGGTGATTGCTAACTCTCGCTGAGCAGCGGTCAACGCCGATGTTTCGCGTAACGACCAGATGAGTTCGACGCGAGTGTCGCTGGTGTTCACGTGTTGTCCGCCTGCGCCAGAGTTACGACTGAACCGCCACGTCAACTCGCGCGCTGGCAGCGCTACTGACTTTCCGTGGCGACCCATGGGTTCACCGTAATCTGTGCCGTAGACGCCGACCGTACCCTAGGGTATGGTGCGTGTGTTCCACGTCACGCCTGACGTGACGCCTAAGCGGGTGGGTCGTTGGACCAGCGACGACTTGGAGTCAGTGGGGAACGGGGCACGAGGAGGATAGGTGAGCGCTGTCGCTGTGCGGGTGCGCAACGGACTGACCGGCCTCGGAGAGTTCTTCCTCTTCACCTTCGATGTGCTCAAGGCCATTCCTCGGCGACCGTTTGCCTGGGGCGAAGCGATCCGTCAGGCGTGGATGTTGGTCAGTGTGGTGATCGTTCCGACGGCACTTGTCGCAATCCCGTTAGGCGCCGTCGTTGCGCTTCAAATCGGCAGTTTGACCCAGCAATTGGGCGCCCAGAGTTTTGCGGGGGCGACCTCCGTCGTCGCGATCGTTCGCGAAGGCGCGCCGATAGCCACGGCGTTGTTACTCGCCGGCGCCGGTGGTTCGGCCATCTGTGCAGACTTCGGTTCTCGGACGATCCGAGAAGAGATCGACGCGCTGCGGGTACTTGGCATCGACGTCACCCGTCGACTCGTGGCGCCGCGCGTCGTGGCGGCAATGATCGTCGGTGTCCTCGTCACGGGTGTCGTGATGGGAGTAGGAATTGCCGGTGGCTACGTCTTCAACGTGATGCTGCAGGGCGGCACCAGTGGCGTCTACGTCGACAGTTTCGCGACCCTCGCGAGCTTGCCGGATTTGTGGGCAAGCCTGGTCAAAGGCATGGTCTTTGGTCTTATCGCCGCGCTCGTTGGCTCATTCAAGGGACTTCGCGCTCAAGGTGGACCCAAAGGTGTCGGTCAGGCAGTCAACGAGGCCGTGGTCGTGTCCTTCCTGTTGTTGTTCACCACGAACTACTTGCTGACCACGCTGTACTTCCAGCTCTTCCCGCAGGGGGCGCGCTGATATGAGTTCAGTGATGGAGTCACTTGAGGGCCTCGGTCACCAACTGAGGTTCTACGGACGCTCAGTCAAATGGGCGCCGCGCACCGCCAACCGCTACCGACGCGAAGTGGTGCAGGTGCTGGCCGATATCGCATTTGGTTCTGGGGGCTTGGCGATCGTCGGCGGCACCGTAGGCGTCATGTTTGTGCTGTCCTACGCAGTCGGAGCTGAGGTCGGGCTGCAGAGTCACACCTCGCTCGACCAGATCGGCGCAGCCAACTTCACCGCCTTCTTGTCGGCCTACTTCAACACCCGTGAAGCCGCGCCGCTCATTGCCGGAGTCGCCTTGGCAGCCACGATCGGTTGCGGTTTCACCGCTCAGTTGGGTGCGATGCGCATTAACGAAGAAGTCGACGCACTCGAGGTCATGGGCATCCCGTCGGTGCCCTTCTTGGTGACCTCGCGGATGCTTGCTGCCGTCGTTGCCGTGGTGCCGTTGTATGCGGTGGGACTGTTCGCCTCGTATATGGCGACTCGATTCGTCACGACAGGTTATTTCGGCCAATCTGACGGTACCTACGACCACTACTTTCTGCAGTATCTAGCGCCTGTCGACGTGCTGTGGTCATTCATGAAAGTGCTGATCTTCGCGATCGTCATCATCTTGGTGCACTGCTATTACGGGTACTACGCCACCGGTGGACCTGCAGGAGTGGGGATGGCGGTCGGGCGAGCCATTCGGACCTCGATCGTGGCGCTGGTGACGACCGACTTCTTCATTAGCTTTGCCGTCTGGGGCTCGACCACGACCGTCAGGATCACCGGATGAGTCGATACGCCTCATCGCGACGTGAAGCGATCGCCCTGCGCGCCACGGGAGTGGTCTACCTTCTCGTTCTCGCTGCACTGGTGTGGTTGTCGATTGCGATCTACACCAAGACGTTCTCCGATCATGTGACCGTCTCGGTTGCCACCGAGCGCGCCGGGCTGCAGCTCAATGTGGGCGGCGACGTGCGCATGAACGGCGCCATCGTTGGTCGCGTCTCATCGGTCAAGCCCGACGGCGAGGCCGGTCGGGTTGATCTACAGATCGATCGCGAGGCGGCCGATCAGATCCCTGCTGATGTTTCAGCTCGTATCGTGCCGACCACGCTCTTCGGCCAGAAGTACGTTGAACTGACTTCCGACAGTTCACCTGTCGATGCGCACCTCGTCGATGGTTCTCAGTTGGTTCAGGACACTTCAGCCGAGGCCGTTGAGGTCACCGAACTCCTCGATCGACTAGAACCGGTGGTGACGGCGGTAAGCCCCGACCGGCTGTCGGCCACCCTGACCGCGCTCAGCACCGGACTCGACGGCAACGGACAGAAACTCGGCACACTGGTCAATCGGTCAGGCAGTTATCTGCAGGAATTCAACGCTGATCTTCCGCTCGTCGAAAAAGACTTGCGGCTCATTGAGCGAGTCGCAGGCCAATACGCGGACGCAGCGCCTGATCTGCTGAAGGTTGCCGAGAACGCGACGGTCAGTGCGCGAACGCTGCGCGACAACCGCCGCAACCTAGAGTCGCTGTTCACCAACGTGAGCCGCATGGCTGATTCGACACGAGTGTTGCTTGAAGACGTGGGCGGCAATTTCGTTGATTCCGCTCGCATCGCTCGCCCGACACTGGAACTGCTAGACGAATTCGCTCCGCAGTTGACCTGCATGATCGATGGTTTTCTTGTGGTGCGAGATCAGTCGGCCGCGCAGGTCAGAGGTGGATCGATCCAAGGAGATTTCACCCTCGGCTCGCAGTTGCCGGGATATGGCGAAGACGATCAGCTGGAGTTCAACACGTTGGGCGCCGGACCGGCCTGCCACGGCCTGCCGAATGCTCAGATCCCGTTCCCCGACTACACGCTCGACGAGGGCTATGACCGACCTCCCGCCAACGATCTGACGCAGATTCTGCTCGGCCCGAATGTGGGCGGTGGCCAGTGACCGCGGCAAATGAAACGCGAGCAGCAGGCCTGAAGTTGGCCGCATTCACGCTGTTTTCGATTCTTGTGGTGGTGACGGTTGCGGCGACTATCCGTCCGATGAGTGGGGGAGCCGAACGACGCGATTACACCGCGATCTTGACGTCGGCGAGCCGCCTTCAGCCGGGCGACGAAATCCGGGTTGCGGGAGTTGTCGTTGGCCGGGTCAACGATGTCCGACTGACGAAAGAAGCGCAGGCCAGCGTCAAGTTCTCCGTCGATCGAGATATCGCGTTGAGTACCGCCACGCGGGTCGAAGCGCGGTACTTGAATTTGGTCGGCGATCGGTACGTCGCTTTGATCGATGACGGCAGTTCCAGCACACCGCAACCGGTTGACCAGTCCATCGGCACTGATCGCACTCGCCCAGCGCTTGATCTCAATGACCTTCTGAACGGTTTCAAACCGCTGTTCGCGGCGTTGTCGCCGGAGGACGTCAACGCGCTCAGCCTCGACATTGTGCAGACCTTGCAGGGCGACGGCGCAACGGTGCAGTCGCTCATCGCGCACACCGCATCGCTCACCAGCGGATTGGCCGAACGCGATCAGTTGATCGGTGATGTCGTGACCAACCTGGATTCGGCGGTCGGCTCTATCGCTGACCGACAAGAACAAGTGACGGCGCTTGTCACTCAGTTGCGGTCCTTCGTGGGCGGGCTGTCGGAGGATCGCAAGACCATTGGTCGGGCTATTAGTCATATCGACGCCATGGCGCAGGTGAGTGCTGACCTGTTGGCCGAGGCGCGCCCGTCGATCAAGGCCGACCTGGGGCACCTGCGGGCGATTGCCGCGACGCTCAACGAGCCGGAGAACACCGCACTTGTGGAGCACGCGCTGGACCATCTGCCGAGCAAACTCGACAAGTTATCGCGGACAGCCTCATATGGCTCCTGGTTCAACTACTACTTGTGCTCGCTGACGGTCAAGGTAGGCACCAAGACTGGTCTCGATCCGGTACTGGCCGATTCGCTGTCACGGATCAAATTGGTCGACACCTCAGCGAGGTGCCAGGGATGACTTCCACACTGCGTCGGAACCCGGCTCGCGCTGGTGTCGTGGGCCTCGCTGTGCTGCTGGTCCTCGTCGTCGCGATCAGCCAACTGCACAGGTTGCCGTTCATCAACGGCTACGGCCGAACCATCACGATCGAACTTGCCGATGCGGGCGGGCTCGAATCTGGCGATCGGGTTGAAGTTGCGGGCATTCACGTAGGCACTGTGGAGTCATTGCACATCGACGGCGATGTGGTGATCGCCGAACTCGACGTTGACCCGCAGATCCGATTTGGTGACAAGACGATCGCGTCGGTTCGTGTCGGCAATCTGCTCGGCAGCAAGTACGTTGAGCTGACTCCGAAGGGCAGCGGCAACTTAGCCAGCGATCGGATACCAGCCGATCGAACGGTGCCGGCATATGACGTTGTCGATGCATTTGGTGAGTTGTCACAGACTGTTGACGCAATCGACACCGACCAACTCGAATCTGCGCTGAATTCGGTGGCCGAGACCTTCCGCGGGTCGTCGGACGATGTGGAGTCGGCGCTGCGGGGGCTGACGACGATTTCCGAGACGCTGGCCGCACGCGATGACAACGTCAGCAGTCTTCTGGCGCGGTCGAACCGGCTCGCGGGAACCCTCGACGCGAGCCGGGAGGATATTTCAGCGCTCGTGCAGGACGCGGCGTTGTTGCTGACCGAAGTCGACCGACGCCGCGACAGCCTCGACGGGCTCATTGAGCACACCCGCGATCTGACCATTCAGCTCAAAGGGCTGGTCTCTGACAATCAGAAGCAGATCGGTCCGACACTGGCCGAGCTGGAGCGAGTTACCGACCTATTAGAAGGTCGCCAGAAAGATCTATCGGCGACGCTGCACTCTGTTGCCAGATTCGCACGGGTCTTCAGCAACACAATCGGCAGCGGCCCCTGGTTCGACTCCTATATCGGCAACGCTCCCAACGGAATTGAATACGTTCAGGGGGCGAATCAGTGATGTCCCAGAACCGGTCCGTGCCCAAGACGCTCATTGGTGTTGTTGCCGTGGTGCTGACGATGGCCGCCATCACCTTCGGCCTACGCGGGTCGTCAGAACACAGCGTGAGCGCAGTTTTTCCTCGTACCGTCAGCCTCTTTGAAGGCTCGGACGTTCGGATCATGGGAATAAGAGTCGGCAAAGTCGAGAAGATTACGCCGAGTGGCACCTCGGTGCGCGTCGATATGACTTATGACGCCGCCTATGACTTGCCGGCCGACGTCAAAGCCGTCATCGTGTCGCCCTCGATCATCGCCGACCGCTTCGTCCAGTTGACCCCGGCCTACTCCGGAGGTGCGGTTCTCGCTGACGGCGCGATTATCGGCCAGAACCGCACCGGCGTCCCGGTTGAACTTGATGAGACTTTCAGTGCGACTGATCGGTTGA
Organism: Aeromicrobium sp.; assembly: GCA_040392565.1. Classification (GTDB taxonomy): domain Bacteria; phylum Actinomycetota; class Actinomycetes; order Propionibacteriales; family Nocardioidaceae; genus Aeromicrobium. Next base: position 6,644 of record JBEBVW010000027.1, on the reverse strand, counting down.
TGAAGGCGCTGGGTCCAGAAGGTGCCAACCGCAATGGCGCCGTGTCGAACTTGTTGACCGTCATGGCGGACACATTGAACGGTCAAGGTGAACGAATTCGCCGCACTATCCACGGGGTAGCCGATGTATCGCAGACGCTTGCATCGTCGCGCGATGACATCTCTGGCACGGTCCAACATCTCGCAGGGCTGACTGGTGAACTGGCCGACTACGACGCAGACATTGCCGAGTTGACCGATCAACTCGCCGCCGTCACGGGAACGCTGGCCGACGACCGCGAGGACATCTCGCAACTGCTGTCGTCATTGGCTGATTCGCTGGGCTCGGTTGAGGCATTTGTCCGCGACAACCGTGCGTCGCTGACGCGCAATGTCGACTCATTGGTCGCGGTGACCGACGCGCTGGACGCCGAACGTGAAGCGCTGCGGCAAATTGTCGAGCTGGCGCCGCTGGGATTTGCCAATCTCAACGCCGTCTATGACGCGTCCACAGGATCGGTGCGCACGCGCGCCAACTTCGCTGAAATCCTTCGCACCCTCGACAACACCATCTGCAACGCCATCGAACCGCATGCTGGAGAGCAAGCCGATCTTGCCTGCGATGCGATCAAACAGGTTGTTGGCTTGTTGCCGTTGCGCGATGGGTTCAGCTTCCCATCGCTGCCGGGTGGTGGTTCGTGATGATCAGGCGAATCGCGGCGCTGGCCTGCGTGGCATTTGCCCTCTCGGCGTGCGGATATCAGGGTCTGCGCGATCTTCCGCTGCCAGGCGGACCGGATGTGGGTGACGACTCCTATGTCGTGACGGTCGCCTTCGATGACGTTCTCAATCTCACCGAGCAGTCGACAGTGCGATCCGACGGCGTCGTCATCGGTCGGGTGGAATCGATCAAGCGGGAAGGCTGGAAAGCCGTTGCAACGCTGCGCTTGCGCCAGGACGTGCCGCTGCCGAGCGATGTGCAAGCGAAGGTCAGCCAGACGTCGTTGTTGGGAGAGAAATTCGTCGATCTTTCTCCAGGGACCACTGCTTCGGTGGCCGGGGACCGATTGGTTGACGGTGACGAGATCGGTACAGACCGCTCGGGACACGGGGCAGAAGTCGAAGAAGTGTTGGGTGCGATTTCACTCTTGCTCAATGGTGGCGGGATTGCCGAACTGAAGACCATCTCGCAAGAACTTCACGGAGCGCTCGATTCGGGCAGCGTCGACACGCGCACCTTCCTGCGTGAGCTCGACACCTTTGTTGCCACGCTCGATCGCAATCAGTCGACCATTGTCGGCGCATTGGAGTCGGTCGACCGGCTGAGCCGCGAGGTCGATCAGAGCCGTGACGTCGTTCGTGCGGCACTCGATGAAGTTCCCGCGGGTATCGCAGTGCTTGCCGATCAGGAAAAGCAGTTGACCACGATGCTCGCGAGTTTGGATCGTTTCAGCGAGGTGGGTTCGGACGTGGTGAGTCGCTCCGCCGACGACTTGGCGGCAGATCTTGCGGCGTTACGTCCGGTCCTGGCCCAACTGGAGAAGTCTGGCGACAACCTGCCACAAGCGGTCGAAACCATTCTTAGCTTCCCGTTCCCCGATGAGGTCCTCAACGCAGTTCACGGCGACTACGTCAACCTTGCCGTCCGCGTTGACCTGTCACTTCTCGACGTGATCACCGACGTCACGGGTGGCATTGTCGACGTCGACGGGCAGGACGATCCAACGCCGAAAACGACGGTCACTGATACCGCTGACTTGCTGTCTTCGCTGTTGCCTCGCGACTCGGGCCTCCTCGGTTTGTTGTTCGGTGGTGGTCAGTCGTGAAAGCCGCAACTCGAATGAAAGTGTTGGTATTTCTTGTCATCGGCGCCATGGCAGTGGTGCACGTAGGGGTTCGTTACGCCGGTCTGGGCCACCTCTTCAACGATGATTCATATCGAGTTTCGGTACGCCTCAGCGACAGTGGCGGCATTTTTGAACGGGCCGAAGTGACATGGCGTGGCGTCACCGTCGGACGGGTTGATCAGGTCAACTTTCGACGCGACGGAGTGACCGCAGTTCTGCGCATCGACGACGCGATTAAGGTGCCGGCAGATCTAGTGGCTGAGGTTCACAACCGTTCGGCGGTAGGGGAGCAGTACGTCGATCTCGTGCCGCGGACCGATAGTGGCCCCTACCTCGCTGACGGTGACGTAATCGACACCGATCGGACGACAACACCAGTCAGCGAAGAGCAACTGTTGGCATCGGTCGACGGCTTCGTTGAGTCCATTGATACCGGCGATCTCACAACTGTCGTCGACGAACTGGGCGCAGCATTTGAGGGCACTGGCCCAGATCTACGGCGTACTATCGACAGCGCTGATGAGTTGGTTCGTTCGGCGGCGGAATCGTTGCCTGCGACTCGGGCGTTGCTTCGCAATGGCGCCACTGTGCTCACCACCCAGGATCGGCAGTCGGCGCTGATCGGGTCATCGTTGACCGATTTGTCGACCCTGACCGGCATCTTCGCTCGCCAGGATGGTGACGTGCGCACGATCCTGGCTGATGCTGCGAGCGCTGCCGATCAGGTGCGTCAGTTGGCTGACGGCTTGCGACCGGTGCTGGGTCCGGTACTTGCCAATTTGGTCGACATCGGCACGATCGCGTACGACCGTCAACCGCAGATCGAATCGACATTGATTTCGATCCCGTGGGCATTGGCCTCGGCTCAGACTCCGGGGCGGGACGGACGCGCACACTTCGTCCTGGCCCTCGCGCAGAATCCGACGGTATGCCGCCGTGGCTATATCCCGGCCGATCAATGGCGACTGCCGTCAGATGACTCGCCGGTTGCGGCATCGGACGACATCGGCTGCGCTGAAGGGGCCCCCGCAGTCCCGCGAGGAGTTCCACGCGTTCTCGACCCCGCTGAGTCACTCGATCCGCCCGCTGGGAACAATCGCGTCGCGCCCAGATCCCACCCCGATTCCCTCACCTCGCTCATCACCACCACCATCACCCGCTAATCCCACCTCGGCGGTTGAGGTGCCCGAGGAACGAGGGCCTCGAAACCATGTGAACTGATCTCGAGGCTCGTTCCGGTTCCTGAGGTGGCGCGTGTCGTGATGGCTCGTCGTTCGTTTTCTCAGGATCCGGACGAGCCCTCGAAGGGCGCACCTCGATCACCGGGATGGTTGGGTCGCTTTCCCCTGGTGGTTGAGGTGCCCGAGGGACGAGGGCCTCGAAACCATTCGTCGTGCTTGACCTCGCAGTCGGGGTGGCTATGACAGGCCGACGAGTTCGTGGAGGGTTGAGCCGGACCGGGACATCTCGTGGCCGTCGACGTTGATCTTCAGCGTGTAGGTCGAGTCGAAACGGAAGTACCCCGGACGAATTCCCAGCTTGTTGATAAACGGTTTGACGAATCGGCTTCGGGCGACCGGAACCTCATCTAGAAGATCTTGGAAGTCCAGAATCTTCTGGATGTCGAGGCGCAGATCGACCTGATCGCCAGCAGTCAGGCGTAGCCACTGCGGATATGAACGATTGGCGCCTTCGTGAAACACCATGGGCCCTTCGGTCAGCTCCACTTCGCCGGTGCTGAGCACGATTTTCCCGTCGATGGCCAACATCAGCGGTCGCGACATGTGGCGGTTGAAACGCTTCTGAGTCAGTACGGTCGCGAAGATCAACGACACGTCGTCGAGGTAGAGGCGCCCCCAATGCCAGCGGTCGATGATCCGTTTCATGTCGCCGACACCCCAGTTGTGATCGGCGTAGCCGATGCCATTGGCCTGAAGCGTTTCGCCGCCGATCGTGATGGTGCCGGTGACCCGCTCGCGGGGACCGCCGACGCACCAACCGAAGTGTTCGACGTCGTTGTAGAACGTGTCACCGCGGCCCGGCATCCAACTGGGGAGCTCATTGGTGAACTCCAGATCGAAGGCCAAGTCCTCCTCGGCGATGTGAATTCGGAACACCGGCAGGCCGTTGGCTCCGATGTCTTGGGTTGCCGTGTTGTGCCCGATGACGACATCACAGCGCTCGGTGGAGAACGAGGCTGACGACTTCGGGTGCGCGACTGTCACCTGGCGCTTGGAACCGTCGGGTCCGTAGACAATCAACTGGACCGACGGATCGCAGCCGGCCTTTTCCTCCGGGCGACGCTTGGTGAAGAACGCAATGACGGTGTGACCGGTATCGAGGTGGGCATCGAAGTACCAGTGTTCGAAAGCCTTCTTATGTGTCGAATCGTGCCACCCGTTGTGTTGGGGCGTCACAACGGTCAACTCGGCGTCCTTGCTGCCGGGGCCGTTCCAACCTTCAATGATGGTGCTGCTCATGGGGAGTCCTTGGTTGCGTGGGGTGGGTTCAGCGGCGGAGTGCGCTGCTGGCGTCGAATTCGGCGTGGCGGCCTTCCATTTGGGCTTCCCACCAACTCTTGCGGTGCTTTTCCATCACGTTGGCGTGGAGTTGTTTAATGCCGGGAATGCGCCGCAAAATCTCAATGACATGCAGGAATGGCGCGCGGGCCAGAGGAATCAGAATCCATGGGAACGCCCGTGGCATGTCGTACATCTTGCGGGTGCCCGGTGCCATCCACAGCGCGCAGTATCCGGAAATGACTCGGTAGTTGTAGTGCGCGCGCAGCCGCTTCAGACCCTTTTGGCCGGGCCGTGGTGCGAACGCTGCAGGGAAGGATTCGATGAGTTCCTTACCGGCCTGTCCGGAGTCGTAGGAGCGAGCGGCAGTGGTCATCGCGATGGTCTGCAACTGTTCGCGCACTGTGTTGGTGGGCCAGGAGGGCATCACGCCCAGTAGATGTCCCATGTACCGGTTGAAGTGGATCAGCGCCCGCATCTCTTTGGGCGTCGTCTGGATGCCGACGAGCCACAGGGACATTGCGGGAGCGACCGCCCCGCCGATCTGCGTCATTTGTTCGTACATCTGGCTGATCGGCAGGCCCCAGGCCTCGTGGTCCCACTCGGGGTGGTCGCCAACGCGCTTGCGCACGGCTACGTGCATGACGCGCACTTGCATCGCGGTCTTGCGCGCCTGGGATCCGATCTCAAACAGCGCACCCGGCTGCGAGACATCGATCCAGAACTTGCAAGTTTCAAGGAAGCGTCGCAGCGCGTTGTCGCCGGCGTATCCGCCAGCCAGCGAGAGCGGCATCGCGACGGCGCCTTCGGTGTAGATCTCAAGAGTGATGACGCCTGCGACGTTGTAGAGCATCGTGCCCCAGCGGCGCCACACGGCGGCGCCCTTCTCCACCAGATCACGATCAACCCAGTCCGGCACGGTCTCCAGCTCGGCGAACAGTGCCTTCATCGACTCGGGAGCGTCAGCGACGGAATCGATTCCGTGATCGCAGGCATCATCGAGCATCTGCCGTCCACGTTGGTGACCGAATTCGCCGAAGAACACGTCGTCAACGAAACGCTCGGCTACCGGATCGCCAGCCCACTGGTCCTCACACAGCGCTTTGGCCTGCTCATCGGTGGGGAACAGATCATGGCGAAAGAGCTTCTTGACCAACTTTTCGCGGCGCTTCCACTCCGGCGTCTCCTTGGCCTGCCAATAGTTGAAGGCTGTCGGGGTGGGAGCGTTCAGAGGGCCCGCAGTGGGGCGCTCATCGTGGATGGTCACGGTCGATCTCCTGTGCGTGAAGTAGTTGGTCATCGGTGAGCTCAGGCGATCGTGCGGTACTTGAGCATCATGTCGTGGTCTTCGTGATCGAGGATGTGGCAGTGCCAGACGTAGCCCTGAAGTTGCTCGAGCTGCTCGCCACCGCCGTGGGCCGAACCGGCATGTGAGGCAGCTGTGAAGACGGCGTCGGGATCAAAGCCGAGTTCATCGGCAGTCGGGAAGCGAACAATCACACTGGTGACGGTGTCCCCGTCGACGCGCACAGTGTCTTTCCACCCCGACTCCCACGGTGCCGGACCGCTAGGGGTGCCGGAGAGGTAGCGGTCGGCAGGCGGATTCCACTTCACGCCAACCTGTGGCTGCAGATTCTGCGATGTGTATGCCTGGCGACGGAATGCCTGGCGCGCCACGATGCGGAAATGGACCAGATGGATGTGGATGGGATGTGGGTCTGGCGTGACGTTGATGAAGTTCCAGCGCTCGACTGTGCCTTGGCGCGGCTTCTCAATGTCGGTGCTGGTGAATCGCTGGTTGTTCAGCGTCATGATCGACGGCGGCATACGCAGATCGAATGGCTGCGAGATGGTCAGATTGCGCACGACGGTCGGCTTTGCGATTGCAGGCAGTCGCGGAGGTTGATTGTGACCTCCGCGCAAAGTGGCGGGAACCTGGCCAGTGAAACCGCGATGCGATGTCGCTTTGAATCGCATGAACATCGGCATCGTGACCTCGCCGATCATTGCGGCTTGGAAAGGAGGTTTCTCGTCATTGCGGAGCGTCACGGTGTCGCCAGCGCGCAGACGTGAGAAGTCGACCAGAATGTCGACACGTTCCGCGGGCGAAAGTCGCAGGGACGTGGTGCGCACCGGCGCATCGAGTAGGCCGCCGTCGTTGCCGATCACCCAGAACGGCATGTGGTTGTCGAAAAACAGATTCCACACGCTGTACGACCCAGCGTTGAGAACCCGGAATCGGTAAAGACCACGGTCGACATCTAGCTCTGGCCACACCGCGCCGTTCACCACGCCGACGT
>JBEBVW010000026.1:0-19418 GCA_040392565.1 Aeromicrobium sp. | reverse complement strand
CCGTTGTTGGATTGAGACGGCTGCGGAGCCTCGGTGCCCGAATTCGACAACGCGTCGACCGTCATGGGTGACGGTGCCGAAGCGGCCTGGTGGTGGCGCGCCGTCACACCGGCCTTGCGCTGCAACTTGATCACATCATCGAGCGCTTCGGGGGTAGTCATCGTGACAACCGATCCGGACTCGCCCGCGCGGGCCGTCCGACCTGAACGGTGCAGGTACGCCTTGTGTTCGGCGGGGGCGTCGTAGTGCACGACTAGGCCGATGCCGTCGACGTGGATACCGCGAGCGGCGACGTCGGTCGCGACGATGACGGTGGCCTCGCCCTTGGTGAAGCGAGCCAGATTGCGTTCACGGTGCTTCTGCGTCAGGTCGCCGTGCATGTCGACGGCCGTGATGCCCTTCTGGGTCAGCTGGCGAGCCAGTCGAGTCGCGCCACGACGCGTGCGGGTGAAGACGATCGAGCGCGGATTGGCACTGAGCAGATCGCGGACCGTGGCCGTCTTCTCGGTCGGTTGGCTGATGAGGACGTGGTGTTCCATCGTCTCGACTTGATCGTCAACCTGGTCAACTTCGAACAACTTGTGCACGGGCAGATGCCGACGGACCAACTTATTGACGTCACCATCGAGCGTCGCCGAAAGCAAAAGGCGCTGGCTGGCTTCAGGGGTACGGGTCAAGATGGCATCAATCGGCTTGAAGAACCCCAGATCGCAAAGATGATCAGCTTCGTCGAGAACAGTGATCTCGATGTCGTCTAAGGTCACGCAGCGTCGATCGAGCAAGTCGATCAGACGGCCGGGTGTGGCGATGACGATGTCGACGCCACCCTTGAGCACATTGATCTGCTTGTTGATCGGCACTCCGCCGTAGATGGTGGTGTGCTTCAAGCCCACCTTCTGTGCGAGCGGCATCAGCGCAGTGTGCACTTGAATGGCCAGTTCGCGAGTGGGCAGCAAGATGAGTGCGCGCGGCGCCTTGGGTCGGCTGGTGCCGCCGGCGAGGCGGGCCAAGACCGGCAGGCCGAAGGCGAGCGTCTTGCCCGATCCGGTGCGTGCACGGCCGAGGACGTTGCGTCCTTCCATGGCCGAGGGAATAACAGCTTGCTGAATAGGGCTGGGCTTGACGATTTCCTGTTGCGCGAGCTTGCGCACCAGACCGTCGGGAAGGGACAGGTCAGCAAAAGTAGGCAGCGCAGCGCTGCGGTCAGGCGAATTCAACGGGTCGACTCTCGATCGAGGGTGCCCGCTTGCCAGGGACGCGAGTTCCGCGCTACTTCGTCGGGCCAGAACAGCACCACATGGCGCGTTCACGAATTCACATACTACCGGCTAGGGCCCACAAGCCCCACATTCTCACCGTGTGACCCTGCACTCAGCCGCGCTGTCGGTTTACCACGTCACCGTGGTAAATGCTCACTTCACAAGGCAAATTTCCCCAGTGAAGTGACGGTTTACCACGTGAACGTGGTAAACCGTCACGCCCCGACGAACGCCTGGACTGCGGAGGTGAAGAAGCCGAGGCCGTCGGTGCCGGGACCGCAGAGGTCTTCGACAGCGTGCTCGGGGTGGGGCATGAGGCCGACGACGTTGCCGCGCTCATTGGTAATGCCAGCAATGTCGCGTAGGGAGCCGTTGGGGTTGACGTCGACGTAGCGGAACACGACGCGACCTTCGCCCTCAAGCCGGTCGAGGGTGTCGTTGTCGGCGACGAATCCACCCTCGCCATTCTTCAGCGGGATCGTGATCTCTTGGCCAACCGAGTACACCGATGTCCAGGCCGTGGAAGCGTTCTCCACCTTGAGCACCTGATCGCGGCAAATGAAGGTGCGGTGATCGTTGCGGATCAATGCGCCGGGCAGCAGATGCGATTCGCACAGAATTTGGAAACCATTGCAGATGCCCAAGACCGGCATCCCGCCCTGAGCGGCGGCGACGACCTCGGTCATCACGGGTGCGAACCGGGCGATGGCACCGCATCGCAGATAGTCGCCGTAACTGAATCCACCAGGCAGGATGACGGCGTCGACGCCCTTGAGGTCGTGATCACCGTGCCACAGCGCGACCGCTTCGCCTCCAGCAAGGCGAACTGCCCGCTGAGCGTCAGTGTCGTCAAGTGAACCGGGGAATGTGACGACCCCGATTTTCATCCGTCAACCCGAACTGTGTAGTCCTCGATGACCGGATTGCTCAACAGCGTTTCGGCGACCTTGTGGATTTCAGCCAGCGTCTCGGTGCTGGTGTCTGCGACCTCAAGCTCGAAGCGCTTGCCCTGACGGACATCGCTGATGCCGGTGAATCCGAGACGAGGCAAAGCGCCGTGAACGGCCTTGCCCTGGGGGTCCAGAATTTCCGGCTTGGGCATGACATCGACGATCACACGCGGCATGCCCCGATCCTACCGTCCCGAGATTTGCGCACTAATGCCCCATTCCATTACCGAAAATGGTGCAGAAGTGCGCAAATCTCGGGTCCGGCTCAACTCAGTTCGCGCTTGAGGATTTTGCCCGTGGACGTCATAGGCAGGGCGTCGACGATCTCGACGATGCGCGGGTACTTGTAGGCAGCGAACTGCTCCTTGCCCCATGCGACGAGTTCATCTGGTGTGACCTCGGCGCCCGGCGCAGGCACGACGACGGCCTTGATTTCTTCGCCGTGTGAATCGTGCGGCACGCCGATGACCGCGACCAGCGAAACCGCGGGGTGCGTCATCAAGATTTCTTCTAGTTCGCGCGGGTACACGTTGTAGCCGCCGCGAATGATCATGTCCTTGGAGCGGTCGACGATGTAGTAGAAACCATCGGCGTCCTTCTTGGCCAGATCACCCGAACGGAACCAGCCATCCTTGATGGCTTCTTCGGTGGCCTCGGGCCGTTGGTAGTAGCCCTTCATGATGTTGTGGCCCTTGATGGCGATTTCGCCAATCGCGTCGGGGTCGTCAGCGACGTCGCTCCAGTCGTCATTGATCAGTTTCATCTCCACGCCCGGAATCGGCGTGCCGATGGAGCCGACGCGCACTTCTTGGCCCCACGGGGCGAAGGAGGCGACCGGCGAGGTCTCGGACAGTCCGTAACCCTCCAAGATGGTGACGCCGAAGCGAGCCTGGAAGTCCTTGTGCACCTCGGCGGGCAATGCCGCGCCACCTGCTGCCGCCACGCGGAGATTGGCAGCAATCTTCGAGACGTCGACGCCCTCTTCAAGCGCGCCCAACAGGCCCCAGTACATCGTAGGGACACCCGCGAAGAAGGTGACGTCGTTGGCCAGCATCAACTGCAGAGCGGCCTGCGGCTCAAACCGCGGCAGCATCACGACGGTGCCGCCATACGCGATGGCGCCGTTCTGAATCACGGTCTGACCGAACGAGTGGAACAGCGGCAACACACACAGGTAGGTGTCTGGGTTGTTCTCATCGGCATTGAACAGGGCCGTTCCGCTGAGCGCGTTGTCGCGCATATTGCGGTGCCGCAGCTCAGCGCCCTTGGGCTGACCCGTGGTTCCCGACGTGTAGAGGATGACGGCGGTGTCGTCGTCATCAACCTCAACGGTTTCGAAGACCGGCGACTGCTCAGCCACCAACGGCGCGTAGTACTCCGGCGGCTCCAACGGGGCCGGCGCCGATGAATCGAGTTTGATCAAGAAGAAGTGCTCGCAGCCGGGCGTCTCCTGGAAGCCAGCCCACGCGGCGTCACCGATCGGCAGATCGGGTGCGCCCTCGAACGCGAAGTAGGCCTTGGCGTCCGAATCGGCCAGGTGGTAGGCGACCTCACGCGGCTTGAGCAGCACATTCAGCGGAACAACCGTCGCTCCAGCCTTGAGAATGCCGTAGTAAATGATCGTGAAGTACGGCAGGTTCGGGCACGACAGCGCCACTTTGTCGCCCGGCTTGATGCCGCGGGACACGAGCAGATTGGCGACCTGATTGGCCGCGCCGTTGACCTGGGCGTAGTTGAGGCGCAGATCGCCGAACACGATCGCTTCACGCTCGGGGTACTTGGCGGTGGTCTGGTCCAGCAATGCGGCGAGGTTGCCCACGGGAACTCCTTCTCGGTTCTGTCAGAGCCAACTTAGCGATCTCGCCGCAGAACCGGAATGGGAGTTCCCGTGAACGCTGCCGTTCAGCAGCCGTCTCGCATGAGACCTGGCGCCTCGCCCTCGGCGACTTCCATGAAGGTGACTCGCGAGGTCTCGTTGATTTCACCTACTGTTTCGTCGAATAAGAACCCCAGCCAGCGGTCGCCATCGTGGACGAATACTCCCGACTGCCCGTAACCGGCCTCGGCTGGAGCGGAAAGGTCCGAACCGTAAACCTCCTGAAGTGTCGACAAACGGTCGCCGACGCGCACACCCTTATCGGTCGGATATCCGCCGCGGGACACCCCTACAGTGGCGATGCGGTCTTGCTGATCGGTGGCGACATCCATCGATGAGTGCGCCGTGTCGTCCTTCCAGCGATACAACTGGCCGCCGCAGACGTCTTCTCGTTCGGCGTCTCGAACGACCAGTCCAGTCGCCAGCGCATCGGCGACCGGCATGCCGACGACGATGGCGCCGACCCGACCGGGGCTAACGATCAGATCGTCATTCGAAGGCGCCGGCTTGGGTGTCGGCGAACTTGCGGTCGGCTTCGCGCCGTTGCCTTCATCAGCCTGCGCAGGTTGATCATTGGCTTGGTTCATCCAGAAGCCGAACCCGGCTCCCGCGACCATGCTGAAGGCCACCAGCCCCAGGGCAATCTTGCGGTTCATCACTACCTCCTCTGCCACCTGGTCGGCGGCCTACATCTACTAGATGCGACCGAACGAGAAAAAGTTGTCAGGAATTCAGTCTTTCTCTGACGAAGGATCGGGCCGTGTGAATTCGCGCTTTCACCGTGCCCAGCGCGGCGCCGGTGGCTTGGGCGATTTCGTCGTACGGCAAACCGCCCAGATCACGCATCACGAACGCGTCGACCGTCTCTGGGTGCCGTGCCTCAAGCGCTTCGAGTGCATCGAGCAGATCGAGTCGGGTTCCAGCAATCACGCTGGTGCGAGCGGAATCGATGATGTCGGGAAGCGTGTCCAGACCCCGATCGGCAAACCGTTGCTTCAGCGATCGGTAGGTCATGCGCGCCTGATTGGCCGCAATCACATTGACCCAGCCGGCAAATGAGCCTGTTCCCGAGAAACTCCCAAGCTTCGTCGCGATGGCCAGCAGCGCGTCCTGCGTCGCCTCCTCAGCATCTTGCGGGTGCGGCAGGATCCGCCGGCATCGTCGCTCGACAAGGGGGCGGACCCGCGCCAACAACGCATCCATCGAGGCCGGATCACCGCTGCGGGCACACGTCAGCAGCCCAGCCAACTCACCCTCGTCGACGCTCATCGCCCTCCAGCCCGATACTGGACACCATCATGGAGCAGATCGGTCGTTACCGCTTGGACGCCGTGCACGGTGTTGGCGCGTTCGCGACGGTGTGGCGTGGCCACGACCCAGATCTCGATGCCCCCGTTGCGGTCAAGATTTTGGCCGACAATTGGGCACACCACGCTGATGTGCGCGAGCGGTTCCTCGAAGAAGCCCGGCTATTGCGCCGGATTCGAGATCACCGGGTTGTCCGAGTGCATGATGTCGGCGTCGAAGACAACCGCCCTTACTTCGTGATGGACTTCGTTCCTGGCGGCACGCTCGGCGACAAAGTTGGACAGGTCGACACCGACGAAGCCCTGCGTCTGGCAACCGATGCGTGTCTGGCTGTCCAGGCGCTCCACGACCACGACGTACTGCATCGCGACGTCAAGCCAACCAACCTTCTTCTCGACGCGGCCAGTCAGGTGCTCGTCAGTGATCTCGGCAGCGCCAAACGACTAGCTGAGGCGAGCGGCGTCACCGTCACGACCGGGACACCGGCGTATATGGCACCTGAACAGGCCTACGGCCGGTCACTCGATGCCCGAACTGACGTCTACGCATTGGGTGTCCTGACGTTCCAGTTGCTCACCGGTCGTCTTCCCTTCGAAGGACCGCTGGGCCGGACAGCCACCGATCGTGTCGAGCCCACGGGCGCAGGACACGGCGTCGACAAAGCAGTCGCGGCGGCGCTGTCGGTCAATCCCGAAGGACGCCCGGCCAGCGCCGTGGCGCTGTCACAGGCGTTGGCCGACACAACCCCTGAAGCGGCCACCCTGCCCGGCTGGCTGGTGACGGTGCTCATCGTGCTCGGATTCGCAGGTAGCGCGGCAGCCGCCTGGTATTTGGCCTAGAAAGACTCGCCGGTCAGCAGTTCATATGCCTGCACATAGCGACTGCGAGTCTTCTCAACGATCTCATCGGGCAGCGCTGGTGGCGGGGTGTCGCTGGCGCGATCCCAACCGCTGGCAGGTGAGTCGAGCCAGTCGCGCACGAACTGCTTGTCGAAGGACGGCTGCGAACGACCCGGCTGATAGGTGTCGGCCGGCCAAAAGCGCGATGAATCTGGCGTCAGGACTTCGTCGGCGAGCACGATCGTACCGTCAGCACGGCGGCCGAATTCGAACTTCGTGTCGGCCAAAATGATGCCCCGCTCACGAGCAATCTGTTCGGCTTTGGCGTAAATCGTCAAGGTGAGATCGCGCAGCGCTTCAGCGTCGTCGCGGCCGATCGTGTCGACCACCTGCTCAAAGGACACATTCTCGTCGTGCTCACCGATATCTGCTTTAGTTGCAGGGGTGAAGATCGGATCGGGCAGGCGCGATCCGTCGACGAGCCCGGGAGCCAGGGCGATACCGCAGACCGATCCGGTCGCACGGTAGTCGGCTAGTCCAGAGCCCGTGAGGTAACCGCGGGCGACGCATTCAACCGGGAACATCTCCAGCCGTTCACACACCAGGGCGCGGCCGCGCACCCGCTCGGGAACTTGGGTGCTGATGACGTGATTAGGCACGATGTCAGCGAGCTGGTCGAACCACCACAGCGACATGCGGGTCAGGATCTCGCCCTTATCGGGGATCCCAGGGGTCAGCACAAAATCGAACGCCGAGATGCGATCGGAGGCAACCATCAGCAGGTTGTTGTCCTCGCGGGTGTACAGATCGCGGACCTTGCCCGAGTGCAGGTGGGTGGCTCCGGGGATTTCGATTGGCACGCGGCCAGCCTAGCGAGCGGTCACGGCCCGATCTCGTCCCACCACTCCACGTGATAGATCAGACTCGCAATGATCACCGCGACGGTCACTCCCAGCGCGATGAATCGGTACTTGTCTAGGTCGTTCACAACTGGTCTTTCACAAAATGTCGCCCGGCGAATACCCAGCAGCCTGCGGATGCGCCGCAGCGACCTTCTCAATCTGCGCGACGACGTCGGCGACCTGGCGCGTAGCGGCGCCAGTGAACTCAAGCGGCGCGGCCACCAGCGAGGCGAGATCGGCCTCGGTCAAACCCAGCCGGGCGTCGGCGCCGAGGCGCGCAAACAGGTCGTTCTCGGACAGCCCCTTCTCGCGCATTTCCAAGGCGACAGCGACGGCGTGTTCCTTGATGACTTCGTGCGCCACTTCGCGACCCACCCCCGCGCGGACGGCGGCCATCAGCACCTTGGTCGTGGTCAAGAACGGCAGATAGCGGTCGAGTTCACGCTGGATTACTGCCGGGAAGACACCGAATTCATCGAGCACCGTCAAGAAGGTTTCGAATAGACCGTCGGCGGCGTAGAAGGCGTCCGGCAGCGCTACCCGGCGGACGACCGAGCACGAGACATCGCCTTCATTCCACTGATCGCCAGCAAGTTCGCCGATCATCGAGGCGTATCCGCGCAAGATGACGGCCAAGCCATTGACGCGCTCGCACGAGCGCGTGTTCATCTTGTGCGGCATCGCGCTCGAGCCGACCTGACCGGGCTTGAACCCCTCAGTGACCAGTTCGATACCTGCCATGAGTCGGATCGTGGTGGCCAAGTTAGACGGCGCCGACACCAGCTGCACCAACGCGGTGACGACCTCGTAGTCCAGCGAGCGCGGGTAGACCTGCCCGACGCTGGTGAGCACGTTTTCAAAGCCGAGGTGCGATGCCACGCGCTGTTCGAGGTCAGCCAACTTGCTGGCGTCGCCGCCCAACAGATCCAGCTGATCTTGCGACGTGCCGACCGGGCCCTTGATACCGCGCAGCGGGTAGCGGGCGAGCAGTTCCTCAACGCGAGCCAGGGCAACCAACAGTTCGTCGGCCACGGTCGCGAAGCGCTTGCCCAACGTGGTGGCCTGGGCAGCAACGTTGTGGCTGCGACCGGCCATGACGAGGTCGGCATTTTCAGCAGCGAGGCGCCCAACCCTGGCCAATGCTGCGACGCCACGATCACGCAGGATTTCCAGCGAGGCGCGGACCTGAAGCTGCTCAACGTTCTCAGTCAGGTCCCGCGAGGTCATGCCCTTGTGGATGTGCTCGCTGCCGGCCAGCGCGGCGAACTCTTCGATGCGAGCTTTGACGTCGTGGCGGGTGATCTTCTCGCGGGCCGCGATCGACGCCAGGTCAACCTGGTCGACGACCGCTTCATAAGCTTCGATGACGCCGTCAGGAGTCTCAACGCCCAAATCTTTCTGCGCCTTCAACACCGCAATCCAGAGCTGGCGCTCCAGCACGATCTTGTGCTCGGGCGACCAAATGCGCGCGAGCTCGGCGGATGCGTAACGAGAGGCCAGAACGTTCGGAGTCACAGGCCCATTGTCCCATCCGGCCAGCGTCAGGCTTCGACGCGTCCTTCTGCTGCAGCCAGCGCGATGTCGGTGCGGTGCTGCGAGCCGTCGAACGAAATCTCCGCAACACCGGCGTAGGCGCGCGACCGAGCCTCGTCCAGATCAGAACCGACCGCAGTAACGGCCAGCACTCGACCCCCAGCAGTCACCAGATCGCCGTCGGCGTTCACTGCCGTTCCGGCATGGATCACGTCGACTCCATCAACCCCGTTGGCTGCGTCGACGCCGGTGATGACATCACCGGAGCGACTGCTGGCCGGATAGCCGGCCGATGACATCACGACGGTGACGGCATTGCCGTTCTTCCACTGCGGTTCGCCTACCTCAGCGAGGGTTCCGGTAGCCGCACCGTAGAGCAGCGTGGACAACGGTGTGTTGAGCAAGGCCATCAGTGCTTGAGTCTCAGGGTCGCCAAATCGGGCGTTGAATTCCACGACACGCAAGCCGCGCGACGTCAACGCCAATCCGGCGTAGAGCAGGCCGGCGAACGGTGTGCCGCGACGCGCCATTTCCTGGACGGTCGGAACAAGAACCGTGCGGGTGACTTCAGCGACCAGATCAGCAGGGGCCCATGCCAGCGGTGTGTACGCACCCATACCGCCGGTGTTAGGTCCGGCATCGCCGTCGAGCGCGCGCTTGAAGTCCTGCGCAGGCTGCAGCGGCAGCACGGTGGTGCCGTCGGTGATGGCGAACAGCGACACCTCAGGGCCATCCAAGAAGTCTTCGATCACGACGCGATCACACGAGGCCGCGTGAGCCAGAGCTTCTTCGCGATCGTCGGTCACCACAACACCCTTGCCAGCAGCAAGCGCATCGTCCTTGACGACGTAGGGCGCACCGAATTCATCCAGCGCGGCCGCAACCTCATCAGCGGTGGTGCACACGCGAGCAGCGGCGGTTGGCACACCGGCAGCGGCCATGACGTCCTTGGCGAAGGCTTTTGATCCTTCTATCTGGGCGGCTTGCCCGCTAGGACCAAAGCAGGCGATTCCGGCGTCCCGAACGGCATCAGCGACACCCGCAACGAGTGGCGCCTCAGGTCCAACGACTACCAGGTCAGCACCGATCGACGTCGCCAACGCAGCCACAGCCGCACCGTCCAACGGATCAACGTCATGCAACTCAGCGAAGGCGGCAATACCCGGATTGCCCGGAGCGGCATGAACCTCGGTCACTCCAGGATCGCGCGATAGCGCGAGCGCCAATGCGTGTTCGCGACCACCAGTACCAATGACGAGAGTCTTCACGACGGATCAGACTAGTCCGGTCAGATCAGGTCGTTGACGACGATGGTCTGCTCACGGTCTGGGCCAACACCGATGGCCGAAATGCGCGAACCCGACATGTCCTGCAATGCCGCCACGTAGCGCTGGGCGGCCTCCGGCAGATCGGTCAAGGTACGGGCACCGGAAATATCTTCATGCCAGCCGTCGAAGTATTCGTAGATCGGCTTCGCGTGATGGAATCCGGTCTGCGTCATGGGCATCTCGTCAACGCGTTCGCCGTCGACTTCATACGCCACACAGACGGGGATCTTGTCCCATCCGGTCAGCACATCGAGCTTGGTAAGAACGAAGTCGGTCACGCCATTGATGCGGGCCGCGTAGCGCGCGACCGGAGCGTCGTACCAACCGCAGCGACGCGGGCGGCCGGTCGTTGTGCCGAACTCGCCACCGTTGACGCGCAACCGCTCGCCATCAGCATCGAATAGTTCAGTGGGGAACGGGCCTTCACCGACGCGGGTGGCATACGCCTTGACGATGCCGATAACGCGAGTGATCTCGGTGGGTGCGATTCCCGAACCTGTGCAGGCACCGCCTGTTGTGGCCGACGAGGAGGTGACGAACGGATACGTGCCGTGGTCGACATCAAGCAAGGTGGCCTGACCGGCTTCAAGTAGCACGGTCTTGTCGGCCTTGAGCGCATCGTGCAGCAGCAGGCTGGTGTCGGCGACCATCGGCCGCAGGCGATCGACGAAGCTCAGCAACTCCTCAACCGTTTCATCGACCGAAACTGCGCGACGGTTGTAGACCTTGGTGAGAATCTGGTTCTTCAGGTCGAGTGCGCCTTCGACCTTCTGGCGCAGGATGTTCTCGTCGAATAGGTCCTGGATGCGAATTCCGAGGCGGTTCATTTTGTCGGCATATGTCGGCCCAATACCGCGACCTGTGGTGCCGATCTTGCGGCTACCCAGGAAGCGCTCGTTGACCTTGTCGACGGTGCGGTTGTAGTCGGCAATCACGTGCGCATTGGCGCTGACAACGAGTGACGAGGTGTCGATACCGCGTGACTCGAGCCCGTCGATCTCCTCGAAAAGCACCGCAAGGTCGATGACCACACCGTTGCCGATCACCGGCACACAGCCGGGGCTCAGAATGCCGCTGGGCAACAGGTGCAGGGCGTACTTCTGATCACCGATGACCACCGTGTGGCCCGCGTTATTACCGCCGTTGAACTTGACGACGTAGTCGACCCGACTGCCGAGCAGATCGGTCGCCTTGCCTTTGCCTTCATCGCCCCACTGGGCTCCAACGATCACGACAGCCGGCATAAGTCGGCACCACCCTTGACGTGCGACAAGCCCCGTTTCAGGGGCTCTTACCGAGACAGTCTAGCGCGATTCGGCCGTCTAAGGTGACTACGTGCCAGCTGATGCCAATGCCCTGTTGGTCGTCGTCAACGCCTCTGCAGGTTCATCTGACGACGAAATCACCGACGCGGTCGTGGCTGCGCTCAAAGCCTCAGGCGCCACCGTCGACGTCGCCGCCACCTCTGACCAGGCGGATCTGGCGAACGCTCTTGCCGAGCACAGCAATATTGACGGCGTCGTCGTGCTCGGCGGCGACGGATCGTTACACGCAGTAGTTCAAGCGATGTATGACGACAAACGTCTGGCTGACGCTTGGATCGCGCTGATCCCTCTCGGCACGGGCAACGATTTTGCGCGAACGATCGGACTGCCCGAAGACCATGCCGAGGCGACACAGTTAGTGGCAACCGGTCGTCTACGACCTCTCGACTTGGCATTGACCGCCGAGGGCGAGGTCGTCGTCAACGCGATTCACGTCGGGGTAGGTGCCGATGCCGCGAGCGTCGCCGCGCCCTGGAAACGAAGGCTCGGTCCGATTGGATATGTGATCGGCGCAGTCGTCGCTGGCTTCGTACGACCAGGAGTCAAACTAGACGTCACGGTCGACGACGCGCTGATCACCAAGGGGCGGCGAGTACTGCAAGTGGCCGCCGGCAACGGGCGATTCGTGGGCGGCGGAGCTGCGCTTCTGCCTGATGCAGACCCGGCGGACGGTCAGCTCGACGTACTGGTGGTGACGGCCGCCGCTCGTCTGCAACGGTTGAGGTACGCCATCCATCTGGGCCGAGGGGACCATGAAAAGCTTGATGACGTCCGCATCGTGCGTGGCACCACCGTCGACATCCGTGGTGCAGCCACGGGCGCCACGAACGACGGTGAGCTGTGCGATCCAGCCAGCACCCATCGGTGGCGTGTGGTGCCCGCTGCGTGGCGCCTGATCGTCCCGTGAAGGCTCAGTCAGCCAGCACCACATCGCGCCAGATCCTCGCTGTCGCGGTGCCGGCCTTCGCTGCGCTTATTGCCGAACCGCTCATGCTGTTGGCGGACACCGCGATCATCGGCCACTTGGGGACCGCCGAACTTGCTGGCCTCGCCGTTGCAGCGATCGTGCTGGGCACCGAGGTGGGGTTGTGCATCTTCTTGGCCTACGGCACCACCGCGACGGTGTCTCGTAGCCACGGAGCGGGGCGCGATGACGAAGCGATGTCCCAAGCGCTCGGCGGACTGTGGCTGGCGCTTGTCCTCGGCATCGTCATTGCACTTGCCACAGCGCTGCTTGCGACGCCACTCACCCATGCACTCGCCAGCTCGGCCGCGGTTGCCGACCACGCGCGCACCTACTTGCTGATCAGCACGCTCGGCATCCCGGCTGTTCTGTTGGGTTTGGCCGCGACGGGCGCGCTGCGAGGAGTCCTCGATCTGCGAACTCCCCTCGTGATCACCGTCATCAGCTGCTTGGCCAACGTCGTGCTGAATGTGCTCCTCGTCTACGGGGCTGGCCTCGGTGTCGCAGGAGCCGCCATCGGAACAGTGATCGCGCAGTGGGGAGCCGCCACGTGGCTGGTCGCCACCGTCGTCCGTCGGGCGGTCGCCGCCGGGGCGAGCGCTGCCCCGCGCCTTGATCCGGTTATCGAAGCCGCACGCACCGGAGTGCCGCTCATCGTCCGCACCGCAACCCTGCGAGCTTCACTGGTGTTGGCCACCGTGGTTGCGTCGACGTTCGGTGATGCGCCGCTCGCCGCCCACCAAATCGCCACGACGATCGTGCTGTTCGGCGCCTTCGCGCTCGATGCGTTGGCCATCGCTGGCCAAACGCTGACCGGCCGCGCACTTGGGAGCGGAGACGGCGACCTCGCCGCGCACCTGACGGCTCAGATGATCAGGTGGGGTTGGGGCGCAGGGGTGCTGTTGGGACTGGCTCTCGCCGCGACCAGCGGCCTGCTTCCAGAACTATTCACCCAAGATTCGGCCGTGTCGGACGCACTGGTGCCTGCGCTGCTCGTGATTGCGGCGATCCAGCCGATCTCGGGTGCGGTGTTCGTGCTGGACGGGGTGCTCATCGGCGCAGGCGACGGCCGCTACCTGGCATGGGCCGGCCTGCTCGTGTTGGCCGTCTACGCCCCTGTCGCGCTGGCAGTGGCGCACACAGACGCGGGCCTGACTTGGCTTTGGGTCGCCTACGGCGTGTTCATCGCCGCCCGCTGGGCGACGCTAGAGATGCGTCGCCGCAGCGGACGGTGGATGGTGTTGGGCTAACTGTTCTCTTTGCGGAACACCGAGGTGCCCCACCACAACGCCAGCACAAAGAACGTGATGGACCAGCCGAGGCCCCACGCGACTTCGGACGAGGCGAACTCGCCACCGAAAACGTCACGCGTGGCGTCGACGACATGCCGAATGGGCATGAAATTGCTCGCGCTCTCCAGCCATTTGGGACCGATCGTCATCGGCAACAAAATGCCCGACAACAACAGCACCGGCATCATCACCATGTTGATGACCGGCGCCATTACGTCTTCGCTCTTAACCGTGAGTGCGAACGCATTGGAGGCCGCGGCACATGCGCCACCGATCAACAGTGTGATCAGCAATCCGACAACGACACCGCTAAACGGAGCATCCATACCGAAGGCATATCCCAAGCCGATCAAGATGACGGCCTGCACGAACAATTGCGTCAGATCGCGCATCAATCGCCCGACCAACAACGCGGTACGGCTGGCCGGGGTGACTCGTTCGGCTTCGATAACACCTTCGCGCCATTCGCCGATAAGACCGAACCCGGCGAAGAACGCCCCGAAGATGCCGAGCTGAACCAACATGCCGGGCACGAAGAACGTGTAGGCGTTGGTGGCACCGAACTGACTGATGAGCGGCTTGAGCAGCGGGCCAAACAGCGCCAGGTACATGACGGGCTGCAGCATGCCGATGATGACCCAGGCGGGATTGCGCAGGTTCATGCGGATCTGGCGACGGAAGACAATGAAACTGTCGTGGACGAATCTCATGCTGCCTCCCCTCCCTCGGACTCGGTACTGCTCTCGGCAGTCGCCTCGGCATCACGCAGAGAACGACCGGTGAGTTCGAGGAACACATCGTCGAGCGTGGGCCGATGCACCTCGATCGCGTCGAGCAAAATGCCCGCCCGGTCGAGTTCACGCATCAGACCCGGGACCGCACGACCGGCGCGCGGAATACGCCCCGTAATACGACGGTCGGTGATCTCCACATCGCTTTCGGTCAGCGCATCCAATTGCTGCGCTGCCTCGGCTACGCGGGTGGCGTCGGTGACCTCGATGTCAACCAAGTCCCCAGCCACAGCAGCCTTCAGGTTGTCGGCCGTATCGGAGGCGACGATGCGGCCACGGTCGATCACCACAATGCGATCGCTGAGCGCATCGGCTTCATCAAGGTAGTGCGTGGTGAGGCAAATGGTGGCGCCATGTTTGCGGCGCAAATCGGAGATGTGCTCCCACAGATTGGCCCGTGCCTGAGGGTCTAGGCCCGTGGTGGGTTCATCAAGGAAGATCAGCGTCGGATCGTGGATCAGCCCCATCGCAATGTCGAGGCGGCGCTTTTGTCCGCCAGACATCTGACGCGCAGTGCGCTCCCAGAGTCCGTCCAACTGCAACTGCTCGAAGAGTTCTTTGCCCCGCTTTTCAACCTGCGCCTTGGTACGGCCATAGAGCATTCCGTGATCCATCACCTCCTCGCCAGCTCGGGCGTAGGACGAGATGCCGCCGGCTTGGGAGACGTATCCGATGCTGCGGCGCACATCGGCCGATTGGGTCACCACGTCATAGCCGGCCACCTTGGCTGTGCCGGCTGTGGGTTTGAGCAGCGTGGTGAGCATGCGCAGTGTTGTGGTCTTGCCTGCGCCATTGGGTCCGAGGAACCCGACGACTTCACCTTCGGCGATGTCGAGGTCGACCCCGTCGACTGCACGTACTTCGGTCTTCTTTTTTCCTTGTCGGGTCTGGAATACCTGCACCAGCCCCCGCGCTTCGATCATGGACATGGGAAAACTCAACCAGCCCACACCAACAAAACGCGGCCGGAACGTCGCGAGTGGCGCAATTTCGTGGAAATTTGGCACCCATCGCAGCCGATCTGCGCCGCCGGAAGGTCAACCAATCAGTTCGGCGTACGCCTCAGGGCTGGACTCGTGGAGGAACTCGCGGCAGCGGTGCGCTTCGGCCTCATCTTCAAGACGCGCCGAGGCATCAGCGAGTGCGGCCAACGACCGCAGGAAGCCGCGGTTGGGTTCATGCGACCACGGCACCGGACCGTGGCCCTTCCAACCATTGCGCCGCAGCAAGTCGAGCGAACGGTGGTAGGCCGTGCGAGCGAATGCGTACCCCTCAACGTCCTGCCCATCGGCAAGCGCTTCCTCGGCAAGCATGACCCAAGCCAGAACCGACTCCGGATGCCCAGAAGCAACGACCCGCCCGGAGTAGCCCAACGAAACCCCTTCCGCGCCCGGGTCGACCGGCAACAGAGTTTCGGGCGGCTCGCCCAACAAGTTCGTCATGTCCCCATGCTCTCACCCGCCGCTTGAACACCATGAGGCCATGGTGTTCTGAGGATCAGAGCTTGGTGCCGGCCGAACGCAGGTTCTGGCAGGCCTCGACAACGCGACTAGCCATGCCGGCCTCGGCAGCCTTGCCCCAAGCGCGCGGGTCGTAGGCCTTCTTGTTGCCGACTTCGCCGTCGACCTTCAGGACTCCGTCGTAGTTGGAGAACATGTGGGCCGCGGCCGGGCGGGTGAATGCGTACTGGGTGTCGGTGTCGACGTTCATCTTGACGACGCCGTAGTCGACGGCGGCCGAGATTTCCTCGGGCAGCGAGCCCGAACCACCGTGGAACACGAAGTCGAAGGGGCGGTCCTGGCCGTACTTGGCGGCAACAGCTTCCTGGGCAGCCTTCAGCACCTCGGGGCGGAGTTTGACGTTGCCGGGCTTGTAGACACCGTGCACATTGCCGAACGTCAGAGCCGTCAGGTAGCGGCCCTTCTCGCCCAGTCCCAGCGCGGCAGCGGTAGCCAGGGCATCTTCGGGCGAGGTGTAGAGCTTGTCATTGATGGCGTTCTCAACGCCATCCTCTTCGCCACCGACGACGCCGACCTCGATCTCAAGAATGATGTTGGCTGCGGTGCAGGCAGCGAGCAGTTCTTCGGCGATCTGCAGGTTCTCAGCGAGCGGAACTGCCGAGCCGTCCCACATGTGGGACTGGAAGTACGGCAGGCCGCCGCTCTTGACGCGCTCGGCCGATGCCGCCAGCAGCGGACGCACGAAGCCGTCGAGCTTGTCCTTGGGGCAGTGGTCGGTGTGCAGCGCAACGTTGACCGGATACTTCTTGGCGACCTCTTCGGCGAAAGCGGCGAAGGCCAGCGAACCGGAAACCATGTCCTTGACGGTCGGGCCCGAGAAGTACTCGGCGCCACCGGTGGACACCTGGATGATGCCGTCGGACTCGGCCTCAGCGAATCCGGCCAGCGCCGCGTTCAGGGTCTGCGAGCTCGAGACGTTGATGGCCGGGAAAGCGAAGGAATCGCTCTTGGCCTTGTCGAGCATCGCTGCGTAGACCTCGGGAGTGGCGATGGGCATGGGGCAATCTCCTGTGTTATTTCGGGGTGCACGGCCAAGTATGTCTCACGCGTCGAGGCGCTTGACCACCGCTCGTGCGGCAACCTGAACCGGGCTCCAGACAGATCCGAACGGCGGTGCGTAGGCCAAGTCGAGCATCACGACGTCGTCGACGGTCATGCCCGCTGCCAACGCCGTTGAGGCGACATCAATACGCAGCGCAGCATCTTCGGCACCGACGATCTGCACACCCAACAGCCGGCGGGTGGAGCGATCGGCCACCATCAGCACCGTCATCGCGGCGGCGCCCGGCATATAGCCAGCGACGTTGGTGGTCTCGATCGACGCGACGACGGGTTCGAACCCGAACTCGGTCGCTTGCGCGGGGCTCAGGCCAGTGCGGGAAATTTCCAATGCGCAGAAGCGGGTGATGGCGGTACGAACAATGCCCGGGAAAGTCAGCTGTGGCGCCTCGCCCAGCAGATCGGCTGCGATCGAGTCGGCGGCGACCATGCCCTGCTTATTGGCGTGAGTGCCCAACGCGGCGTGCACTAGCTGACCCGTGACTCGGTCAATGCACTGCACGACGTCGCCGGCTGCCCAGATGCCATCAGCCACTCGCATGTGCTGGTCGACGACGATGGCGTCCTTAACCCCGATCGGCAAACCCGCGGCTCTGGCCAGCGCCGACCTCCCGGTTACTCCCAGACCGAGGATCACGAGGTCCGCCGGAATCGGGCCGTCGGAGGTTTCAACGGCCGTGACTCGGCCATCGACAGTGGCGAAGCCAGTGACTTGAGTTTGGGTGCGCAGCTCGATGCCGCGCGCACGCATCGCGTCGGCGACCAACTCGCCCAACTCGGGCTCAACAACTCGAAGCGGCGTGGGACCGCGCTCGATGACCGTGGTGTCGAGGCCGCGAGCAACACACGCCTCAGCCATTTCCAGACCGATGTAGCCCGAGCCAACCACCACCACGTGCCGCGGATGAGTGCGGATGGCGTCAAGCACTCGTTGACCGTCGTCAATCGACTGAACGCCGAGAATTCCCTCGGCGTCGATACCCGGCAGGTCAGGCCGCACCGGTTCAGCACCGGTAGCGATGACCAGACGGTCGTAGTCAATGTCGCCAGCCGAGGTACTCACAATGCGGCGTTCAATGTCGATCCCGGTGGCCTCAACACCCATACGCAAATCGATGCCGTTCGCGCGGTGCTCAGCAGGACTGCGCGCGACAAGGTCATCGGCGGATCCGACTTCACCAGAGATCCAGTACGGGATGCCGCAAGCCGAATACGAGGTCCAGTCGCCTCGCTCCAACACGATGACCTCGTGCTCGCTGGGCAGTCGGCGTCGCAATTGGGCGGCCGCGGATGCTCCGGCGGCGTCGCCTCCGATGATGACCACTTGTGCCATGGCGCCGACCTTACGCGGGACCGGTGACGTCCGCGTGCTGTCGGATCCAGCTGTGCATTGCGATGGCGGCAGCAGCGCCGGCGTTGATCGAGCGCGTGGACCCGAACTGAGCAATGGACAGCGTCCGGGTGCAGGCGGCTCGCGCCTCATCAGTGAGGCCTGGGCCTTCCTGGCCAAACAGCAACAGGCAGCGCTCTGGGAGGTCGGCCGATTCGATCGGTTCGGAGTCCTCCACGTTGTCGATGCCGATCAACTCGACGCCTTCAGCGCCAGCCCACGACACCAAATCCTCAACCGTGGGGTGATGGCGAACGTGTTGGTAGCGATCGGTGACCATCGCACCACGGCGGTGCCAGCGGCGCTTGCCCACAATGTGCACTTCAGCTGCGAGGAAGGCGTTCGCGGTGCGCACGATCGAACCGATGTTGAAGTCGTGCTGCCAGTTCTCGATCGCCACGTGGAATCCATGCCGACGCCGATCTAGATCGGCCACGATCGCGTCGACCGTCCAGTACCGGTACTGATCGGAGACGTTGCGGGCGTCTCCGTCACGCAGCAGTTCGGGGTCGTATCGCGGGTCGTCAGGCCAATCGCCCTGCCACGGTCCGACGCCGACGCCGCTCTCCGGTTCGGTCACGCGACTGCGTACTCGGAGCGATAAGCGCGGATCGCTTCGAGGTGTTCGGCGTGCTTGCCGGTGGCTTCGATGAACTCGACGATGTCGGACAACGTGATGATCGCGGTGACATCAACGCCCAGATCGCGCTCAACTTCTTCGATCGCTGACAGTTCGCCGGTGCCGCGTTCTTGACGGTCGACGGCGACAACGATGCCAGCGATTTCGGCGTCCTCGTCAGCCACGATCTGCTGCACTTCTCGAATCGCAGTGCCGGCGGTGATGACGTCGTCGACGACGAGCGCCCGACCCTGCAACGGCGAGCCGACGATCAGTCCACCTTCGCCGTGATCCTTGGCCTCTTTGCGGTTGAAGCACCACGGCACATCGCGGCCGTGATGATCGGCCAGCGCGACAGCAGTCGCCGACGCGATCGGAATGCCTTTGTAGGCAGGACCGAGAAGAACGTCGAATTCAACGCCCGACTCTACGATCGCCGCCGCGTAGAAACGGCCCAGTGCCG
>JBEBVW010000025.1:0-19437 GCA_040392565.1 Aeromicrobium sp. | reverse complement strand
GAGTGCACGCGCCACAGCCGAGGCCGGCGGCCGGCCGAGGTGTCTGGCCATCCAGGCGCTGATCTGGACCACTGCCTGCAGATCGACGCCATGTTCGATGCCCAGCCCATTGAGCATCCAGACCAGGTCTTCGGTAGCCAGGTTGCCGGTCGCGCTTTCGGCATATGGGCAGCCGCCGAGGCCGCCGGCCGATGAGTCGAAGGTGGTGATGCCGTGCTGAAGAGCGGCGTACGTATTGGCGAGGGCTTGGCCGTAGGTGTCGTGGAAGTGCATCGCCAATCGCTCGACGCCCACTCCGGCCGAGCCGAATGCGTCAATCAGCTCTCCCACCTGATTTGCTGTCCCGACACCAATCGTGTCGCCGAGCGACAGTTGGTAGGCGCCAAGGTCAAGCAGACGCTGGCCTACCGACACGACCTGATCGATCGGCACCGCACCTTCCCATGGGTCGCCGAAACACATCGACACATAAGCACGGACATCCATTCCGGCCTCAATCGCCCGGCGCATGGTCGGCTCGAACAGCTCAAACTGGCCCTCCAGCGTGCTGTTCAGATTCTTGGCAGCGAACGTCTCGGTTGCGCTGGCAAAGACGGCAATGTGTTGGCAGCCGGCTTCAATGGCGCGATCCAAACCGCGTTCGTTGGGCACCAAAACGGGCAGCGGGACGGGACCGTCGAGCGGCAACAGCGCCACTAACTCGGCAGCATCAGCCAGCTGCGGCACCCACTTGGGATGAACGAAGCTGGTGGCTTCCACAACGGGGAGTCCAGCGGCGATGAGTCGCTCGATGAGTTCGAGTTTGACCGCAAGCGGCACCACGACCGATTCGTTCTGAAGCCCGTCGCGCGGACCGACTTCGTAGATCGTGACGCGTTGGGGGAGTGCCTCATTCATCGGACTGATCTGCTTCCTCGACGGTGAACAGCAAGTCACCGAGGGCGACCTGCGCTCCGGCCACCGCGCCAACCTGGGTCACGATGCCGTCGAAGGGAGCGGTCAAGGCGTGTTCCATCTTCATTGCCTCGACGGTGCCGAGTACCTGACCTGCTTCGACCACATCGCCACTTGCTACTCGCACATCGACAACCGAACCCGGCATCGGCGCAACGATTGATCCGGACGCTTCAACTTCGTGCTGTGCACCGTCTGGTCGACGGAAGACAAACCGCTGGCCGTGGACGACCACCTCCACCGAATACGGAGCAACCTGAGCCACCGCCAATACCCGCTCACCATCGACCGACAGCACCAACCGGTCACCTTCGACAGCCAATTCACGAATGGCAAACCCGTCTGCCGTACCCCGGTGACGGTCTACAGGCACGATCTGGTCAAGCATCACGCGAGCTGGCGCCGGCGGGCCGCTAAGCCGCCAACTGTCGGCTCGCCACGGCCCTTGGTAATGCTCGACTTCGGACCGCACTTCGGCCCAGGCGGCAATGGCCCGTGCTTGGTCGATCGACGGCGGCTGAATGTCGGCGGTGTCGAGCCATGCAGTTTCAACCGTCGCATCACCGAAGGTGTCGGTGGCGGCAAGCGCACGCAGGAAACCGACGTTCGTGGTGAGACCAAAGATCGACGTGTCGTCTAGGGCTGCGATCAGCTTGGCTCGAGCGTCTTCACGGTCGTGTCCATGGACGATAATTTTGCCCAGCATGGGGTCATAGGCCGTGCTGACGGTCTGACCCGATTCCAGCGCGTGATCCACGCGGGCGGCCGCCGGCCAACTGACGAAGGTGGCGGTTCCGGCCTGCGGCAAGAACCCGTTGAACGCGTCTTCGGCGTAGACCCGAGCCTCCATGGCGTGGCCGTGAATCCACAGGTCGTCCTGAACGACATCAAGCGGGAGTCCAGCGGCCACGCGCAACTGCTGCTCGACGAGATCGATATTGCCGCAGATCGCCTCGGTGACCGGGTGCTCAACCTGCAAGCGGGTGTTCATCTCCAGGAAGTAGAACTCGCCAGTCTCGACGTCGAGCAGGAACTCCACTGTTCCGGCGTTCGTGTAGTTGACGGCGCGCGCCAAATCGACGGCCGCGGTGGTGATCTTGTGACGCACCTCAGCATCGATGCCTGGTGCGGGAGCTTCCTCGATGACCTTCTGATGGCGACGTTGTGCCGAGCAGTCGCGCTCAAAGAGGTGGATGACGTTGCCGTGGTGATCGCCGAACACCTGGACTTCGATGTGCCGCCCGTGCTCGACGAGCTTTTCGACCAGGATCGTGTCGTCACCGAAGGCAGCTGCTGCCTCCCGTTTCGCTGCAGCGACGGCATCGTCGAGTTCGGCTTCAGCACGCACCACTCGCATGCCTTTGCCTCCGCCGCCAGCGGCAGCCTTGACCAGGACCGGGAATCCAGCGTCGTCGCCGCGCGGCACAACTGGCACGCCAGCCTGCTCTGCGACCTCACGAGCTGCGTCCTTACGACCCATCAGGTCCATCACGTCAGCACTCGGTCCAATGAGAACGAGGCCAGCGCTCTCTACGGCGCGTGCGAGAGCCGAACGTTCGGATAAAAATCCATAGCCGGGATGGATCGCTTCGGCTCCGGCCGACTGCGCGGCACGGATGATCTCCTCGACGTCCAGATAACTGTCAATGTGAACAGCGACATCGGCCTGACCTACGTGCGGTGCGGCGACGTCTGCGTCAGTGAAAACCGCGATGGATCGAATACCGAGGCGCTGACAGGTGCGCATGATGCGGAGGGCGATTTCGCCACGATTAGCAATCAGAACAGACTTGAACATTGCAACACTCACATCCGGAAGACGCCGAAGCGCGGGGTCGGCGGGGTGGCGGCGGGTGTGGTGACCACCTGCAGAGCCATGCCCAAAATCCGGCGGGTGTCGGCGGGGTCGATGATGCCGTCATCCCAAAGCCGGGCAGTGGAGTAATACGCCGAGGTCTGCTCCTCGAACTGATCACGGATCGGCGCTTTGAGCGCTTCCTCTTCCTCAGCTGAGAACGTGCCACCCTTGGCCTCAATGGCATCTCGCCGCACGGTGGCAAGCACGGACGCCGCTTGTTCGCCGCCCATCACGGCGGTACGCGCATTGGGCCAGGCCCACAGGAACCGCGGATCGTAGGCGCGACCGCACATGCCGTA
The DNA here is from genome assembly GCA_040392565.1 of Aeromicrobium sp. Taxonomy (GTDB): domain Bacteria; phylum Actinomycetota; class Actinomycetes; order Propionibacteriales; family Nocardioidaceae; genus Aeromicrobium. Next base: position 16,326 of record JBEBVW010000025.1, on the reverse strand, counting down.
GTTGCCCGCACCGAATGAACCGCCGATGACGACGGTCAGTTTGGGCACCACGGAGGTGGCAACCGCGGTCACCAGCTTCGCGCCGTCCTTGGCGATGCCACGATTTTCGTAGTCACGACCGATCATGAAGCCGGTGATGTTCTGCAGGAACAACAGCGGGATACCGCGTTGATTCGCTAGTTCGACAAAGTGGGCGCCTTTGACGGCTGACTCGCCGAACAGCACGCCATTATTGGCCAGAATCGCGACTTCGTGGCCTTGGATCCGAGCGAATCCGCACACCAATGTTTCACCGTAGAGTCGCTTGAACTCGTGCAGCCTGGAGTTGTCGACGAGGCGGCGGATCACCTCACGTACGTCATACGGCTGACGTGGGTCGTCAGGGATGACATCACCGATCGTGGCCGTATCAATGAGCGGTTGACCCACCTCACCGGCTTCCGGCTGGCCGCTCGGCGGCAGCATGTCGACGATCGAGCGGAGGATCTGCAGAGCATGCTCATCGTCGTCAGCCAAGTGGTCGACAACTCCGGACTGGCGGGCGTGGACCTCGCCGCCACCAAGTTCTTCAGCTGTGACGACCTCGCCTGTCGCGGCCTTCACCAGCGGCGGGCCGCCGAGGAAAATGGTGCCCTGCTCTTTCACGATGACCGACTCATCGCTCATGGCCGGCACATACGCACCGCCTGCCGTGCACGAGCCCATCACGGCGGCGATCTGCGGAATGCCGTCAGCGGACATATTCGCCTGATTGAAAAAGATCCGGCCGAAGTGCTCACGATCGGGAAACACTTCGTCCTGCATCGGCAAAAAGGCACCACCGGAGTCCACTAGGTAGATGCACGGCAAGTGGTTCTGGTGCGCGATGGTTTGCGCTCGCAAGTGCTTCTTGACCGTGATCGGGTAGTACGTGCCGCCCTTGACGGTGGCGTCGTTGGCGACCACCATGCAGAGCCGACCTTCAACCCGGCCGATCCCGGTGATGATCCCCGCGCTGGGAACCGCGTCGTCGTACATGCCGGTGGCGGCCAGCGGCGACAGTTCCAAGAACGGCGAACCCGGATCAAGTAAGGCATCGATACGTTCGCGCGGCATCATTTTTCCCCGCGCGCGATGCGCTGCCCGCGCCTTCTCACTGCCGCCTTGGCGAGCCGTCTCCAACTTGGACCGCAGATCGTCGACTAACTGCTTCACACGCCGAAGATAGCAGAGCATGTTAACGACCGTTAACAATTGCGATACGATCACTGTGTGGTTGCCGACCGACGTGCGCAGATTCTGACGGTGTCAGCGCAACTATTTGCTGAACGCGGATTCCACGGCGTCTCGGTGCACGACATTGGTGCCGCCTGCGGGATCTCTGGGCCCGCCCTCTACCGGCACTTCGCTGGCAAGGACGATCTCCTCGCCCAGTCACTGACCGCAATCAGTGAACGTCACGTCGCTGAGGCCACCAGTCGGATCGCCGAGCACAGCGAACCGTCGCGGGCTCTCGATGCGTTGATTCAGTGGCATATCGACTTCGCCATCACTTATCCCGAACTCATCGTGATCCAGGATCGCGAGTGGTCAAATTTGACGCACGATGCCCAGCACCGCGTACGCGAGCTACAGCTGACCTACATCGATGCCTGGGTATCGGTGCTTCGTCGTCTGCGCAAAGATTTCGACGCCGCAGAAGCGCGCGCTGCAGTTCAGGCGATGTTTGGACTGCTCAACTCCACGCCGCACAGCGCGCGCATTAGCGAGGAACGGATGCGTCAGTTGTTGACGCGGATGGCGCGGTCGGCGCTGTTGTCGTCCTAACGACACTTGCAATCGCCACGCCCGCCAACATGACGGCGGCCCCAATCAACTCGATGTAGCCAGGGGTTTCGTCAAGGACGAGCCAGGCCGCCATCATGCCCACCGGAGTGACCAACAAGATGTAGGGCATCACCGATGCCGCCGGATGGCGAGACAGCAGAATGTTGAACCAGGTGTAGCCGATCAGTGTCGACACCACGACCGTGAACGCGGTGCTGCCAATCGCGGTCCAGCTGAAGTCTGCGAATGCGTTCACCGTGGTCGACCAGCCATCGACCAGGATCGACAACCCCAGACTCGGGAGTGGGACGACCAGTGCCGACCAGACGACCAATGACAGCCCCGACGTGACCTTGGCTGCTCGAGCCACCACGTTGCCCACCGCCCAGGAGGCTGCGGCGCCGACGGTGATGAGTAGCGGCAGCACTGAGGCGTCTGCGCCGAAGCCGAGCGCCACGACAGCAAGGCCGATTGAACCTATGACGACGCCGAAAATCTGCCGCCTCCGAGCCACTTCACCGAGCGCAATCCACGCCAACAAGATCGTGAAGACCACTTGGGCTTGCAAAACCAGAGCTGCGAGACCGGCCGGCATTCCTTGGTCCATGGCGACATAAAGCAGGCCGAACTGACCCAGGCTCATGAACGTTCCGACCGCAGCAACGACTCTCCACGACACCTTCGGTCGAGGCACAAAGAAGACGAGCGGCAGCGCCACGAAGGTGAAGCGCACTGCGACGAAGACCAACGGCGCAACATCGTCTAAGCCCCAGCGAATCGCGATGAAGTTGACGCCCCAGATGACAGCGACGGCGATCGCCATCAACCGGTCGCGTGCGGGCATGGGCCAAGACTAGGGGTAGCGTGCGCGCCATGGATCTGGGCAAATTGCTAGGTGGGGCGCTCGACGCCGACGGACTCAAGGACGTCATCGAACTCGTCACCAAGAACAAGGACGTGCTGACCAATCTCCCGGGAGTAGTCGCTGCCCTGGCAACAGGCCTGACTGACGCCGGCGAGCAGGCACGGGCGGCCGGGCTGGCGTTGGCCGGCGCGGACGGAAAGTCCGGAGCGATGACGCGCCTCAGCGGTAGCGCATCGACCCTCGGTTCCATCGCCGACAACTTGGCATCGGTCACCAAACTCATCGATGGTGCTGTCGACGACATCGCCAAAGTGCCGCTGATGGGTGGACCGGCCAAGCAGTTGAGCACGGCCACCAAAACGATCCATGGCACGACAAGTGGCCTCGGCGGCCTCGCTGACGACTTGGTAGCGCTCGCCGACATCCTTGGTCAGGTCGGTCAGGCTCTCACCAAACTCGGCGACAAGCTCGACGGTTCAGGAGCCGAAGCCAAGGGACTGTTCAGCAAATAGTCACTGCCGAACGCGAAAGCCTGCCGGTCGATTGGCGGTACGAGTGCCGAATGTGTCGGCGTCGGCTTGCGCCCAATCGGACTGCCACTCCTGCGGGGGAGCGGTGTACAGAACTCCGGACTCCAGCCAGTCATACAGATCGGCGTAGGTCACGGTGACGTGATGGTCTAGCCGCCGGTGCAGGAGACCTGGGTGTAGTTCGTCGAAGGACTCCAGGCCCATCGAGGCCACAATCTGGTGCGCACTGGCCACCGTTTGTGCCTGGAAATTGCGCACGCGTACCGACTTGTCGTCGACCCGCAATGCCCGTGCCCGCCATGGATCCTGCGTGGCAACTCCGACCGGGCAGCGGTTGGTGTGGCACGCCTGAGCCTGAATGCAACCGATCGCAAACATCATGGCGCGGGCGGCGAGGGTGAAGTCGGCCCCTTGGCAGATGCGTTTGACGATGTCGATGCCTGTCGCGACCTTGCCGCTTGCTCCGATCTTGACGCGTTCGCGAAGGCCGGCGCCGGTCAGCGCGTTGTGGACGAAGATGAGGCCTTCGGTCAGCGGCGTCCCGACGTAGTCCTCGAACTCAACTGGTCCGGCTCCAGTACCGCCTTCTGATCCGTCCACAATCACAAAATCGGGCCCGGCGTTCTCCTCGACCATGGCCTTACAGATGCCGAGGAACTCATGGCGCGACCCAATGCACAATTTGATGCCCACCGGCTTGCCGCCGCTGAGTTCGCGCAGTTGTTCGACGAACTGCACTAACTCGCGCGGTGTCGAGAACGCATTGTGCGCGGGAGGCGAAGAGACGGTTTCGCCGATCTCCACACCACGCGCTTCGGCAACTTCGGCGTTGACCTTTTCTCCTGGCAGCAGGCCTCCGAGCCCGGGTTTGGCGCCTTGCGAGAGTTTGATCGAGATCGCTTTGACCTGCTCGCTCTGTGCCCGAGATGCGAACTGTTCGGGGTCGAAGTGGCCGTCCTTCGTGCGGCATCCGAAGTAGCCCGAGGCGACCTCCCAAATCAGATCGCCACCGTGTTTGCGGTGATGAACGCTGATGGCACCTTCGCCCGTGTCGTGCGCGAAGCCGCCCAAAGCGGCGCCAGCATTCAACGCTTCGATCGCATTGCCCGACAGTGAACCGAAGCTCATTGCAGAGACGTTCAGCAAGGCAATGTCGTAAGGCTGCGTGCACCGTGGGCCGCCCAGAGTGACGCTCGGGATTTCGCCACCGGCCCGTTTCGCCGTCAACGAGTGCGTCACGAACTCATAGCCGATGGCATTCACATCGCGCTCGGTACCGAACGGCTCAGCCTCGGTATCGCCTTTCGCTCGGGCATAGACGATGTCGCGGATTTCGCGGTCGAACGGAGCGCCGTCCGTGTTCGATTCAACGAAATACTGCTGAATCTCCGGACGAACAAATTCGGCGATGAACCGACCGTGACCCAAGACCGGGTAGTTGCGCAGAATGCTGTGCTTGCGCTGCACCAGGTCATGAACACCGACGAGTCCGACGATCAGAATTGGCGCTGCCAGCCACCACCACAGCGGATGAAACACGATCGCGAGTGCGGCGAGCGCACTTCCGACGGCAACGATTCCGGCGATGACAACCCACCTGATCATTGCCCCACTATCCCGCTGAGTGACACGTTTGTGCAGATTCTGGGCGACAAATCTTGTAAAAACGTGTCACTCAGCGGGGAGGTTAGGCGTCGCGGAGGGTGCGCCAGGAGACGAACGCGGCACCGAGGGCGATCACGATGGCGACAGCCGAGGTGGTCTGGACGCCGAGGTCGAAGGCCGAATGCGCCGACTCGATCAGTGACTCGCCGATCTCGTTCGGATACCAGGACGCGAGGTCGAGCGTGCCACCGAGCGTCTCGAATGAGCCGTCGCGCTCACCCCATTGAGCGATGGCCGGAACTGTCAGGTGCGACCGGTAGATGCCGGTGAGCACGGCGCCCAACACTGCCGTTCCGAGAACGGCACCAATCTCATAGGCCGTCTCCGAAATAGCCGAGGCGGCGCCTGCCTTTGACGGCGGCACACTGGCCAGCATCAGATCGTTGGTGATCGTTTCGGCCAGGCCGATACCGATGCCAATCAATGCGAACGCAATGCCCACCGAAGCAACCGAGGGGTGCTCGGTCAACGCCATAACGGCATATCCGATAGCTGAAGCAGCAAAGCTGCCCGCGACCAGAACGCGCACTGGCACCGCCTGCATCAATCGAACGGCGACAAATCCGCACACGACGGTGACCACTAGCCCCGGCAGGAGCACCAACGCCGCATCCATCGCTGACAGACCCAGCACCAACTGCAGCAGTTGAGCGCCCAAGAACAAAAACCCAGTCAGCGCCATCAGGCTCAACAGGTTCGCGATGATCGCACCGGTGAAAACGCGGTTCTTGAAGAGGCTGGGGTCAATCATCGGATGGCTGCTGCGCTGCAGTCGACGCACCAAAGCCCAGCCCGCAACGACCGCGACGGCGAAGGCGGTCAGGGTCAGATCGTCAAAGCCGTGCTTGGCCAGGTTCTTAATACCGAAGACGAACGGCAACATCACGACGAGAGAAAGGCCGATGGCCGGCAGATCCAGGGGGCCGGGCTCCGGATCGCGCGATTCGGGCAACAGCGACATCGCCAACGGGAGCAGCACCACGACGATCGGCACGTTGATCAAGAACACCGAGCCCCAGGCGAAATGGCCCAGCAGCCAGCCGCCGAGAATCGGGCCGAGTGCTGCGCCGCCGGAGAACATCGCGGCCCAGGTAGCAATCGCAATGCGACGATCGCGGGCATCGACGAAAATATTGCGAATCAAAGACAACGTGGACGGCATCAGCGTGGCACCGAAGAAGCCCAGCAGCACCCGTGCGGTCAGCAGCATTTCGGCCGACGTGCTGAACGCGGCCAGCAGCGACGCACCCGCGAAGCCAATCGACCCGATCAGCAAGAGGCGACGACGACCGACACGATCGCCAATACTGCCCATCGCAATCAGCAGACCAGCCAGCATGATCGCGTAGATGTCGACGATCCACAGCAGTTGCGAACCGCTGGGCCGCAGCGCAACGCTGATTTCAGGTAGTGCGAAGCTCAACACTGTGTTGTCGACCGACACCATGAGGACCGGCAGCATCAGGACGGCCAACGCAGTCCATTCGCGCGCTCCGGCAGTGCGAGTCTTCGTTATTTCCATGGTCATGTCTGGCCTCCTTCAAGCAAAAATGAGCAACCCGTTTACTGTACCGTCTGGACGGTTTAGTGAACCAGCCGGTGCAGTGTGATATTCCCGACCAATGCCGCAGCGATACCCTGCTGGCATGGCCGTCGAACGCAGCACCCGCGATCGCCTGCTCGACGCCTTCGAGACGATCCTGGTGCGATCGGGGAGCCGAGCCGCGACGCTCGAAGCAGTCGCCGCGGAGGCTGACGTTTCTAAAGGCGGCCTGCTGTATCACTTCGGCAGCAAGGATGAGTTGGTCGACGGCATGCTCGCCCGACTGCGCGAACAGGGCGCAGCTGACGTCGAAAAGATGCGGGCATCCAAGAAGGGCCCCGTCGACTACTACCTCACGACGTCAGTCGATTCGGGAAGTGATTTCGACCGCGCGCTGATCGCAGCCGGGCGCATTTCCCAAGAGCAAGACGAACGTGCTCGCGATGCACTGGGCGATCTGCGACAAGGCTGGGGCGCCGTACTGCGCGAACATCTCGGAGACGAAGCACTGGCACGCACGATCCAATTAATCGGCGATGGCCTGTACTTCGATGACACCACGGGCCTGCGCGACCGCCGTGCGTTGTCACACGTCCGCGACGTCTTGCGCCGCCTCGACGTGCTCTAGGACTTCGTCAACTCCAAGAAAATGCTGGGGCCAAAGTCGTTCTTGGCCAGTCGCTTCTGCAGGCGCTTCTCGACCGACACCATCAGGCCGGTCGGCAGCATCGACTTGAGCCGCTCGCTGCGCAGATTTGAGACCGACAACTTGTTCTGCAGCTTGAGACCAGCTGCGTCCAACTGGCCGACAACGGTGGCGATGTTGTGGTTCACGAAGGCAATCGCATCGGGCTCGTCGGCCTTCACTGTGCGGATGCTGACCGGTTCAGTCGGCAGCGCCTTGCCATCCTTCTTGAACTGACGGCGGTTCTTGTAGTGGCCGTAATTGGCGACTTCGATGATCGCAGTTCCACCGGGCTGGAGCACCCGAGCGATCTCGGCGAACTCGGCGGTGGGATCGGGCAGATGGTGCATCACTCGCACCATTGTGATCAGGTCCAGCGATGCGTCGTCGAATGCCAGATCGTCGGCCTGAGTGCGCACCCGCTCGATATCTGTGCCCTCCAGAACCTTGGCGGCAGCATCCAATTGAGCCTGGCCCGGTTCGGCGAGCGTCACGTGATCGGCGTATTCGCGCAACATCAGGCACAGTCGGCCGTAGCCACCACCAATGTCAGCGGCCCGAGCGAAGCGGCGCTTGCCCAGCAGGCGACGGATCGCGACCCGCTCGGCGGCATCCTCATACGCGCGGTTGTCGAAGTACGTCGTGTAGTCGTACCCGCGGTCGTACTGGTCAGCGACCTTTTTCTTGGCCGGAGTGCCGTCGGTGGTGTTCTCGTCGTTCACCGCGCCACCCTAGCAATCTTCGCCATCTGTGCAGCCATCGCGGCAACATGCTGTGGCTTCTCATAGAAGTGCTTGTGCACCAGATCAACGGCCGTGCGAGATGCCCCCGGGCTGTGATTGCACACGTCGTCGGCGGAGGCGCAGAACGAGATGGTGCGGGTGGCCAGGTCGCCGATGACAGGGCCCGGTCCGAGACTGCCTGGGTTGGGTGCTGCCGTCCCGAAGGTGAACTGTTGATACGTCGCGACGGGATCGCGCATCGGATCGGCGATCATCGCGACCAGGGCAATCTGGCCAGTCGAGCGATCGGCGATCGCCTCATGCACCACCTGTGCACCCATGCTGAATCCGATCACGGCGACTCGCGAATCTCGACACGTTGATTCCAATGTGTCGAGTCGTCGCGCCAACCCGGCCGCCCCGGCATCGACCGCCACGTCATAGGCCGAAAGATCGGCTGGCGGATCGGACTGGTAGTCGATCGACTCCAGCCGGACCGAGGTATTTCCGTGGCGCTGCGCCAGCTTGGTCAACTCAGTAGCCACGAGCCGGATCTCAGTTCCGGCGCCGAAATTCTTGGCCCGCGACTGCTGCTGGCCACGCGCCGCAACGATGATCAGATCGGCGCAGGGTCGATCGGTGAATCCTGACGCCCGCGCGGTCGGCTGAGCGGCCGGCGAGTTGGCAGGCGCGCCCGCTCCGCCGCAGCCCGCAACGAGCAACAGCGAAATAAGTGAGAACAGACGCAGCAATGGCACTCAGTCGAACGTACGGGGTCCGAACACAGGCGCCTGTTTGGCCATGCCTGCTTCGCGAGCAATCTTGGTGTTGCGCGATTTGAACATGGCGCTCTGTAACTTCCGTTCACGACGCAACGCGCGGCGCTCGGCGCCACGGGCGTTGCGATAAATCAGCTGCTTGGTCGCGGCCACCGAATCGGGCGAACGCTGCTTGATCTGCTCGATCAGAGCTAACGCTTCGGCCAACGGATCATCACTGACGCCCGTCGCCAAGCCCAAGTCCAGCGCCTGTTCTCCGCTGACGACTTCACCCGTCATCGCGAGACGCTGCACGATATCGACCGGCATGACGTCGAGGAATGGCACCGTACCGCCCATGTCCGGGACCAAGCCCCACTTGGCTTCCAAGATCGACCACTGAGCGTCGGGAGTCGTGAAACGGAAATCGGCTCCGGCAACCAGTTGCAGACCGCCACCGAAGCAATGGCCCTGGATGACCGCGATGACCGGAACCGGCACATCACGCCACACAGTGGAGAACCGCTGGAACTTATTGGCCTTCTTGGGTCCAGCAAGGAAGTAGCGCGCAACGCGCTTCTTGTCCTTGAACGCCGACGCGAAGTCCAAGCCGGCACAGAAGGAGCGGCCCGCCCCCTGCAGCACAACTGCGCGGATGGAGGTGTCGCTCTTGAGTCGTTCTCCGGCCGCGATCACCTGCTCAACAACGTCGAGGTCAATGCCATTCAGCGCATCGGGACGATTCAGCGTCACGTAGGCGACGCCGTCCTTGATCTCGGTCAGGACCTTCTGTTCAGCCATACCCAAATCCTACCCGCCAGTAACTGCGAGCCACTCGGCGTTGCCGACACGCAAATATCACCGACATCGCCGGCACCCAGATATCTAGGCTGAAGCCATGGCAGATCTGACTGAGCCTTGCCCCAACTGCAGCACCGTGATGCGCTGGGAAACCTCCCACGAACGCTGCGACGGCTGCGGCTACATCCGCCCCTGCTGCGAAGGCGCCCCGTGTAACTGAACGATGCGAAACGGGCCCTGACTTTGTCAGTCAGGGCCCGTCGCGTGATTGGTGCGCGAGGGGGGACCCCGTCGGCGTGTTTCCGACAGCCGAGAACCCTCGGTTGTCGAAACGCCTCCTCCTCAAATCCCACGTCACATCAGTACACGGTTGTTGAACGGGCCCACCGATGCGAAACGGGCCCTAACTTTTGTAAGTCAGGGCCCGTTCAACAACCGTGCGCGAGGGGGGATTTGAACCCCCACGCCCTTGCGGACACTGGCACCTGAAGCCAGCGCGTCTACCGTTCCGCCACTCGCGCATTGATTCCCAAGGGAACCGAGGCACAACTCTACAGCCAGCCACGAGTCGCTGCGAAATCGGCTCATGCTTCACGAACCGATACGATCAAAGGGCGGTCCCGCACGGGTGCGGGTTCGAACTTGCCCGACCGACGAAGGGGGAGCAGTGATGGCCGGAGTCCTGCAACGCTTCGAGCAACGACTCGAAGGGGCAGTCACGGGCGCCTTCGCACGGGCGTTCCGCAGCGCGGTGCAGCCCGTCGAAATCGCCGCTGCGCTCCAACGCGAAGTCGATAACTCGGCCCACGTCCTGTCACGGGACCGGCGCCTGGTCCCTAATGACTTCTCCGTCGAACTCTCTCCCGCCGACCACGAACGCCTGACTCCGTTCGGTGCAACCCTCATTGAGGAACTCGGCACGCTGGTCCAGGACCACGTCCACGACCAGCGCTACACCCTTGCTGGCCCCATCAAGATCGCCTTCGTCGAGGCCACCGATCTGGGCACTGGCCGGTTCCGGGTCCGCTCCAAGACCAACGCATCGGTCACGGCAGCCGACGCCCAGGCCGCAGTGGCCGCTACCCGCCGCACCAACGTCACTATCGAGGTCAACGGTCAGACCCATCCCGTGCCGATCGACGGTTTGGTTATCGGACGCGGCACCGACGTCGGCCTGAAGATTGAAGACCCGGGCATCTCACGGCGCCACGCCGAGTTCACCGTGCATCGCAATGGCGGCGACACCACGGTCACCGTCGTCGACCTCGGCTCCACCAATGGAGTGGTCTTGAACGGACACAAGGTGCAAACCGGTGTCGTCGCCGATGGATCCGAAGTCCGACTTGGCAACACCGTCATCATCGTCCGCGTTGACGAGAAGCGGTGACATGTCCGAGCTGACCCTCACGCTGATCAAACTCGCTTTCTTGGCAGTGCTGTGGATCTTCGTGTTGTCGGCCGTGTCGGTGATTCGTTCCGACATCTTCGGCACCAAAGCGCCCACCAAGGCAGCCCGCACCAAGAGCGCGGCTCGCCCGGCTAAGCCCGCTTCCAGCAGACCGGCCGTGAAGAAAAAGGCGCCGCGCGGAACACCTTCGGCGCTGCATGTCGTCTCCGGTCCGAACCAGGGCCAGAGCGTTCCGCTCGGCGACGCCCCCATCCTGTTGGGCCGAGGCACTGACGCAGCCATCCGTCTTGATGACGACTACGTGTCCACCCGCCATGCCCGCTTCGCCACCAACGGCGAGCAGTGGTTCGTCGAAGACCTCGGTTCCACCAACGGCACCTACATCGGTAGCCAGCGCATCACCACGCCAATGCCGATCGGCCTGGGCATCCAGGTCCGACTGGGCAAGACCATCGTGGAGCTGCGCAAATGAGCAACTCACAATTGACCTTCCGCTACGTAGCCCTGACCGACGTCGGCCTGCGCCGCTCCAATAACGAAGACTCCGGCTACGCCGGTCCGCATTTTTTCGCGATCGCCGACGGCATGGGCGGCGCAGCGGCAGGTGATCTGGCGTCCTCGACCACCATGAATGTGCTCCGAACGCTTGACCACGATCACGACATCGACGCCCTCACCGCACTCGGCAGCGCCGTTGAGTTGGCTAACAATCGACTAGCTGAACTGATCGCCGATGATCCAGCCGTGGAAGGCATGGGCACCACGGTTGAAGCGATGCTGTGGGATGGCGAGAAGTTGGCGTGGGCGCACCTCGGCGATTCGCGCAGCTATCGGTTGCGTGACGGCGCTCTAACCCAGATCAGCGCCGATCACACCTTCGTCCAAAGCTTGGTTGACGAAGGTCGCCTCACTTCCGAAGAAGCGCGCCACCATCCCCACCGATCACTGCTTTTGCGCGCGCTCTTGGGTCGCGATGACAACGCTGCCGATCTCAGTTGGATCCAGCCCCAGGCTGGTGATCGCTACCTGCTGTGCAGCGACGGACTGTCCGACATGGTCACCGACGACGTCATTGAACGAGCGTTGTTGGATTCGGAATCGATCGACCTTGCCGCCACTGAACTCATCACCAAGGCGCTAGAAGCTGGCGGCGTGGATAACGTCACCGTCGTCCTCGCTGAGTTCGTCGCCAAGGACGCCGATCCCGACACCGAATTGGCGTGCGCGGACGGTCAACCACAACTTGTTGGTGCTGCGGCCGAACAGTCGCGGCCGCCAACCGGCCGATCAGTCAGCCCTTCCGACGACAGCGCGCCGATCAGCATTGACGAAGAGGCGTTGCGATACGCCCCGCGTCCACCAGGAAAACGGCGCTGGTGGCGCGTCAGCCTGGCTTTGCTGGTGATCGCGGCACTGTTGGCTGGCGCTGGCTACGCCGGATACCGATGGACGCAGACCCAGTACTACGTGGGCGTCGATGGCGAAAATGTCGTGATCTTCCGTGGCGTTGACGTTGACGTCCCCGGCATCAGCTTGAACAGGGTCAATGAGGTCTCCACGATCAAGGTCGAGACGCTGCCGCAGTACTCGCGCGATCGCGTCACCTCAGGAATCGCAGCAACCAGCCTGGCTGATGCCCGGACAACGCTGACGCAACTGGAGCAGCAGGTCATCACGCCGACGCCATCTCCCAGCCCGAGTCCGACGCCAACGTCGAAGTCCACCAAAGATCCGGACCGCTGATGTCGACGCCGCACACCACTCCAGCGTGGGTGCCGCGTAAGCGACGTGGTGCCGAGCTATTCCTGACCTCGATGGCCGTGGCCATCGCGATCTTTGCCTACGTCGCCGTGGGTCTGGGCACTCAAGGTTCAGTTCCCGCCGACACCGCCAAGCTGGGCGCCGCCCTGATCGTGGTCGCGATTGCGACGACAGTGGTAGTCCGCCGACTCGCTCCGTACGCCGACCCAGTCCTGCTGCCGCTAGTCATCTGCCTGAACGGCCTCGGTCTGGCGATGATCTACCGTATCGACCAGGACTGCGCTGACTACTGCCTCAACGGCGCCTACGACCCGCTGGCCAACGCCCAGTTGATGTGGACCGCCATCGGCCTGCTGGCATTCGGCGCCGTGCTGTTCATCGTCAACGACCACCGCATCCTGCAGCGATTTACCTACCTAGCCGGATTGGCTGCGATCTTGCTGTTGGTTCTGCCACTGCTCCCGGGCATCGGCCAGAACATTCGCGGCGCCCGGATTTGGATCCATCTCGGGCCGTTCAGCTTCCAACCGGGTGAGGCCGCAAAGATTGCGCTTGCGGTGTTCTTTGCCGGTTATCTCGTGCGCCACAAGGATGCGCTGGCCCTCGCCGGACGCCGAGTGCTCAACGTCGATCTGCCCCGCGGCCGTGACCTCGGGCCGATCCTGGCTGGCTGGTTGATCAGCGTCGGCATCCTGGTATTCCAGCGCGATCTGGGTTCGTCTCTACTGTTCTTCGGCCTCTTCGTGGTGATGCTCTACATCGCGACCGAACGTCCCGGATGGCTCGTGGTCGGCGGAGTCCTGTTCGCAGCCGGCGCTTACTTCGGCTATCTCGCATTTGGCCACGTCCGCACCCGTTTCGACGCCTGGCTTGACCCATTCGGCAATCCGGACGCCAACGGGCAGCTGATTAGTTCGCTGTACGGACTGGCACACGGCGGCATCCTCGGACGGGGCCTGGGCCAAGGCAGTCCAGAGCTGACGCCCTTCTCATTCTCGGACTTCATCATCGGTGCAATGGGCGAAGAACTCGGTCTGACTGGTCTGATGGCGATTCTGCTGATCTACGGACTCATCGTCGAGCGCGGCCTGCGTATTGCGTTGACCTGCCGCGACGCCTTCGGCAAATTGCTCGCCGCAGGTCTTGCCATCTCGTTCGCGCTCCAAGTGTTCGTGGTCGTCGGTGGTGTCACCCGACTGATTCCGCTGACGGGCTTGACCACACCATTCCTCGCTCAAGGCGGTTCGTCGATCGTGATGAACTGGGCGATCATCGCGTTGCTGCTGCGCATCAGCGACCAGACACGGCGTCCCGCGCCGGAGGTCGCCACCATCCAAAGCGATGAGGAAACCCAGATCGTTCGGCTACCGACTGCAGGCGGTGGTGGCGCGTGAACAAACCGATCCGCAATCTGGCCATTGCCTGCTTAGTCATGTTTCTCGCACTTCTCGCGAACGCGAACTATGTCCAGTTCGTTCAGGCCGACGACCTCAATGCCAAGAACGGCAATAAGCGCGTCATCAACGAAGAGTTCTCCCGCAACCGCGGTCCCATTTTGGTTGCCGGTGATCCGATTGCCGTCAGCAAGCCGAGCGACGACCAGTACAAGTACCAGCGCGAATACCCCGAGAAAGAGTTGTACGCCCACATCACGGGGTACTTCTCCTATGTGTTCGGCCGCGGCGGTCTTGAGAATTCTGAGAACCAGATCCTGTCGGGCAGCGATGACCGACTCTTCGTCAATCGTGTAGTTGACCTGCTGTCGAATGAAAAGCCGGCAGGCGGATCGGTCGAGTTGACCATCGACCCCTTGGCACAGAAGACCGCGGGCGAAGGCTTGGCAGCTTTGGGCAAGAAGACCCGCGGAGCGGTCGCGGCCATCAATCCGCAAACCGGCGAGATTCTGGCGATGGTCAGTCAACCGTCCTACGATCCGAACCGGCTAGCCAGCCACAACTTCGCATCGGTTCAGAAGGCGTGGGTTGAGCTCACCGATAAGAACGGCACGCAGCCGATGCTGAACCGCGCGACCCAGCAGATCCTTCCCCCGGGATCGACGTTCAAGCTGGTCACCGCTGCAGCCGCATTGGAAAAGGGCGTGGTTGACCGCCCGACCGACAAGGTCAAGGGCGGGCGCACGCTGTCCTTCCCCGGAATCCAATACAAGCTCGTCAACGAGGGCGGCAGTAGCTGCGGCGGCGATCCGATTACATTCCAGCGTGCCATCAGCGTCTCGTGCAATGTCTCGTTCGGCGATCTCGCTGGAAAGGTCGGGCAGGAAGACCTGGCCAAGCAGGCTGCGAAGTTTGGCTTCGGAGCAGATCCGCTGGCCGAACTCCCCTACAGCCCGAGCCGATTCACTTCGGCCGACACCCAACTAGAAGCGCCACAACTGGCGCAGTCGGGCATCGGCCAGTTCGAGGTCGCCGCTACGCCGCTGCAGATGGCGATGGTGGCTGGCGCCATCGCCAACGGTGGCGAGGTCATGCGCCCCTACCTCGTCAAGACGGTCCGGTCGCCACGCCTGCGTGTGCTCGATCAGGGTGAGCCCAAGTCATTCGGTCGAGCCATGAGCAGTCGCAACGCTGCGATCCTGAGCGACATGCTGGTTGAGGTGGTGAACTCCGGCACCGGCACCTCGGCCCGCATTAACGGCGTCACGGTGGGCGGCAAGACCGGAACCGCCCAGTCGACACCCGACCGACCGCCGTACGCCTGGTTCGTCGCCTTCGCACCCGCGAACGATCCACAGGTCGCCGTGGCCGTGGTCGTCGAATCCAGCAACACCGACCGCAATGAGATCGCCGGTGGCCGTCTTGCGGGACCAATAGCTCGTTCCGTCATCGAGGCGGTGCTGGGCCGATGACTCGATTTGGCTACGAAACGACGTCTAAGCGCCTTCGTCAACAAGACTCTGGGAGTATGCAGTCATGACCGAATCAGACGGCTCGATCCGCCTGGGAGACCGCTATGAACTCGGCGGGCTCCTCGGACGAGGTGGCATGGCAGATGTTCGCGTCGCCCGCGACCTCCGACTCGGACGCACTGTGGCCATCAAGACGCTCCGCGCCGACCTCGCTGCGGACGAAACTTTCCAAGCGCGATTCCGCCGCGAAGCACAGTCGGCTGCAGCGCTGAATCACCCGTCGATTGTGGCGGTTTACGACACCGGCGAGGGCGTCGACGCGCACGGCGTTCCGGTTCCGTACATCGTGATGGAGTACGTCGAAGGCCAGACCCTGCGCGATATTTTGCGTGGCGCCGAGTCGGGGCGAAAGATCCTCCCGGAGCGCGCGCTTTCCATCGTCGCTGACGTGCTGAGCGCACTGGACTACAGCCACCGTTCGGGAATTGTGCACCGCGATATCAAGCCGGCCAATGTGATGGTGACGCCGTCCGGCCAGGTCAAGGTGATGGACTTCGGTATCGCCCGTGCAATCGCCGATACGTCGTCAGCCATGACGCAAACTGCCGCCGTGATCGGTACTGCGCAGTACTTGTCGCCTGAGCAGGCTCGCGGCGAACAAGTCGACGCACGCAGCGACATCTACTCCACCGGCTGCTTGCTCTATGAGCTCCTGACCGGTCGTCCACCCTTTGTTGGCGACAGCCCGGTTTCGGTGGCCTATCAGCACGTTCGCGAAGAGGCCAAGCCTCCATCGCAGTTGAACCCGGACGTCAGTCAGTCCGTGGATCGGGTAGTCGCGCGCTCGCTGGCCAAGCGTGTCGAAGATCGCTATCAGAGCGCTGGCGATATGCGCGATGACCTGCAGCGGGTCCTC
>JBEBVW010000024.1:0-19877 GCA_040392565.1 Aeromicrobium sp. | reverse complement strand
ATCTGGGTACGACTGTGCGGCTCCTTCCTGCTCTCGCCCGACGGTTTGGTCGACATCGAGGACGACGAGCAATTAGCGCACATCGCTCGCACTTATCTGCTGCCGATGCTGCAAGGGGCACCTCGCTCATGACCGATTCTGGCCGTGGTCTGGGACCTCTGGGGCGATTTGCTGACGCGGTCACGGGCCGAGTTGTTCAGTCCATCCCGCCTGAGGTGATCTTGGAGCATGTTGATCTCGACGCCGTGCTCGATCAGGTCGATGTGAACCACTTGTTGGATCGCATCGATGTGAATCGGCTCTTGGACCGCGTGGATGTTGATCGGTTGCTCTCGGGCGTCGAGCTGGAGGCGCTGGTGCGGCGCGCCGGGATCCCAGCCATCGTTGCGGAGACCACCGGGAGTCTGGCCGGAACCACTCTCGACACGGTTCGTCGGCAACTCGTCAGCGTCGACGCGCTGTTCACGATGTCCGTCGATCGGGTCATGCGACGCTCCCGCGCCGACGAACTCGGCCCGCCGGGATTGGTCGACAGCGCCATGACTGCTCAGGGCGTGGTCAGCGGACGCTACGCCGGTGGCATCACCCGAGCGTTGGCGTTCACCATTGACATCGCGATTGGGTTGATGACGTTTGCTGGCGTCAGCGCGTGGGGTGCGTGGATGTGGCAATGGCTGAGCAACGACGAGCTGCCCAACCTTGCTGGCCCTTGGGCGACCATTGCGGTGATCAGCTGGATCGGCTCTTACTTTGTTTTGGCGACGGCCATCACTGGCCACACCGTCGGCAAGGCGCTCATCGGCCTTCGAGTCGTCCGAACCGACGGATCGACCGTCTCGTTGACGCGTTCGTTCATCCGGGCCGTTGCTCTGCCAGTGAGCACCTCGCTGTTCGCGATTGGTCTGCTGTGGTCGCTGGTCGATCGCCGCCGACGCACGTTCCACGACCTCATCGCGCGCACGGTAGTTGTCTACGACTGGGGCGACCGGCCGGCCGAACTCACCGGCCCGCTGACCGAATTCTTGCGCCGACACGACGGAGGCCAACCATGACGACGTGGCTCGGTCGACTACTGACAGTCCTCGGAGTGGTTGCCGTGACGCTGGGGCTGCTTGCCGGTGTCGTGAACCGCGAGGTCCTCGACGGTGAGCGGTTCGCGGGTCACGTCGATGCCATTCGCAGCGACCCCGACGTGGCTCGTCAGGTCGGCCTGCTCGTGACCGATGAGGTGCTCAAGCAACAGCCCGAGTTGGTCGCCTTACGCCCGTTGTTGGAGTCGGCGTCGACAGCAGTCGTTGCCAGTCCGTCGTTAGGCCCGGTCATCCGCGTCACCATTGCACCACTGCACAGCGCGCTGGTGTCCGGCGGCGATGACCACATCGTGCTTCGACTAGCTGATATCGGGGCCCTGTTGGTCGCAGCCATTACGGCGCTCGATCCCAGTTCGCAGGCGGTTGTGCCGGAGAACCTGGATGTGACGCTGTCGGCCATCGGCTCACAAGAGTTGACGGCGGACGTGATCTCGGCGGCGCACACCGTGGACCTGTTGTCGTGGCTCTTGCCGCTCATTGGCGTGGTGTTGATTGCCGCGGGTGCCTTGGTCGCGGGTGGTCGCCGACAGGAGATCTTCAACGCGTTGCGTCGCGCCCTGCTGTGGGTTGCGGGGGTGCTCGCGGCACTGCCAGTGGTGGTTGGCTTGATCGTCAATCGACTCGACACTGAGACGCTCGCGGGCGCTGCAGTTGTTGGTGTTTGGCGTGAATTCGACGGGTCGATATGGCGTTCTGTGGTGGTGCTAGGTGTTGTCGCTCTGGTGGTGGCAGTGCTCAACCGGCCAGGATTTACGCTCAATCCGGTCGTTGGTGTTGAGCGGGTCGGGGCGTGGTTCGGTAGCGCCGAACTCACCGCTGGCCAGCGCGCAGGCCGTGCGTTCTTGTTGGCTTTGATTGGCCTAGCACTGATCGCTGAACCCACCACCATCGTGGCGGTCGCGGTGGGTGCAATGGGCGTGCTGGTCGTGCTGATTGCGCTTCGTGACCTTGGCGCCGCGCTGCTGGAATGGCTGCGCTCGACGGCTCCGCGGATCGGTCAACGGTTCACCCACGAGGTCGTCCGCAAGTCCGTCGTCGGATTCGTGATCGCAGCGTTGGTGGCAGTAGTTGTGATGGGCGCCTGGCCAAGTAACACGTCGCTGCCCGCAGCGCAGGCCGCCGATGACCAGACCTGCAATGGACACGTCGAACTGTGTGATCGCACCTACGACCAAGTTGCTTTCCCCGCCACCCACAACTCGATGTCGGCCGGCGACGGTCGTGGGTGGTTCCTGGCCGAGCAGCCGACGGGTGTCATGGGCCAGTTGCGTGATGGCGTCCGAGTTTTCCTGATCGATTCCTGGCCGGGCCAACTCACTGCGCAGCCTGGGGTCGTCGCCAACTCTGCGGCCAGTCGCCAACGCGGTATGGACCAAGCGATCGACGAATTCGGCAAGAGTGTGGTCGATTCAGCACTGCGACTGCGTGACGCGCTGAACCTGACACCGCGCGGTGACGTCGTGCCATATCTGTGCCACGCCTTGTGTGAGCTTGGATCGACAGAGTGGACGCCGCTCATGCGCCAGGTGAAGTCCTGGATGGATGCCCATCCGCGCGAGGTCGTCACGTTCTTTATCCAAGACGAGGTGTCGCCCAAGGGCACCGCCAAGGTGTTCAAGGACGCTGGATTGATGCCGTTCATCCACCAGCAAGATCCGGGCAAGCCGTGGCCGACCCTGGACGCGATGTTGGATTCGGGCCAACGTCTGGTCGTCCTGCACGAACACGTGGTCGACCCAGATGTTCCGTGGATCCTGGACAGCAAGGTGGCCGTGCAAGACACACCGTATGCCTTCCACAAGACGAAGGACTTCTCCTGCGATCTGTTCCGCGGCAAGACAGACGCTCCGTTGTTCCTCGTCAATCATTGGCTGAGCAATCACCAGTCGCGCATTGCCGACGCCGACATCGTCAACGCCGAACCAGTGCTGCTGAACCGCCTCAAGACGTGCCAAGCCGAGCGCAATCACATCCCGAACTTTGTCGCCGTCAACAATTACGACCGGGGCGATCTCATCGCCGCGGTCAATGCGATCAATGGTGTCGGCTAATCGCCGGCGGCGCGCGCCGCGCACGTTGCAGCAGACGTTCACGCTGTTGGGACAGTCCAGCGCGGTCGCCAACATCGTGATGCAACTGTCGCTGCCCCCAGTTGGCGAAGGTGTGAGCGAAAGCCGGGTAGTTTCCGGCAGCCCGCGTCGGCGGCCGATCAAGCGCGGCCGCACCACATTGCAGTACCTCGCGCTGGCCGTCATGGGCAGTGAGCGTGATCGCGATGCGATGCGCGAAGCAGTTGCCGAAGTTCATCGCGCCGTCATTTCGACGACCTCAAGCCCGGTTCGCTACAGCGGCAACGCACGCGATCTGCAGTTGTGGGTTGCGGCGTGCCTGTTCCGGTACTTCCTCGACCAGAACACCTTCGAATACGGGCCATTGACCGAAGATCAACTCGACGTCCTCGTCAGGGCGGGTGCGCCCCTCGCCACCGGCGTCAACGTTCCGGTCAGTGACTGGCCTGACTCCTGGCGGGCCTATCAGAGCTACTGGGAATCGATGCTGCCGAAGTTGTCGATCTCGGCCGAGGTCCGCCGAGACTTCGAATCGCTGGCCGACTTGAGCTTCCTCGCCGAATCGTGGGGTGTGTTCGGCAGATTCATCAGTGGAGTGCTCGGACGCCCGTATCACTGGTTCACGCGGGCGAGCTTGCCCGAACATTTCCGCGAGCTGATGGGTTGGACCTGGACGTCGGCGGATCAAAAGCGTTTCGACCGCATTCTGGTCCTATTGCGGGTGATCGATCGAGTGCTGAACCCGTGGGCAACGCAGCTGATCTACCGGCTCTACGTGTTTGGCTTCCGGGTGCGGCGCCGGTTCGGAATGCCCGTGCTGGGGCGCCTTGAAGTCAGCGACGTCATGATTCGCGACGGCGGCCGCAAGCGACTTACGCGCTGATCTTGACCGAAGAACGCATCGGCCTGGCTCCTGCCATTTGCTGGTCGAGCCAGGTGACAGCACCGTCAACACCCAGCAGATAGCCAGTGATGTGGTCGATTCCGGGCGCGATCGTCAGCCTCACATCAGCGCCGCGAGCCCGCCAACGGACAGCCAAGTCACGTGTCTGGGCCGGCGGTACAAGTGGGTCATGTTTCGCCGTGTAGAGGTAGATAGGTGCAATTGGCGCGACTGACCCCAGGCTGTTTTCGCGCAAGCGCGCCTGCCAGTCAGGGCGCCGCAGCACGTTTTCGGTCATGATGTCGTGCACACCCATGAAATGGGGCCCCCGCAACGCGGCCGTGACGATTGAGGTGCGACGCAGTCGGTACAGCGTCTGCTCGCCTTCAGGCGTCAGGTATTGGTCGAGGTTCAGCTCGGGGTAGGCGCAGTTGACGCCCAGCGCACCGTAGCCGGCGAAGAACGAGAAGAACGATCCCTCGATGTGATCACCTGCGGACTCCAACTCCGACGGCACTGATCCGCTGGCGATACCGACGATGTCGAGTTCTGGCGCGTAAGACGCGTGCAGTTCGGCGGCGGCCGCCGATGCATGGCCGCCTTCGGAATAGCCGATGATGCCCAGCGGTAGATCTGAGCCCAGGCCTGCCTCGTCAAATGAACGAGCCGCCCGAACTGCGTCCAGAACATTGCGGCCCAAGATGCGACCCATGATGTACGGGTGGTCGCCGGGAGTGCCGAGGCCTTCGTAGTCGGTTAGCACCACGGCATAACCCAGCGAAAGTAGGCGCGCGACGAAGGCCGCTTCGTACTCCACGCCGCGTGCGATGAGACGCGACGGCGCCGAGTAGTTGGCCAGGCCGTGCGTTCCTGGGGCGTAGCCGATGATGCCGCGCGGATTGCGTGGCACGTAGATGGAGCCGGAGACCACAGTGGCCGAATCGTCGTGTCGCGTCGAGCGGTACAAGATGCGCCACGATCGAGCACGCAGCTTCAAGCCAGGCAGAAGGTAGGCCGCAATGCGCTCGCTGGCAACCACCTCACCGGGGTCGCCTTCGCCAACGTTCGCGGCTTGCTCGTAGAAACCTGCGCTGGGCTTGTAGCGCAGTGGACCCACAGTTGGAACGACTTGGCTAGCGGCACGAGACATGGTCCTGACCATCCCGATGACGGCTGCGGGCAAGGGAGTGCTCCGGTTCATCGCTTCATCGTGGCAGATCACCGGACCATCCGCCGGGATTCACCCCACTCCGCGCAACCCGGCTAGGGTCTAGGCGTGAGTCGCTCCATTCCTAACCATGTCGTTGTCGTTGGCGCGGGCCTATCGGGCTCGAAGGTCGTTCAGGAGCTGAAACGCCTCGGCTTCGAGGGACGTATCACGCTGATCGGCGATGAAACGCATGCGCCCTACGACCGCCCGCCGCTGTCGAAGCAGGTGCTGGCCGGTGCCAAAGAGATCGATGACGTGCTGCTGGCTCGGCTGGAGACTTTGGAAGAAGCCGGTGTCGACCTCAAACTCGGTCGCAGGGCTGTACACATTGGTGCCGGAGCCGTCACGCTAGAAGACGGCGAAGTAGTTGAAGGTGACGCGATCATCGTCGCCACGGGTGTGGGCCCGCGGATCCCCGACTGGCTCAACGTTGGCGGACCCATCCACGTGTTGCGCACCCAAGAGGACAGTCTTCGGCTTCGTGAAGCCATTGGTGCATCTTCGTCGCTGCTGGTGTTGGGCGGCGGATTCATCGGTGCCGAAGTCGCGGCCACGGCAGTGCAGGCCGGACTCGACGTCACGCTGGTGGAGGCGCGCGAGGCGCTGTTGGCTGGCGCGCTGCCCGCCGCGGTCGGCGATCTGATCGCCGATTTGCACCGCGAACACGGAGTGCAGATCCTCACTGGGACGCCCGTCGAATCAGTCGTCGAACGCGATGGCCGAGCAGTGGCCACGCTGGCCGACGGCTCTGAACTCACCGCCGACATCGCCGTGGTCGGTTTTGGAACGTTCCTTGACTCCGAACCGCTTGCCGATCTGCCCGACGCAGAACCAGGTATTCGCACCGACTCTTTGGGCCAGGTTGACGGAGTCCCCGGCGTCTACGCCATTGGTGACGTGGCCGCGTGGTTCGACGACAAGTTGGGCCGTCACGTTCGCCGTGAGCATTGGTCAACTGCCAATGAACAGGCCGCCCGAGTGGCCCACCTGATCACTGGCGCCGAGCTGCCGCCGTTCCTCGCTCACGCCCTACCGTACTTCTGGAGCGATCAGTACGACGTCAAAGTTCAGGTCGCTGGCTGGCCCGCGCTGGCCACCGCGGAAGGCTGGGCGGCGCACGAATCCGGTGACCGCGTGATCTACGAATACACCGACGGCGACCGCCTCATTGCTGCCATCACCATCGGCAGCCCCCGCCTCCTCGGCCCCCTCCGCAAGCGCATCACCGAGGCCCTCCACCTCTAGTCCGCTGAGGAGTCACTTAGTACCCGCCGGCGAGTCACTTAGTACCCGCCGGCGAGTCACTTAGTTCCCGCATCTTTCGCCGGTGGTCGCCAGCAGGTGGCGAGCATTCCCGCAGTGCCGACGATCGCGACGACTAGCGCGCCGATTCCCCATTCCCAACCGACCAAGTCATCGCGAATTCCGAGGGCGTCGTCGAGCGACCATGAACCTGGACCAAGAATCGCCAACGAGGTCAGGGCGGCGGCGACCACGAGCACGTACTCATAGCCATCGCGGAAGATGAAAAATCCGTTGGGGCGATGCACGGTGGCGAATGCCGTCAACATGATGCCGATTGCGCCCGCGGCCGCAAACGGTGTGAAGAGCCCGGCCAGCAAGGCGAAGCCGACGGCTAGTTCGAGGTACGTCGAGACAAGCGCATGGATGCGCGCCGGCTTGAGGCCAATGCTGGCGAACCAGCGGGTGGTTCCATCCAACCCGCCGGCGCCGAATCCGTGATTCCAACCGTGCAGCACGAACACCACGCCGAGAACAACACGAAGAATAAGTAGTGCGAGATCGGCATCCATGCTGGTCACTGTAGTTACTGCTGGCGCATATCTCCGGTGTTGAGGTAGCGCTGGTGCCAACTGAGGGCCTCGTCGAGCAGATGCGGTGTGTGCTGGGCTGCTGGGCGGGCAGCGCGTGCTCGTTCAACGTAATCAGTCAGTGCGGGACGGAAATCAGGGTGCGCGCACTTCTCAATGATGCGTGTCGCGCGGTCGGTGGGCGAGAGTCCGCGCAGATCGGCCAGGCCTTGTTCAGTCACGATCACGTGCACATCGTGTTCGGTGTGGTCGACGTGGCTGACCATCGGCACGATGGTGGAGATCGCCCCACCCTTGGCGGTTGAGCCGGTCAAGAAAAAGTTGACGAAAGCGTTGCGTGCGAAGTCGCCACTGCCGCCGATGCCGTTCATGATGGCGCTGCCCATCACGTGAGTGGAGTTCACATTGCCGTAGATGTCGGCTTCGATGAGGCCGTTCATTGCGATGACGCCCAGCCGTCGTACCAGTTCGGGGTGGTTGGAGATTTCTTCGCTGCGCAGCAGGATGCGGCCCTTGTAGGAGTCGATGTTGTCCATGAACTGGCGCACACCGGAGTCGGACAGCCCGAATGAGGTCGCGGACAAAGCACGCATTGTGCCGCTGTCGAGCAATGCGAGCATGCCGTCTTGGATGACCTCGGTGAAGGACACCAGATCGTGAAATTCGCTCGCATCGAGCCCGGCCAGCACGGCGTTGGCGACATTGCCAACCCCGGACTGAATGGGCAGTAGCCCCGGAGGCATCCGGCCCGCGGCAACCGCATGGCGCAAGAAGTCGACGACGTGCTCCGCGATCGCCTGTGAGGTCTCGTCAGGGGTGTCGAACGGTGAATTTCGGTCCGGCCGATCAGTTTCGACGACCGCCACAACCTTGTCGGGGTCGACGCGCAGATACGGCTCACCGATTCGCTGCATTGCGTCGGTGAGCTCGATGGGGCGTCGGTTCGGTGGCAGGGCGGCGCCGTAGTAGACGTCGTGGAAGCCCTCGAGTTCGCGCGGCTGCCAGTGGTTGACCTCAAGAATCACCCGATCGGCCTGATCCAACCAGGTCTTGTTGTTGCCCACCGACGTGCTGGGTACGAGCAGGCCCCCGGGCAGGATCGCTGTCACTTCGACGACCGCCACGTCCAGATTGCCGTAGAACCCGAACCACATGTGCTGGGCTGAGTGGCTCAAGTGGGCGTCGATGTAGTCGACCTCGCCGGTGTTGATCAGTTTGCGCATCGTCGGATCGGAGTTGTACGGCAGCCGAGTCGATACGCCGTGAGCTTCGGCAAGCACACCGTCGGCGTCGGGAGCAGTGGAAGCCCCGGTCCACAAACCGATCCGGAAGTCGTCGCCGCGGGCGTGGGCGGCCACGATGCGGTCGTGCAACGCGGCCGGGATTGCCTTGGGATAGCCGGCGCCGGTGAAGCCGCTGAACCCGACG
Source organism: Aeromicrobium sp. (assembly GCA_040392565.1). Lineage (GTDB taxonomy): Bacteria > Actinomycetota > Actinomycetes > Propionibacteriales > Nocardioidaceae > Aeromicrobium. The sequence continues at coordinate 11,364 of JBEBVW010000024.1, read as the reverse complement.
TTGTCACCGGGCTTGATGTGCTGCGCCGCAACCTCGGCGCTCGTCACGCGTGTGCTCAGCACAGGGCAGGTAATGCGCGGCGTCATGGGTTCCATTGTGCTGCGCACAGGGCGCTACGGCGAGGGCGGTGCGAGCAGCCACGTGCGAACGGGATGTTCGACCAGTTGAAGGCCGTTGGCATCGCGACGAACGGTCGTGCGTAGGCGTTCGACGGATTCCGCGCCGTCAAGCCAAATGTCGAATGCTGCGGCGACTTGCAGCGCCATTCCACCGAGCGCATCAAGCTCTTGGTGGCCGTGCAAGCGGACACCAAGATCGACCTGCGCCATGGCGTCGAGACCGTAGCGTTCGAGCACGCCGAGCAGGAGCGCGATGTCGACGCCGTAGCCGGAAACGAACGGCAGATCGATCAGCGCCTCACGGCAGAACGCCACTTCGCCAGCCAGCGGTTGGGCGAAACCAGCCAGCAGCGGAGCACGTCGAGCGATTTGCGGGCGGGCCACCAGTTCGGTGACTCGACCGCCACCGGTGACTCGGCTTTCTGACTCTTCGTGTGAGCCACCCCAAGGTCGGTCGTAGAAACCCTTGACCAGTTTCAGATTGGCGCCGGACAGCAGCGTGTGCAGGAGTCCGAGTGCGAAACCGGGATCAAAATCTCTGACGTCAGCGTCAAGGAAGACCCCGACATCGCCGGTCATTCGGGCGACTCCCAACCGCATCGCGCCGCCCTTGCCCGTGTCGTCATCGTCCTCAACGTGGTGAACCATGGCGCCGGCACCGAGAGCGACGTCGACCGTGCGGTCCTCGGATCGTGAATCGATCACGAGCACTTCATCGATCACATCGCCGAGGTCGTCAAGCGCCGCCAGAATGGCTGGGAGGGTCGTCTCCTCGTTGCGTGACGGCAGGATCGCGGTGACGGTGCGGCCCTGTTTGAGCGCCGCGACTTCGTCGGGCGAAGCGATGGGGCGAGCGAAGGTGTGGTTGGCGAACCAATCGCGTACTGCTTGGGAATCAGACGAGGCCACGGACTGTCCTGAGGGGTTGGCGATCACCGCGAATTCCGGCGACGACTTCGAGTGCTTGTCGGGTTTCAAGGACGTCGTGGGTGCGGAAGGCGGCAGCGCCGGCCCGTGCAGCCACCGCTGTGGCAGCGAGCGTGGCAGCTTGCCGGCCGTCGGCTGGAACGCCGCCGAGCATTTCGCCGAGGAACGACTTGCGGGAGATGGCCATGAGCACAGGCCAACCGGTGTCGACCAGTTCGTCGATTCGGCGCAGGATCTCTAACCCGTGGCGGGTGTTCTTGCCGAAGTCATGGGTGGGGTCGATCAAGATGCCGCTGCGGGGAACGCCTCGCGCTGCCAGGCCTTGGGCAGCCGATGTGGTGTCGGCGATGACTGAGGCGACCACGTCGTCGTATTCGACGCGGTGAGGTTTGGTCCGTGGCTCAACGCCGCCGGTGTGTGAGCACACGAATCCGCAGCGCAGTTCGGCAACGACGTCGAGCAGTTCGGGATCGTGCCCGGCCCAGGTGTCGTTGATGAGGTCGGCGCCTGCGGCAACCGCGCGTCGCCCGACTTCTGCCCGCCACGTGTCGATGCTGAGGACGACGTCGGGGAATGTCTCTCGGACGACGTCAAGAAATGGAATGGTGCGTGACAGTTCTTCGGCGACATCGACATCATCGCCGGGTCCTGCTTTCACCCCGCCAATGTCGATGATGTCGGCGCCGTCTCCTACGGCCCGGCGCACGGCCTCCAGAGCAGCGGCGGGGTCGAACGTGCGGCCCTTGTCATAGAACGAATCGGGGGTCCGGTTGACGATCGCCATCACGAGCGCGCGATCGCGTACTACCCGGCGTGAACCGAAAGTCAGGTCGAATGACATCAAGCATTCACCGTTGACCTGCGAGATGTGAGCAGGAGGTAGGCGCCCGTTGCCAGATCAACGCCTAGGCACACGGCCGGGTACCAACCAGGGACACCGTCGTTGCCCAGCCAGTCCTCACGCACCGCATCGAACAGTCCGTGAGCGATCCAAAACGCACCAGCTATGCCGAGGGCAAGTCGTGTTCCTCGGCCAAAGAGTGCGACGCCGGCCATCAGGAACGGGAGTCCCACCAGCAGTTCAAGCCCTGCCTTCTTCACGTCGCCGTCGATCAGCGCAAATGCTGCATAGATGCTGGGCAGCGTAATGAGTGCCAGGATCAACACCCGATCTGCGCGAAGCGCCCGGACGCCCATGATCATCGCGATCGCGGCGCACAGCCCGATAGCGACCTCGATGATCCCCTGGTCCACGGTCAGTTGTCCTCATCCAGGGTTTCGGTCGCTTGGGAGTCCTCGGGCGGAGCGTTTGGGCCGACGGCATCGTCGATGCGTTCGTTGATATACCGCAGCACTTCGGCCGTTGTGGCGACGACCGGAACGGCCAAGAGCGCGCCGATAATGCCGAACAGTGAACCGCCGGCGGTGACGCCGAGCAGTACGACGGCCGGATGCAGGTTCATGTTCTTGCCCTGCAGCATCGGCGACAGCACATTGCCTTCCAATTGCTGCACGGCCACCACGATGACAAGTGCCCAGATGGCATCGCCAGTGCCGTTGGTGACGAGCGTGACCAGCACGGCTAGTGCGCCACTGACGAAGGCGCCGACGATTGGGATGTAGGCGGCAAAGAAGGTGAGCACAGCCAAAGGAATGGCCAGTTCGACGCCCAGGATCATCAGGCCGCCGCCGATGATGACGGCGTCAATCAGCGCGACCAGCGATTGGGTGCGGATGAAGCCGCCGAGCGTGCCCCAGGAGCGGCTGAGGACTTCGGTGAGGTGATCGCCGGCGCGACGACCGCCGATGGTGGACGCCCACGGGAGGAACTTGTGACCGTCCTTGACGAAGAAGAACGTCAGCATCAGCACGATGATCAGATTGACCACGACCGAAGTGGCAGCGCCGATGGTGGAGAAGACGCCCGAACTGATGGCCGCGGCGCTCTCTTGAAGTTTGTCTTGTACCGCTTGGATCGCACGAGTGATTTGACCCTCTGACAGGTTCAGCGGCTCGCCGGTGAGCCAGTCGCGAACCTTCTGCAGGCCGTCCGATGCGCCTTGCGCGATGGCCGGAGTCTGTCCTGCGACCTGTGGAGTCAGCACGGCGATGATGCCAACGACCGTCCCGATGAACCCGAGCACCACCACGGCGGTGGCCAGCCCCGACGGCCAGCCCTTTTTGCGAAGCCACGCTGCCGGGGGTTCCAGCACGGTCGTCACGATGAGCGCCAGCGCGACCGGCAGGATGACGACCCACATCTTGCCGACGATCCATCCGGCGACGAAGGTCGCCGCTGCGATCACGATCAGGCGTAGACCCCAGCGCTGCATTCCGCCGAAGGCGTCGTCGATGACGGCGGCACGGTCGCGAACGTCTTTGTTCTGGCTCACGGCCTCACCTTAGTTGTTCCAGCCGCCAGTCCACCGGCGCAGCGCCTTGCTGCTCCAACAGTTGATTGGCGCGGCTGAATGGGCGCGAACCGAAGAATCCGTTGCGCGCAGAAAGGGGGCTGGGGTGCACCGACTCAATCGCTGGGATGTCGGCGAGCAACGGACGCAGTTTGCGCGCATCCGCACCCCACAAGATCGCGACGAGGGGCCCACCGCGCGCGGCCAAAGCGGTGATCGCGCGTTCAGTGACCGCTTCCCATCCGGCACCGCGATGGCTTCCCGCTGCTCCGGGGCGGACGGTCAGCACCCGGTTGAGCAGCAGCACGCCCTGCGCGGCCCAAGGGGTGAGGTCCCCCGTCGGCGCTGGCGGGAAGCCGAGATCGGTCTCGAGTTCGCGATAGATGTTGACCAGGCTGCGCGGTAACGGCCGCACGTCGGGGGCGACCGAGAACGACAATCCCACGGCGTGCCCAGGCGTCGGATAGGGATCCTGACCGACGATCAACACCTTGACCGCGCTCATGGGCTGCTCGAAAGCCCGCATGATCTGCCGGCGAGCAGGGAGGCTGTTTCGACCGGACGCCGCTTCAGCCTGCCGAAATCAATCCAGTTCGGCGATGGGGTCGGAAACAGGGGCAAGCGCCTCGGCCCAGGCGGGTGCAATGTGCTGATCGAGTGCTGTGGTCATCAACGTCCTCGCGTCGGAACTCCTCATGGTGTTCATACACTGCACATGGTGTGTATGCCATGAGGAGTGCATGAACACCATGACCTCATGGTGTTCATGGGGCGCCGGAGGAGGTGGGCGGGTGTCGGCTGTTGCTGCGTACCGCGCGCTGCTGCGGATTGTTGGGCCCGCTTACATCGTCGTGGCCTTCCTCGGTCGAATTCCGCTTGCCATGAGCCTGTTGGGTGTCTTGGTTTTGGTCAGCGAAGCGACGGGCCGTTATGGGACTGCTGGCGCCGCGGCCGGTGTTATTGCCGTTGCGAATGCGATTGGTTCGCCTATCGCAGGTGCGTTGGCCGATCGTCACGGCCAGCGTCCCATCGTGATCGTGCAGTCGATCGTGGGGGCGGCCGGGCTGTGCTTGGTCGTCGCCGTGACGGATGCCGATGCGTCACGGTGGACCATCTTCGGCGCTGCCGCGTTGGCTGGTTTCGCGATCCCTCAGGTGGGTCCGCTCGCTCGAGTGCGCTGGCGTCCGCTGACCTCCGATGCCCGAGATCAAGAGCGACTTGTCGACGCAGCGTTCTCCTATGAGGGCTCGGCCGACGAAGCGTCGTTTGTGCTCGGTCCGGCGTTGATCGGCGTCTTGGCGATCGTGGCGAGTCCGGCGGGTGCGTTGCTCACGGGTGCGGCGATGCTCGCTGTCTTCGGCACCTGGTTCGCCTTGCACCCGACAGCTCGGGTCGTCGAAGGCCAACGCGACGGCGACGAAATCAGGCCCGGTCCGTTGTGGACGGGGGCATTCATGGTGTTGGTGGGCGCCCAGCTCCTGATCGGCATGATCTTCGGCAGCGTCCAGACCGGGACCACCGTGTTGGCCACCGCAGCTGGTCAGGCCGGAGACGCGGGACTCATCCACGCCGTGCTCGGCATCGGCAGTGTCATCGCCGGTCTGGCGATCGCTGGCTTGCCAGAACGCATCCTCTACGCGACCCGCATGCTCGTCTCGGCCGTCGGCTTGCTGGTGCTGTCGTCGCCGTTGCTGCTGGTCGACTCCCTCGGCGGACTGGTTGCCGTCATTGCCGCGCTCGGTTTCGCCGTCGCCCCGTACATGATCAGCAACTTTGCGCTGGCTGGCGTTTTGGTGCCGATCCGTCGCGTCGGTGCGGCCATGACGATGCTCGCAGGCGCAACGGGGATCGGCTACGCGTTGGGAGCTGCGATCGCGGGCCGCCTTGCCGATGAAGGCGGGCACCACCCGGCGTTCGCCGTCACCGTGTCGGTGGCCGGAGCTGCGGTGCTGTTAGCGCTGGTCTCCAACCGCACTTTGCGTAATGCGCGTCCGGCCGCCACCCCAAGTTCCACGAGGTGATGCACCGGAAGACTGCGCTAATCCGGTGCACCACCACGAAGGACTTGGGACGCGTGTCGTGGTCAGCGCAGGGGGTTGAAGGCCTTGAGTAGATCGGGAGTGCGGCCGTGGACGATGTTCTCAGCGAGTAACCGTCCCGTCAATGGCCCAAGCGCGATGCCCCACATGCCGTGACCTCCGGCAACGTGAACTCGGGGCGTTTTCGTGGGGCCGACGAGCGGCAAGCCGTCTGCTGTGCACGGTCGCGAGCCCACCCATTCGTCGGTACGAGCTGACCAATCGACTCCGTCGAGCATCGGTGTCGCAGCATCGATGATGGCCTTGACCCGGCGCGGGTCAAGCGCAGCGTCAGGGGAGCGGAACTCCATCATTCCGGCGACTCGCAGCCCATCTTCAGGGCCGCCCAACGGCGTGCACGCGACCCGTTGAGCTGGGAAGTACACGGGCCCAGTGGGCACGTGTTCTGGGTGGACTGTGAAGCTGTAGCCGCGGCCAGCCTGGACGTGGTGCTTGACGCCGTGTTCGCGGGCGAGGCCGTCCAACCAGCTGCCGTTGGCGATGACGACGGCGTCGCCGGTGAAGACTCGGCCGTCCTTGGCGATCACCCGGGCCTCGCGATGATCGGCCTCGACCTTCACGACGGTGGCATCGGTGATGAGTTGTCCGCCGGGCTTCTCCACGGCGTCAGCTACGGCGTGGACGAAGCGCCCAGGGTTGATGAATCGCTGGCCATCGAGCCGGACGCCGTGCGTGACGGACGCACCGAATGAGGGCTCAAGTGCATGCAGTTCGTCGCGGTCAAGCACGTGAAAATCTGCGTAGCCTCCGGTGCGTGCGACCTGCTCAAGTTCATCGAGCAGCGACTGCTGATCGGCGGCCGAGGTGAATGCGGCGAGGAACGGTTCAGCTGATTTGGTGGGTTCGGACAGACCCAGGTCTTCCAACTCGGCGAACGCTTCGAGGGCTCCCGCATTGGCGGCGTTGAACACCTGCATTGCCTGATTCCAGCGCTTCGGCGTGCAGTGGCGAGTGAACGACGCGAGCCAGCGCCACAGTCGCGGATCGAAGCGCACCGGCACGTAAACCGGCGACGAGGGGCTGAGGGTTGCGCGAATCCCGGTGGCAAGAATCGACGGGTCCGGGAGGGGGAGCGTCAGCGCGGGCGCGAGCCAGCCCGCATTGCCCCAGGACGACCCCGCGGCGACGCCTTCGCGGTCGACCACGGTGACTTCGACACCATCTCGTTGCAAGAACCGCGCGGTGGAGAGACCGACCATGCCAGCGCCCACGATGACTACGTGTTCTGGCCGACGACCGATGCCGTTCATTCTGCTCCTCTAGTTCGGTGAACTGCTTCCAGAATGAGTGATCCGACGGATCTTGTCGATCTTGCCGAAGATCATTCGAATTCGGGTAGTTTGATCAGGGAAAGTCGAACATCTGACAGGCAGGAGTGGACATGTCGAAGGAAGTTCTCGACGACGTTGACCGTCGAATCGTCGACGTCCTGCGGGCCGAAGGGCGACTACCGAACAACGCCCTAGCCGAACGGGTCGGAGTCGCGCCATCCACCTGCCTGATCCGGCTGCGGTCACTGCTCGACCGAGGAGTGATTTCGGGATTCCACGCCGAGGTTGATCCGTCCTGGATTGGCCGGCCGATTGAGGCGCTGATCGCCGTGCGGATTCGCAGCGACCACCGTGCGGCCATCGAAGGATTCTTCGCCGAAGCCTCCGAAATGGCCCCCGTTCTGAACGCCTACTACCTCGCTGGCGCCGACGACTTCCACCTGCATGTCGCTGCAGAAGACACCGAGGCATTGCGTTCATTCGTCACCGATGTACTCAGCACCCGGTCCGAAGTCGCCCGCACCGAGACCAATCTGATCTTCGCCCACCGCCGCGGCCGCTCCGCTGGCTGAGGAATGGCTAGCGGCTGAGGCGATCCAAGAAAGCGATCAGGAGAGCCTCGCGTAAGGCGGGTGGGGCGACGTCGAGCAGGGCGTTGACGGGGGCCATCCGGTCAGGGGCCGTCACTTCGCCGCCGTCACCACCGAGACCAGCTAACGCCAACAGGCCGTCGAAGGCTGCATCGTCGAGGGTGGCGGGGTCGATCGCTGCAGCGGCGGCTTTCAAATCGTCGTCGACCTGGATCGGTCCGGACGCTACTGCTTCGGCGGTCGCCTCGGCCAACGCCGTCAGGAGATCAGGAACGGACGCTGCAGTTGCAGCGCACATCGTCAGGTGGAGCGACGGCGCTTCATCGCGGAACGACATTTGCGGCTGAACAAACCAGCCTCGGTCGAGCATCAGATCACTGATGGTGAAGACGTCACAGGTGTCGTCAGTCTGAACGGTGACAAGCGATGAGTCAGGTTCGGTGACGATCGTCAGATGGTCGATTGACGCGAGTCCTTCGGCGAGGGCATCAACCCCGTCCAAGGTCCGAGCGACCAGATCGCGGTAGCCGCCGTTGCCGATCGCTTTCACCACAGCCCAGGCCGCAGCCAGTGGACCGCCAGACTTGGTGGACTGCATCGTGGCGTTCAGCATCGTGTAGCCCGGCCAGTCGGCGCTGGCGAAGAACTGTGTACGTCGCAGGTCCGGCGTCGCATGCAACAGCAGCGAGACGCCCTTCGGTGTGTACGCGTACTTGTGCAGATCGGCCGAAATGCTAGTGACACCGTCAACGCGGAAATCCCACAGCGGAACGTCGCGACCTAGGTCCTCCGCCCACGGCAGTACCCAGCCGCCGATACATGCGTCAACGTGGAGGCGAAGCGAGCGCCGGGTGGTTTCAGCGGCCACCTGTTCGACCGGATCGATCACGCCGTGGGCATAGGACGGCGCCGAGACTGCGACCAGGACCACGCGCCCGGAGTATTCATCCATCGCCGCAGCCATGGCCACCGGATCTGCTCGACGGGTGACTGGATCGACGTCGACAGCGATGCGCTCAACGCCGAAGTAGTGCGACGCCTTGTGGAATGCCGCGTGAATCGTGGTGGGCACAATCATGACTGGTCGCTCAACATTGGCCGCATCGCGGGCGGACTGCACCGCAAGCAGAATCGACTCAGTGCCGCCGGACGTCACGCTGCCAACCGAGGACGGCCCGTGGAACAGATCGCGGGCGAACGCCACTAGATCGCGCTCCATTGCTAGCAAGGAGGGGAACGCTGTCGGATCGAGGCCGTTGCTGGACGCGTACATCGCCAGCGCTTGGCGCCCTAGTTCGTCGGCGTCGGCGAGGCCAGAGTCGTAGACGTAGGCCAAGGTTCGGCCGCCGTGCGTCGGCAAGTCATTGGCTCGCAGCAGCTCGAGCTGGGCCAGGACGTCGTCGGGATTCATCGATCGACCTTCTCATCGAGTCGGTATTGCGGCAGAAAAAACAAGCTGGCGGCCACCAGCACTGCAGGCAAGATGCCGAAGCCGATGCGGATGGCGAGTTCGGCACCAGAGGACTGGGTGACATCAACTCCGGCGGTGCTCGATTGATAGCCGCCGATCGCGATGACGACGGCGAACACGGCTGGGCCGAGTGCCAGGCCCAGTGTTTCGCCCGCGGTCCACACGCCGGTGTACACGCCGATCCGGTTCTGGCCGGTTTCAGCAGCATCGTGAGCGGCCGCATCGGGAAGCATGGCCATGGGGAACACCTGAGCGCCGGCATAGCCGATGCCAGTGAGGCCCGCGCACACGTACAGCAACACCGGAAGAGTGGTCGGAACGATGAAAATGCCTGCCATGCCGATGGCCATGACGACTGACGCGGCGAAGTAGCCGGCCCGCTTGGAGCGCTGAGTTCCAAAGCGTTCCCACAGTGGAGTGACGAGCAGCGCTGGGCCTACGAAGGCTGCGAACAACACCGTGGCGGCGCCCTTGGAATCGAGAACGTCGTCGGCCATGTACGCGACACCGGCCAGCATCACGCCAACCGCCAGCGCCTGGATCACGAAGGTCATCAGTAACGCCCGGAAGTCGGCCGCGCGAGCCACCAACCGCAACTGTTCGGTGAACGTTCCTTCTGCGGTGTCGACCCGATGTTCAGGTGCGCCGCGCGTACCCCACCACGCGCCCAGCACGCCAACCGCCAAGATCAGGCCAACGTAGACGCCCATCGCGCGATGGCCGGTGACCTCGTTGTCGAATGCGTCAACCACCATCGGCGCAGTTGCGCCCGACAGCAGAATCGCCACTGCGAGAACGACCACCCGCCACGTCATGAGCCGGGTGCGTTCGTTGTAGTCGAGAGTCAGTTCGGCGGGCATCGCCACGTACGGCACTTGAAAGAAGGCGTACGCCGTGGCGCAGGCGAGGAACAACACCACGACATAGGCCGCAGCAACACCCGGCGGTGACGTCGGTCCGGCGAACAGCAGGGCAAAGCAGGCGGCGAGCAGTAGTCCGCCGCGCAGGAGGAAGGGACGGCGACGACCGGCGGGGAAGGAGTCGGCTCGGTCGCTGATTCGTCCTGCGATCGGGTTGAGCACGACGTCCCAGGCTTTCGGGGCAAACACGATGAAGCCTGCAGCGAATGCCGCAACGCCGAGCACGTCGGTCAGATATGGCAGGAGGAGCAACCCGGGAACGGTTCCGAACGTTCCGGTCGCGACGCTGCCGAGGGCATACCCCCGACGCACCCGACCAGAAAGTGGCGCAGTGGTTGGCGGCGTCATGTCGTCACACTAGGCCGGTCGAGGTCCATCACGCCGAGATCAGATGGGTCGGACTGCCTTGCCGTGTGGTTCGCGAACATCGGCCAACTCCGCGAGGAAGGTCGCGGCCCACAAATCAATGTTGTTCTCCATGACCTGTTTGCGCATCGCCTTCATGCGGCGTGAGTTCTCTCGATCGTCCGCGCGGATAGCCTCGACAAGGCGGGACTTCAATCCGTTGATGTCGTGCGGATTGACGTGATAGGCCTGCTTGAGCTCCGATGCTGCGCCGGCGAATTCGCTCAGTACCAGAGCGCCTCGATCGTCGAATCTGCAAGCCACGTATTCCTTGGCCACCAAGTTCATGCCGTCGCGTAGCGGCGTCACCACCATGACGTCGGCAGCGCGATACAGCGCCGCCATCTCTTCGCGCGGATATGACGTGTGGAGGTACTGGATGGGTTGGTGGCCCAGACGGCCGACATCTCCGTTGATGCGGCCCACCAACCCGTTGATGTCGTCGCGCAGATTCTGGTACTCCTGCACTCCCTCGCGTGACGGAGTGGCGACTTGGATGAAGACCACGTCTTCAACGTCGAGTTCACCTTCGGCGAGAAGTTCGCCGAACGCTCGCAGTCGCTGCCGTAAGCCCTTCGTGTAGTCGAGACGGTCGATGCCGACCAGGACGGTGCTGGGATTGCCGAGCGATGTGCGGATCTGGTCGGCTCGCGCTTGTACCTGTGGCGATCGCGCCAGCGCTTCAAATCCGGAGGCGTCGATCGAAATGGGATAGGCGCGCGCGATGACTGCGCGACCGTCGGGCAGATAGACAGTGTCGCGGTGGGTTTTGTGGCCCACCCGCTGGCGGACTAGTCGAATGAAGTTCTGCGCTGCGCCGGTCTGCTGGAAACCGACGAGATCAGCACCCAACAATCCCTCGAGAATCTGCCTGCGCCACGGCAACTGTTGGAACAGTTCAGTGGGCGGGAACGGAATGTGCAGGAAGAAACCGATGCGGACATCGGGCCGTAGTTCGCGCAACATCTGCGGCACGAGTTGCAGTTGATAGTCCTGCACCCACACGGTGGCGTCACGTCGAGCGATTTTGGCAGCCTTGTTTGCGAAGCGCTGGTTGACGGCAACATAGGAATCCCACCATTCGCGGTGGAACTCTGGGGTGACGACGACATCGTGGTACAGCGGCCAGAGTGTCGCATTCGAGAAGCCTT
>JBEBVW010000023.1:0-21966 GCA_040392565.1 Aeromicrobium sp. | reverse complement strand
CGGGTCAAGGGCGGCAGCATCGCCGCGGGTGGCCTGTTCAACACGACGCTGCGCGGCACCGGATGGGTGGCCATCACCACTGACGGCGAGCCGGTTGTGCTCAACGCCGGTGAAGCTCCGACGTTCGCCGACACTGACGCCATCGTCGCGTGGTCTGCCGATCTGCAGACCAGCCTGCGCTCCACCATGACTGCCGGCGGCGCCATTGGGCGCGGATCAGGCGAGGCCGTTCAGGTGACCTTCGCGGGTCAGGGCTTCGTCATCGTCCAGCCGTCTGAGGGAATGCCGATTCCGGCTCGCTAGTAGCCGCCCTCGGGCGGTTCCATTTCGCCACGCACGCCAAGAAGTCGAATGGGGCGGGTGTCGTCGAGTGCCGTGAGCAGCGCAAGCGCTGTGTCGGCGATGACCTCGGCGTCGAAGGTTGGCACCTTCAGCTTCCGGCTGCGGTTCACCGTGAAGAACGGGGCGAATCGCACTTTCAGGTGTACCCGCATGCAAGGGCGTTCCTCCTTGCGAAGATCGGCGACCACCTGGCGAGCGAGTTCGCGCAGCGCTGCGTCGACGTCGTCGTGCGTGGTCAGGTCTTGCTGGAACGTGGTCTCGTGCCCGTGGGCCCGAGCGACCCACGGTGTGTCGTCGACGCTCGTGTGTCCGAGTCCCTGGCCGAGGCGTCCGATGTGCGGACCAGTGTTGGGGCCGAACTCGGCGATCAGCGGTTCGTCCGGCGACTCGGCAAGGTGGCGCACCGTCTCAATGCCCAATCCGTTGAGGCGCTCTGCGATGCGCGGACCCACGCCCCAGAGCGACTGGACTGGCCGCTCTCCCATGACGTCCATCCAGTTGTCTTGGGTCAGTTGAAATACGCCGCGGGGTTTGTCAAAGTCCGTCGCTATCTTGGCGCGCGTTGTCGTGTCGCCCACGCCGACCGAGCAATGCAAGCCCGTTGCGTCCAAGACGGTGGCCTGTAAATCACGGGCCGTGGCGAGCGGATCGGTCGTGTCGACGCCGACGAACGCTTCGTCCCAACCCAACACCTGCACAACCGCGCCGGGGTAGCTCCGAAGGGCAGCCATGACCTGCTCAGAGGCTTCTTGATAGACCGGGAAGTCGACCGGCAGCAACACGGCGTCGGGGCATTTGCGCATCGCGACGCGCAACGGCATGCCGGACCGCACACCGAACTCGCGCGCCTCGTAGGACGCGGTCGAAACGACGGCGCGTTCATTCGCGATTCCTCGGCCGCCAACAATCAGCGGCCTGCCCGCCAACTCGGGTCGGCGCTGGATCTCCACGGCGGCAAGGAACATGTCCATGTCGACGTGGAAGATCCAGGGACTCACAGGATCCAGTACGCCCCGATGATGGGCGGCGCGATGGCCACCAAGAGCCAGGGTGAGACCAAGCGGCCACCGACGATGAACCGCACACCGATGTAGGTGAGCACCGAAATAACTCCGGACATGAACAGCAACCCGATGGCGTTGTCGCGCTTGCCGGGGTCGTCGACCATGGCATGGGCGAACAGAATCAGACCCACCACGAAGTGTTCGGTCACGGCGATAACGCCGATAGCGGCAACGCGGCGACGTACTCGATCCAGCGCTTTGCGCTTGACGAGCACATCAGCGGCGAACTCTTGATTCATGGTTCCACCAAGGTTGTTGAAGTCCTGTTGTACCCCCGACGGGATTCGAACCCGCGCTACCGGCGTGAAAGGCCGGCGTCCTAGGCCGCTAGACGACGGGGGCTTGGGACTTGAACAGTCTAGTGGAGGCCTCCGGCAAGATGGTGGCGTGGTCGACGTTGACGAAGATCGGTTCGCTGAACTGGTCGAGCAAGCCTTCGCTGAAGTGCCTCCTGAGCTCACTGCGCTGCTCGATAACGTCGTGCTTTTTATCGAGGATGACGCCCCCGACCACGACCCAGATTTGCTCGGCTTGTACGACGGCGTGCCGCTGACCGAACGCGACTCGATGTACGGCGGCGTGCTTCCAGACCGCATTTTCATCTACCGCAATCCGACGCTGGCCATCTGCGAAACTGAAGCTGAAGTCATCGAGGAAGTGGGCATCACAGTGGTGCACGAGATCGCCCACCATTTCGGCATCGACGATGATCGCCTGCACGAACTGGGGTACGCATGAGCAGCATCGACGTCCGCACCTCGTCGTCTCGGTTCGTGACCGCCGGCGACGGCAAGCGCACTCTTCACTCGTTCTCTTACGGCGCGCACTACGAGGCAGACAACGTGGGGTTCGGGCCGATCCGAGCCATCAATGTCGAGTACCTCGAACCCGGCGCAGGATATGCACCCCACAAACACAGCGACGTCGAGATTGTCACCTGGGTTCTTGAGGGCGCCTTGCGGCACTCCGACAGTGCCGGCGGCGGTGGAGTGATTCGACCGGGCACTGCCCAACGGCTCAGCGCTGGCGACGGCGCAGAGCATTCCGAAGTCAACGATTCAGACAGCGAACCGCTGGTGTTTGTGCAGATCATGCTGGCCTCCGATCGCATGGGCGAGCCCGAGTACGCCAGCGTCGAGGTACCCGATCGAACCGGCACAGTTCAGCCGCTCGTCGACGTTCACGCAGCGGTGAAACTGTCGGTCGTGCGTTTGGAACCCGAACAGAAGGTACTGATTCATGCGGCGCCGCGCAGTCTGGTGCACGTGACCCGCGGAGCGGTGCTGTTGCGCGACACCTTGCTCTACGAAGGCGACGAAGCGCGACTGACGGCGGCGGGGCCGTACGATCTTGGTGCGGCCGGTCCCGGCGGCGAAGCGCTAATCCTGGAGTCCACCTGATGACCGTCCTCGTACTCAACGGCCCGAACCTCGGTCGATTGGGCCGTCGTGAGCCCGATGTTTACGGTTCGGCGACCTATGACGATCTGGTGGCGCGGTGTTCGCAGGTCGCGACCGAAGTAGGTCTCGAAGTTGAGGTGCGACAGACCGACGTCGAGGCCGACATGATCGGCTGGCTGCATGAGGCGGCCGACTCGGGCGCATCGGTGGTCTTGAACGCCGGCGCCTGGACGCACACCTCAGTAGCGGTGCGTGACGCCGCGGCGCAATTGACCGCCCCGCTCATCGAAGTGCACTTGTCGAATGTGCACGCCCGCGAGCAGTTCCGTCACCACTCCTACCTGTCCGACATTGCGACAGCAGTCATCGTCGGCATGGGCATTGAGGGATACGCGGCGGCCCTGAGGTATCTCGCAATTCGCTAGTGAGGCGTAGTCTGGCGGATGTGAAGGGCTGGGAGCCCCATCGCGGGGCGGTCGATCGGCTGATCGACTCATACCAAAATCTCCCTGCGGGATCTCCGGTACGGCTGGCCAAGCGCACGTCGAATTTGTTCCGTCCGCGCGCTGCGACCACCTCGGGGCTAGACGTCAGTGGACTCGACGGTGTCATCGCGATCGACCCCGCCGCTTCAACCGCCGACGTGCAAGGCATGTGTACCTACGAAGATCTGGTGGCGGCGACGCTCCCGCACGGGCTTATGCCCTACGTAGTCCCGCAGCTTCGCACCATCACGCTGGGCGGAGCGGTCACCGGATTAGGCATTGAGTCGACGTCGTTCCGCAACGGCTTGCCGCATGAGTCGGTGGTGGAGATGGACATCCTGACCGGCTCGGGCGAGGTCATCACTGCGACGCCGGACAACGAGCACGCCGAACTGTTCCACGCCTTCCCCAACTCCTACGGCAGCCTCGGCTATGCAACGCGCCTCAAGATCAGCCTGGAGCGCGTGCCGCAGTTCGTCACGCTTCGGCACGTTCTGATGCCCGACGCTGACTCGGCAGTGAACGCGATCGAGGAGATCTGCGAATCGGGCGAGTATCGCGGCCAGCGCGTGGACGCACTCGACGGCACCGCGTTCGCGCCAGATGAGATCTACCTGACGCTGGCGCACTTCACTGACAAACCGCAGACGACCAGCGACTACACCGGACAACAGGTCTACTACCGCTCCATCCAGCGCCGCACTACCGATGCGCTCACCATTGAGGATTACATCTGGCGCTGGGACACCGACTGGTTCTGGTGTTCGGCTGCTTTCGGAGCGCAACACCGAATCCTGCGTCGACTGTGGCCACGCCGCTGGCGCCGCAGTGACGTTTTCCATCGACTGGTCGGGCTGGACGAACGGCTGGGGATCAGTAAGGCGTTGGACCGCATTAAGAAAGTGCCCGGCCGCGAACGTGTCATTCAAGACATCGAAGTGCCGGTGCGCCGGCTCCCGGAATTTCTGGACTGGTTCGACGCCGAAGTCGGCATGCGGCCGGTGTGGCTGTGTCCACTACGCACCCAGCGGCCGTGGCCGGTCTATCCACTCGCGCCTGGCGACATTTACGTCAACGTCGGCTTCTGGGGGACGGTGGAAGTGCCTGCCGACGCTGGGGACGGCTGGGTGAACCGGCGCATCGAAGACTTTGTGCACGAACTCGGCGGCCACAAGTCGCTGTATTCAGAAGCGTTCTACGACCAGGAAACCTTTGAGCAGATGTATGGGGGCGACGTGCTGGGCAAAGTGCGCAGTCGCTACGACCCCGACGGACGGCTCAGCACGTTGTACGAGAAAGCGGTGAGGAACTCATGAACATCGCCCAAGCGCTGGAACGTTTGATGCGCACCGAAATCACCTTCCGGTTCGAGGCGTTCGACGGCAGTTCAATCGGGCCCGAAGATGCGCCTATCCGGCTGCGGTTACTGAACGAGCGAGGGCTGGCCTACTTGATGACGGCGCCAGGCGACCTGGGGTTCGCGCGCGCCTACGTTTCGGGCGATCTGGAAATCGACGGTGTTCATCCGGGCGATCCCTATGAGGCAATGAAGCTGCTGATGAGTCAACTTCGGTTCAAAGTGCCGTCGGCTCCCGAACTGCTTCAGATCGTCCGCAGTCTGGGGTTGAGCAATCTGAAGCCGCCACCGCCGCCGGCCGAAGAGCACCTGCCCAAATGGCGCCGAGCATTCGAGGGGCTACGGCACACCAAGAAGCGCGACGCCGAAGCGATCCATCACCACTACGACGTCTCCAACCGGTTCTACGAACTCGTTCTCGGCCCGTCGATGACCTACACGTGCGCGGTGTTCCCGACCGTTGACGCGTCGCTGGAAGACGCACAGTTCGAGAAGTACGACCTGATCTGCCGCAAATTGGATCTGCAGCCCGGGCAGCGGTTGCTCGACATCGGCTGCGGCTGGGGCGGCATGGTGCGGCACGCCGCGAAACACTTCGGCGTCAAAGTGATCGGCGTGACGTTGTCGCAAGAGCAGGCGCACTGGGCCCAGGAAGAGATCAAACGACAGGGTCTACAAGACCTCGCTGAAGTGCGGTTTGGCGACTACCGCGATGTCATCGAGACCGGGTTCGATGCGGTCAGCTCAATCGGTCTGACCGAACACATCGGAGTGCGCAACTACGACGACTACTTCGGCTTCATCGCCAGCCGGCTTCGACCCGGCGGCCGCATGCTGAACCACTGCATCACTCGGCCCACCAACGCCAGCACGTCGACGGGCGCGTTCATCGATCGATACGTCTTCCCGGACGGCGAACTCACCGGTGTGGGCCGGATTACCGTTGCGGTCCAGGACGCTGGCATCGAGGTGCGGCACGTCGAGAATCTGCGCGAGCACTATGCGTTAACGCTTCAGGGCTGGTGCGAGAACCTGGCCAAGCACTGGGATGAGTGTCTGGACGAGGTTTCGGTGGGTCGAGCGAAAGTGTGGGGCATCTACATGGCCGGCTCGCGGTTGGCCTTTGAGCGCAACGAGATCGAACTGCACCACGTACTCGGCGTGAAGGCCGATCACGATGGCAACGCTTCGTGGCCGTTGCGACCGACCTGGGTGAGTTGAGTTACCAGGGATTTCTGGACTCGGCGGCGTAGGCCTTCGTGGTGGTCAGGACGTTGGTGGAATAGCTGTCAAGCATGGCCGCATAGGCGCGACCGGCGGCGCCTGATGTGGGCGGACCAGACGTGATCGTCGTGGAACGCACGGTGGCGATCGCCACGGCGTCGAAGGTGGGTCGAATGACGATGGCCTCGCCTTTGCGCCATCCGGTCGTGACGTTGGCTCCAGTGCTGCGCGTTGTCGTCTTGCAGTGCCATCCGGACCCGCAGGTCGGGATCTTGTCGCTTGACGCAGGCACCAGTACGACCGTGACTGAATGTTTCGCGTACTGCAGCTGGGCGCCTACTGCTCCTGCGCCGTAGGCAGATGTATCTGCCGGGCCGCCGCTGAGCGGACGTGGGAGGCCGTCGGAGCGCATCCAGTCGCCGATGATCTCTGGAGTCGTCGCCACAGGGTCTCCGGCGGTGTCGTCTTTGGGCCACTTCTTCAGATCGGCGTTGACCATGTCCTGCGTCGTGGTGGCGCTGAATCGGGCGTCGGTCAGTAGTCGCTGCATATCGTCGACCGAGATCTGCAGATTCTTCTGTTTGCGCGGATCGCGGGTGATCTGTTCGCCGGCATAGGTAATGGCGCGCTCTTCGCCCGACGGCGTCGTCAGAGTCAGGACGACAATCCCGGGGTCTTCCTCGGGTACTTCGCGCTGCCAGATGAGGTTGAACTGTCCGGCTTTGGTCGTCCAGGTGTCGCACTCGGAGAATTCATCGCATGGCTTGTCCGGCCGGTCGGACAGCGGAGTGACCGATACGTAGAGGTAGTCCGATCCTTTCTTCGCGCCGTCGGGGCGGAAGCGAATCTCAACTCCTAACGGATCGGCTATTTCGTAGTAGCTGTTGACGTCGAATGACGTGACATTGAGATCGAGGACGTCGACGGCGACCGCAGCTACCGATTTCTTGGTGGCTGCTGCCGGGCTGTTGTCTGAGCGTTGAGTTCCTGTCCACACCACAACGGCCACGGCAGCGACAGTCAGCATGACGCCGAGCGCCCCGATGTATCGCTTCATGATGCGATGTCGACAACAACCGGAGCGTGATCAGAGGCACCCTTGCCCTTGCGTTCTTCGCGGTCGATGAACGCGTCGGTGACCTGGGCTTGCAGAGCAGGTGAGCCGAGGACAAAGTCGATGCGCATGCCGCGCTTCTTGGGGAACGACAACTGGGTGTAGTCCCAGTAGGTGTAGACGCCAGGGCCGGGGGTGTGTGGTCGCACCACATCGGCGAACCCGGTATCGACAAAGGAGCGGAAGGCGGCTCGTTCGGGTTCGGACACATGAGTCTTGCCGGCGAACACCGACATATCCCACACGTCGTCGTCTTCGGGAGCGATGTTCCAGTCGCCGACCAGCGCAATCTGCGCCTGCGGATCGGCGGCCAGCCACTCGGCACCGGATTGGCGCAGGCGTTCAAGCCAGGCCAACTTGTAGGTGTAGTGCTCATGGTCGAGTTCGCGACCATTCGGCACGTACAGGCTCCAGACGCGGACGCCGCCGCAGGTTGCGCCGATGGCGCGCGGTTCAACGACGGCCGGATCGCCAAACATCGGCTGGTCCTCGGCGAATGTGGTGGCCACGTCCTCGAGCCCGACACGGGACAAGATGGCCACGCCATTCCACTGATTCAGTCCTAGGTGCGCAATCTCGTAGCCCATGGCTGACAGTTCGAGGCCGGGGAACTGGTCGTCGCGGCATTTGGTCTCTTGCAGCGCTAGGACGTCGATGTCGTGGCGGTCGAGGAACGCGGTGAGGCGATCGATGCGGCTGCGGACGGAGTTGATGTTCCAGGTCGCGATGCGCATGGCGTCGAGACTAGTCGCCGTCTGGCCCAGCGCCGCTGGCCAGGTCGTCGGACAGTTCGTCGACCACTAATCGTTCGGCAGGTACCAGACCGGCCCGGTAGGCGGCGCGACCGACCATGTGAGAGGCAACGGGCGCGGTGAGTAGCTGCAGCATCGCGGCCACCAGCAGCATTCCGGCGGCAGCTACAGTGTTGATTCTCAGCACGGCGCCGAACATGATCAGCAACAGCCCCAAGGTCTGAGGTTTGGTTGCGGCGTGCATGCGGGAGAACAGATCAGGCAATCGAACGAGGCCGATCGCTGCGCACAGGGCCAAGGTCGCGCCAGCGATCAACGACGTTCCGGCGATGTAGTCGATCACGGCGCGATCCCCCCTTCGTCCTCGCCTCGAGAGTGGGGGGCGAAGCGCGCAATACTGACCGATCCGAGGAAACCGACCAGCGCCAACACCACCAAGATCGGTAACGTCGTGGTGTTGCGGTTGATGGCCGCCTCGATGCCAAATGCGCTACCGACTGCAGCCATCAAGACGTCGGCAGCCACGGCGCGGTCCAGCATCGACGGACCGCGCACGATCCGGGTGATGCACAGCAGTCCTGCTACCCCAATCAGCGCGGCGCACACCACGGCGATCGTGGTCATGAGGCCTCCTCGTGTTCAGTCCAGGGCGCGACAGCCGGTTGGAATGCCTTGAGGACCCGTTGTTCCTGAGCCAGCACGATCTCACGCCAACGATCGGGAGTTCCGGCTCGGCGGGCGTCCAGGATGTGGAGCCAGATGCGGCCGTTGTGGGCGTCCAGATCCACGAGCAGAGAGCCCGGGACCAGTGAGATCAGCTCTGACGTGATGGTCATGATCACTTCGGAACGACAGGTCAGATCGATGCGAACGACGGCACTGAGCGGCGGAGGGCTCGGCCGGACGGCGATCCAGGCGACCTGCAGGCTGGCGACCGCTAGGTCGAACATGAACCGGACGATCAGCACGACCAGATGCCATGGGTGGATGCGCCCGGCGAAGGTTCGTGGCGGAGCAGGGAAGACCAGTATCGTGAGCAGAGCGACGAGTACTCCGCCGGCAACGAGCAGCGGCGAGACGGCGCCCCACAGCAGCAGCCAGATCACGGTGACACCCACCAGGAGTGGCCAATGGATGCGCCTCACGGACTCTCACCTGCCAGGGTGGTCTGGATGTAGGGGGTGCGCTGGTGAAGTTCATCGGCGGCCCGCTGGGTGAATGAGAAGAGCGGTCCGGCCGCGACGGTCAGCGCAGTCGAAGCCAACACCAAGGCCAAGGTCGGCAGGGCCATGGGGATGGGGAGGCGCTGGTCGCGCACCGCGCGCTCCCACGTCGAGGTGATCGCTGTCTTGGTGGAGACTCCGCTGCGACCGTGGAGGGAGCCGGTGCGTTTGATCGGCGCAGACGGCTCGGTCACATCGTCCAACGGCTGCCAGAACGCTCGACTCCAGACTTTGGCGAGCGCGTAGAGGGTCAACAGGCTGGTGGCCAGCGATGCGGCGATGGCGACGTAGGCCAAGGCCGAGCCGTCACCGACGCCACCTCGGATCAACGCCAACTTGCCCAAGAAGCCGGACAGAGGCGGAATCCCGGCCAGGTTCATGGCTGGAACGAAGAACATCACCGCAAGGATCGGCGCGGTTCGTGCCAGGCCGCCGAGTCGATCAGTGTTGGTCGTGCCTTCGCGATACTCCACCAGACCAACGACGAGGAACAGAGCCGTTTGGACGATGATGTGGTGCGTGATGTAGAAGACGGCACCAGTCAGCCCCAGCGGATCTGACAGCGCCACGCCGAAGAGCATGAATCCGATGTGGCTGACCAAGGTGAATGAGAGCACACGTTTCATATCGCTCTGCGCGACGGCGCCGAGAATGCCGATGACCATCGTGAGGATCGCCGCCCACAACAGCAGGTCGTTGAGCGGTGAGTCCGGGAACAGCAGCGTCTGCACACGGATGATGGCATAAACACCGACTTTGGTCAGCAGGCCGGCGAACACCGCGGTCACCGGTGCGGGCGCAGTGGGATAGGAGTCGGGCAACCAGGCCGAGAGCGGGAAGACGGCAGCTTTGATGCAGAACGTCGTGAGTAGCAGCAGTTGAAGCAGTAGTTGAACCGCACTGGGTAGATCATCTAGCCGGCCAGAAAGCGTGGCCAGGCTGACCGTTCCAGTGGCTGCGTACACGCAGGCGATCGCGATGAGGAACAGCGCGGATGAGAGCAGGCTGACCACGATGTAGATCGTTCCGGCCCGGATGCGAGCGTCGGTTCCGCCCAGCGTGATCAACACGTAACTTGCCGCCAGCAGAATTTCGAAGCCGACAAACAGGTTGAACAGATCGCCGGCAAGGAAGGCGTTCGAGACACCGGCGCTCAGCACCAAGAAGGTTGGGTGGAAGACGGAAAGCGGCGAATCGCGCCCGAATTCGACGATGCCCTGACCGAATGAGTAGAGCAGAACGCACAAGGTGACGAATGCCGAAACCAACAGCATCAGAGCTGACAACCGGTCGGCGACCAAGTTGATCCCGATATCGGCTGGCCATCCGGCGACAGTGACTGAGGTCGGGCCATAGCGGTCGGCACGGACCATCAGGACGGCTGCCGTGGCGACGACGGCCACCAACACGGCGACGCTGATCATTCGCTGCGCCCGTGCGGACCGGCCGAACACAAAACACAGCCCGGCGCCCAGCAGCGGAACGATGACGGGCAGCAGTACCAACTGGTCGCTCATGACGGCACCGCCCCCGACGACTCTTCGTGTGCGTCGCTGCCGTCCTCGTCGGGCATTTCGTCGTCGATCTCGTCAAAGGTCGTCGAGGTGCTGTCGAGGTCGGCGCGGCGCCTGATCAGGTCATCCTCAAGATCGTCCTGGACGTCGTCGTGTCCAGTCAGCTGCCAGGCGCGGTACGCCAACGCCAGTCCAAAGGCGGTGGTGCCCAACGTGATGACGATGGCCGTCAGTGCCATGGCTTGGGGAAGTGGGTCGGCCATCGGTCCCTCGCCGAGGCCGACGATGGGGGCCCTGCCGGGATCGCCTGATGAGACGAGGAACAACAGGTTGATGCCGTTGCCGAGCAGGACGAATCCGATCAGGACACGCGTCAGACTGCGTTCGAGGACCAGTGTTGCGCCGCAGGCGATGAGAACTGTGATCGCAGCAATCAGCGACAGGTTGAGCGTCATGCGATCGCCTCCTCGCCGGCTGTGGAGTGACGGTCGATGCCGCCGCCGAGGCTGCGCAGCACGTCGAGGGCGAGACCAATGACAACGAGGTAGACGCCGATATCGAAGAACACCGAGGTCACGAGATGAAGTTCTCCCAGCAGAGGGATCGGGATGTCGACGGCCGCGCTCTGCAGGACTCCGCCGCCCAGCAGCGTCGGGACGATGCCGGAAAGCGCAGCCGTGGCCAAACCAAGTCCCAGGAGCGTTCCGGCATCGATGGGGGCGGACGCGTCGAGTTCTTCGCGACCTCCCGACAGATAGCGGACCATCAGTCCTAGCCCGGCGATCAGCCCGCCGGCGAAGCCACCGCCAGGAAGGTTGTGCCCGACGAGCATGACGTAGACCGAGACGACCAGGATCACGTGGAACAGCAGTCGCGTGACGGTCTCCAACACGACCGAGCGGCGCTCATCGCTGAGATGTTGGCGAGACGTGACCCATGATCGGGTGCGACGGGTCGAGTTGTCTGCAGCCAGCGCTCGACCTGGCCGGGCCGAGCGGTCGGTGAGCAAGAAGATGAGGCTTGCGACGCCGGTAGCGGCCACGACCAACACGCTCAGTTCGCCGAGGGTGTCCCAGGCCCGGATGTCGACCAACGTGACGTTGACGATATTGCGGCCACCGCCGAATTCAACCGCTGGCGCTGCGAATCCGGCCGAGTCGGGGGTGGCAGTTCGCGCCGATGCGGCCACCATGACGAACCCGGCGACCGTCAGTCCGGTCAGAGCGCCGACAGCCACGCGCACCCAGCGGCTGACGTTGAACGGTCGGTCGGAAAAGAACGGTGGGATGCGCCGAAGCACCAGCACGAACGTAACCAGCAGGAACGTTTCGACCAGTACCTGCGTCAGCGCCAGATCGGGTGCCCCGTGGGCCACGAATAACAGAGCAGTGCCGTAACCCGTGACGCCAACCAGGAGCACTGCCCGTAGTCGACGGCGCGAGCGGACGGTCAACACGGCGGCCACGATGATCAGGGTTGCGACGGCCACCTGAAGTGGATTGTCGGCGACCTTGACGTCGAAGTCGACCGATGACCAAGCCAGGACTAGCGCGGTCCCGGGAAGGGTGATTAAGACCAAGAAGATGATGCCGAGGTAGATCGGCAACGAACCCCGCTGGGTACGACCGGTGACTTCGACGGCCAGACGATCGACCGCACGGACCGCTGCGCTGAATCCAAGCTCGGACAACTGGTGTCGGCTGGTGGCTCGGGCGCGCTGTGTGCTGACGAAGAGCGCCCCACCGGCGACGATGCAGATGACCGACAGCCACAACGGCAGGTTGACGCCGTGCCATAGCGCGAGTTTGGCTTCGTGGCCGTCGGGCGCGAACGTTTCGGCGTGAGTCGCGATCCGCGGGGTGATCCAGTGACCCGCGAACCCGCCGAGGACGCAGGTGGACGCCAGCAGCAGCGGCCCGGCCAGGAATCCGACCGGGGGACGAACGACTGAGGTGTCTTCAGATCCGGGTTTGGTCGAGAACAACCCCCACACCAACCGCGAGGTGTAGGCGACCGTCAGGATCGAGCCGAGCACGACGCCCACCGTCGTCATGACGGCTCCATACTGCGGGATGTCGTCGAGTTCGACCAATGAGGTGAACGCCGTTTCCTTGGCAGTGAAACCGAACAGAGGAGGAAGGCCGGCCATTGACGCGCCGGCCAGCACCATCGCGACCAAGACCCACGGCATCCGGCGCGCCAGGCCGGACAACTCGGTGATGTCGCGCGTTCCGGTGGATCGGTCGACCACGCCGACCAGCAAGAACAGTGTCGACTTGAACAGCGCATGCGCGACCAGCATCGCCACGCCGGCGAACGCCGTTTCGCGGGTCCCGATGCCCACCAGGACCGTCAGGAATCCAAGTTGGCTGATGGTTCCGTGAGCCAGCAACAGTTTCGCGTCGACCTGGCGCAGCGCTGTTGCGCCGCCGATCACCATGGTCGCTACGCCGAGTGTGATCAGCAGCGGCCGCCAGCCCGGAATGTTGGCGAATCCGGGGGCGAGCAGGGCGATCAAGAAGACGCCGGCCTTCACCATGGCTGCTGCGTGCAAATAGGCGCTGACCGGCGTGGGTGCGGCCATCGCTCCTGGGAGCCAAAAGTGGAATGGCACGAGTGCGGACTTGCTGACTGCCCCGATCAGCACCAAGAAGACCGCAACGGTGACTGCTGGGCCGGTCGGCGCAGCCTGCACCACGCCGGTCAACGACGTGGTTCCGGCCTCGTGCGCCAACATCGCAAGCCCGCCAAGCATGGCCAGGCCGCCGAATGTCGTGACGATCAGGGCATTCATCGCAGCGCGGCGGTTGGCTTGGCGTTCCGGGTTGTGGCCGATCAACAGGTACGACAAGACGGTCGTGAGTTCCCAGAAGACGTAGAGGCCAAAGACGTTGTCGGACAGCACGAGGCCCAGCATCGATCCAGCGAATGCGACGAATACGCCGGTGAAACGCCACATCTCCGGATCGCCGGGCTTGAAGTACCAGGCGCAGTAGAACAGCACGATCGCGCCGACTCCGGTGACGAGCAGCGCCAAGATCCCCGAGAGCGGTGAGAGCGTCAAGTCCAGTTCGAGTCCGATAGTGCTGACCCAACGGATCGGGTAGTCGATGGACTCACCTGTTGTGGTGACGTCGTCGACGCGTGGCAGCAACCAGGCGAAGGAGGCGGCCGGCACCAGGGCGAGGACCCAGAACGCTCGCCGGTCCAGAAGTCGGACCATGACAGGTGAGAACCCTGCAGCGAGGAGGTGCAGGGCGAGAAGTGTCGTCATGGGCGGCAGCGTCAGTCTACCGGTCGCCGTGAGAAGCACGTGACAGATGTGACGAAAGGGGTGATGATAGGTCGTTGGGGCTGAGGGTAAGGGAGTTCAAAGATGGTCGGCGTGTCGCGACGTGTCCTGGCGGTGGTGTCCGCTGTGTCTATTTTGATTGGCCTATCGGCGGGAGCCGCGCTCGCAGCCGCAGGTAAGCCTCCGGTCACGCTGCCGACTAAGTACGACGGACTCACCTCGCCCGTCACGCTGCCAGACAAGCTCGACCCCGCGTCGCCCTATCAACCGCAGAGCGCCTGTTTCCCGGTCGACAAGCCGGGCGCCGTCAAGTTGAAGAACCTGTTGCTGTCGACCTACAAGGTCGGTTCGGCGCATATCAGCCGCGGCTGCAATGAAGGTGTCTCGGAACATTCAGACGGCCGAGCCATTGACTGGATGGTCGGGATCAAAGACAAGAAGGAAAAGAAGGCTGCCGCAGACTTCTTGGCCTGGGTCACCGCCAGCAACGGTGAGAACGCCCGTCGATTGGGCATTCAGTACCTGATCTACAACAAGAAGATCTGGTCGATCTACCGAGTCAAAGAAGGTTGGCGCCCCAGCTCTGGTCACACCGACCACATCCACATCTCGCTGGGCTGGGCTGGCGCGCGTGGCGATGTCTCCTTCTGGACCGGCAAGGTCGGCAAGGTCGACTACGGTCCATGCGTGGTATTCGCCGGTTTGAAAGCTTCTGCCATCGACCAGGTGCGCACGACCCCGTGCCCGAAGCCGCCGCCGGCCGTGCGCACTTCGACACGCAGCGCGGTTGCCTACGGCACCAAGGGTTCGTCGGCGGTCAAGTTCGCGCAGAAGAAGCTCGGACTTAAGGTCACCGGCACGTTCAGCAAGTCCATGTGGAATGCCGTGATGGATTACCAGTTGGCGAACGACTTGCCACGCACCGGCGTATTGGACGGACCCACCTGGGTCGCCCTCGATCCGGCGAGTGCCAAGAAGGACACAGCCGCTGAGTATGACCGCGCCAAAGCGATCGCGTGGGGCTTGAAGCGAACCTCGAAGCAGGACATCAAGCCGTCGTCACTGGGAACTGAGGTGGCGATCATGCAGACGGCGCTCGGCCTCGCAGAACGGCGACAGGCCGGAGTTTTCGCCTCTGTCACGAAGGCAGAGATCGTCGAACTGCAGAAGGCCCATCAGTTGAAGGCCGACGGCGTTATGGGACCTGCTGAATGGAAGGCGCTCGCCGCAGCCGTCAAGTGACTGCCATGATGTCGCCATGACGTCCGATGAGCAGCCGACGGCTCCGGTCCCAGAGTCCGAAGCCGAACGGCTTGAGCGCAAGATCCACGACCAGCCCACGGTCGCTCCTGGCAAGTGGGTCAAGCGGGCAGCCTTCCTGATCGCTGCGATCGCCGTCGGTTACATCGCCTATCGCATGTCGGCTGCCTTCTTCCCGCGCTGGTGGGCGCAGCGAGTGGCCGATCAGGTCCAAGGTCGGATGACCGCCGGTGTCCTCTGGGGGCTGTTCTACGGTTTCGTCTTCTCGTTCATTCCGTTGCTGTTGCTCTTTCAGATTCGTCGCCGATTCTTCAACTGGGCGTGGCGCATTATTACCGCGATTGTGGCGATTGCCCTCGCCGCGCCGAACTGGTTGACGCTGTCAGTTGTGGTCCTGAACAGCAAGGCAGCGCATGCGGGTGAACGGATTCTCGACGTCGACGGTCCAGGTTTCCGCTGGGCATCTTTGGCCGGCGTCATTGTCGGCTCGTTGCTGGCCTTGGCGTTGACTGGCACCAGCATGCGCCTGGCCAGTCGTAAGAAACAGGTCAACGCGTTGAAAGGTGAGCGCGATCAGTTGAAAGCGCAGCAGCACGATGCTGAGGAGAAGTCCGAGTCGTGACCGGACTGCACACGACGCACATTGGTGAGGCTG
The DNA here is from genome assembly GCA_040392565.1 of Aeromicrobium sp. GTDB lineage: Bacteria > Actinomycetota > Actinomycetes > Propionibacteriales > Nocardioidaceae > Aeromicrobium. The sequence goes on along the minus strand of JBEBVW010000023.1, from coordinate 6,284 downwards.
GCCAGCGCGTCGCATTCCTCCACGGTCTTTTTGGACAGGGAAAGAACTTCACGTCGATCGCCAAAGCGCTCGTGCCAGAAGCACAGTCGTTGCTGGTCGACCTGCCAAACCACGGCCGTTCAGCCTGGACCGACGAGGTCGACTACATCGAGATGGCCGACGCTGTCGCCGCTGAACTGGCCGAGTGGGGGCCGACCCATCTGGTGGGTCATTCGATGGGTGGCAAGGTCTCGATGGTGCTGGCACTCAGGCATCCAGACCTCGTGGAACGTCTCGTCGTGGTCGACATCGCGCCCAGCGTGAGCGACGGCGCCGGCGAGTTCGAGCACTTGCTGGGCAGTTTGGCTGCGGTCGATCTCAGTCAGGTACAGCGCAGGGCCGATGCCGAAGCTCAACTGCTTGATCTGATCCCCAACACGACCGTCCGCGGTTTTCTGCTGCAGAACCTACGGTCAACCGATGACGGCTATGCATGGCAGGCGAATCTCAACCTGTTGCGCCGCAGCCTGGCGACGATCGGCGGATTTCCCGAGCTCAGCGAGTCGTTCGAGCACCCGGTGTTGTGGGTTGCCGGAGATCGTTCAGACTACGTCCAGGACCGTGACCGACCCGAAATGGAGCGGCTGTTCCCGAACACGCGACTGGTCACCATCAAGGGCGCTGGGCACTGGGTGCATTCGGAGCAGCCAGCCGCCTTCACCTCGGCACTGCGTGTCTTCCTCGCGCTCTAGCGCAGGCGGTCGATCAGTTTGGTGGCTTCGCGGTTCATTATTTTCATCACCATGTTGTAGCCGAACGGGAAATAACGCTGGCCGTACCAGCCGAAGCGGATGTCGTTGGAAGTGAACACGACCGAACGGCCCTTCTCGACGCCGCGCAGCATCGATTCGGCGGCGCTGTCGGGGGAGACGGCATGGCGCTGAAACTTGCCAATTGCGTCGCCCACTCGCGGGTCGTTGCGGTCGATGCCCACGATGTTGACCGTGCCGACCAACGGTGTGTCCACGGCGCCGGGGCAGACCAGTGAGACGCCGATGTCGTGCTGGGCCAAGTCGAAGCGAAGGACTTCGCTGACACCGCGTAGCCCGAACTTGGCAGCGCTGTAGGGGGCGTGCAGCGGCAACCCAAACAGGCCGGCCGCTGATGAGACGTTCGCGATGTGTCCGCCGCGGCCGCGCTCAATCATCTTGGGGGTGAACGCCGACATGATGTAGATCGGACCCATGAGGTCGACCTCGACGCAGGCCCGCCAGTGTTCGGTTTGCAGATCCTGGATGCGGCCCCACGTGGAGATGCCGGCGACGTTGAGTACGACGTCGACCGCTTCAACCTTTTCGTGAATGGCGGCAGCGAACTCTTTGACGGCGTTTTCGTCGGTGATGTCGAATGCCGCATGGTGCACGACTGCGTCGGCGGGCAGAGAATCGACGACTTCAGCCAATCCTGCGGCGTTAACGTCAGTCAGGGCTACTCGTGCACCGCGCTCGACCGCCTTGATGGCCGCCGAGCGGCCGATTCCGCTGCCGGCGCCGGTGATGACTGTGACTGTGTCCTTGAATTTCGTCTTCCGCATGCGGCCGATCGTAACTGTCGGTTACGTGTCGCGCACGATCGATGTCAGAGGTGCGGTCTAGCGTTCCTTCTATGGGAACACATCGCGGCTGGTTTGAGCGTCCGTTGGCGGCGCTCGACTTTGAGGCCACTGGTGTCGACCCGCACCGCGACCGGGTGCTGTCCTATGCGCTGATCGATCCCGACCACGAGCGCGAAAGTTTGGTCGACGCTGGCGTGCCCATTCCCGAGGCTTCCGCCGAAGTCCATGGCATCACGGCCCATTCATTGGTGGGTGCTCCGTCGTCGCGCGAAGCCATTTCGGTGGTGGCCGATTGGGTGCAATCGCTGATCGACAGGCGCGTTGGGTTGGTCGTCTACAACGCGGCCTACGATCTCACGATGCTGCGGTCCGAGGCTGCTCGTCACGGCATCCGGCAACCGCAGTGGGACCGACTCCTCGTAGTCGACCCTTACGTCATCGATTGGGGCATCGAGCGCACCAGTAAGCGACAACGCCGACTCGTTGACGTGGCTGAGCACTACGGCGTCAGGCTAGATAACGCGCACGAGGCCCTTGCCGACGCACGCGCAGCTCGAGATATCGCGGTTGTCATGGGTGCTCGACACCCAGACGCAGGAGCCTGCACGCTTCCTGAACTCATGCTGCGTCAGCACATGTGGCACGCCGAACGCGTAGACGATTGGAATGCCTACGCAGCAGCCAAGGGTCGTGAGCTGATCGACCGGCTTTCCTGGCCCATGGTCACCGAAGCTAGGCCGCTCCAGCAGTCGAAGCGATCCGCCTGAGGACCGCCTCGGCCAACACATCGGGAGCCTCGTCGGGGATCCAATGGCTGATCTCGGGTAGTTCCACGAACTCGTAGTCTGCGTCCACGAAATCGCCGCAGTGTTCGGCCGCTTCACGGCCAAGTGCCATGTCGCCGGAGCTCCACACGTAGGTGGTCGGAGTGGTCACAGCTGGCAGTTCAGACAGGTCGGCGCGCATCGCTCGGTAATAGTTGAGCGCTGCCGTCAGGGCGCCAGGCTGCCGCATGAGGTCGACGTATGCGGCCACGTCGTCGGCGCGAACCTGCCCTTGGTACATCCCGATGAGCCGCTCGGCGTCGTCGGACAGCAGCACGTCCTCGGCTTTTCCAGTCACCCGGAACAGTTGGATGTACGACGACTTCTGCCGTTGGTCGGCGCTGGTCAACAGCGATTGTCCGAAGGCGGCCAGATGGGGCACCGAGACGGCCGTGAGCGAATCGAGCCGATCTGCGTGCCGGTCGGCGGTGACCCAGGCAACCGAGGCGCCCCAGTCGTGGCCAACGAGGTGGAAAGTGTCCAATCCCAACGCGTCAGCAATGTGCGCCACGTCGTCGGCGAGGGCCTGGCTGCTGTAACTCTCGACCTCGGACGGTCGAGCGCTCGGCGAGTACCCGCGCTGATCGGGCGCGATAACCCGTAATCCGCTGGCAGCCAGGGCGGGAGCGACGCCGCCCCAACTCAGCGATGTTTGAGGGAAGCCGTGAAGCAAAATGACCGGATCACCATCAGCTGGACCGTCGACACGCAAGTCGATCGTGCCGATGTCGATCGTGACGCTGTCGCGCTGTCCCCAGTCGCTCACGGCAGTCGAGGCCAGCAGTCGGTGGCTTGACGTTCGCGGTTCATGATGCCGGTCGTCAGCAGGAAGATCGCTGCGATGTACAGCGCCATGATCGCCACCTCGACGACCGCATGTTCAGGGTCGACGCGCCCTGCCTCACCGGCTGCGATGATGCCGTCGGACACGAGGAAGCTCACTGCGCCGACGCCAGCGCGCTTGTCGACCGCGAGCGCAGTCATCGCGGTGCCGGACAGCAGCGCCGCGTAGATGGGGACCAACGGCTTGATGTCGCTGGGCAGTCCGGTCCAGCACCACACGATCAGGGCGGCCCCAAGAATGACGAACACCACGGGCAGCCACAGCATCTGCTTGAGCCGCTGACCAGCGCCGCGCTGGACGAAGAACACGATGAAGCAGACGTGGGCGACGGCGAATGCGGCCATGCCGACGGGGAACCACGCCTCGTCGAATTCGAGGAACAGGTCTCCGAAGAAACACCCGATCAGCGCAACGACCAACAGTTTGGGGCCTCGCAACTGCAACACCCATCCGATCAGCAGTGGCGCGAGGAGGCATTTGGTGATGCTGTCCCACGGAGTGACGTCGGCAGCGAGCAATGCGAGGTGTGCCACGGTCGCGGCGGCGAACGCCACCACCCACGGGCTACGTACCGGATCCATGGCGACACCGTACCTGTGGACAAGGGACTACGGACATCTGGCGATCCCTGGCATTGTGCGAGACACGATGTGACAATCGAGGGGATGATCCAGTTGACCGAACCACAGGTATGGGTGCTGATTGGCGTATTCGCCACCAGCATGTTCGGAATGCTGCGTATGACACACCGCTCGTTCACCGACCTGCTGCGAGCAGAGATCGGTGGCTTGCGAGCCGAGATGAGCAGCGAGTTCAGCGGGTTGCGAGCCGAAATGAATGCGCGGTTTGAATCGCAGGCCAAGGCGATCGCTCACCTCGACCGAGATGTGCAGACGCTGTTTCGTCGAGTCTTCCCCGAGTATCCAGAGGCGAACTGACGTCAGTCGACGATGTCGTCGAACTCCGGGTGTTTGGTGAGCCAGTGCTTGACCAGCGGGCAGGTGGCGACGATGCGAAGGCCGTCCGCGCGAGTGGTGTCGAGCGCCTGCTGCACAAGAACGCTGCTGAGGCCTTGGCCGGCGAACGCGTCGTCGAGTTCGGTGTGGAAGAAGTCGCGGCGGTTACCGTCCTCGCGGAATTGAGTGAAACCGGCAGGTGCCCCGTCGACCGAAATGGTGAAACGGTCGGTCTCTTTACTGACGACGGTGTTCATGATTGTTCTCCTCGGGTCGGATTGCCGCGCGGCCGAAGCCGTGCGTTGGGCAAAGCGGGGGCAGGAATCCAGTCGATCTCACCGACATATCCCTCCACCTGACCAAACCGCTCGCTTCGCGCTTGCCATTCCTCCCGGGCGAGCGCGACAGCGTCGTGATCGGTGCCAATGAAGTTCCACCACATGACGAACTGTTCTTCAAACGGCGTGCCGCCGATCAGCATGACCCGTTGCCGTGTGGTGAGCGGATTGGCGATGGACAGGGTCGTGGCTCCGGGCTCGACGTATCCGACGGCGCCGTGCGGGACGCGCTGGCCAGACACCAGTGCAGATTCGCCGTCCACCATGACGCCGTGTTCAAAGCTTGGGTCGACGTCAAGCTGCACCCTGGCTCCGGGGTCGATCATCAACTCGGCGCCGATCAACGGCGTGAAGGTGCTGATGGGTGAAGTCGAACCGGCAAGCGAACCGATGAAAACCCGCAGCGCTCCTCCCCGAACAGCGATCTGTTCGGGCGCGTAATGCTGGAAGTCGCGGGGCGCGTCGCGGTGTTCGGCTGGCAGCGCGAGCCACAGTTGGACGCCGTGCAGGAGCGTGGTGTTGGACGTCGACACTTCGGAGTGACAGATGCCGCGTCCGCCGGTCATCAGATTCACCTCGCCCGGCTTGACCATCGCATGTTTGCCCAAGCTGTCGCGGTGTTCGATTTCGCCGGTGAACAGCCAACTCACGGTCTGCAGTCCGGTGTGCGGATGCGGCGGGACGTCCATTCCGCCGGTCACGCTGACGTCATCAGGTCCGTAGTGGTCGACAAAGCACCAAGCGCCGATCAGGGTCCGCGCACGCTGTGGCAACGAGCGCCGCACGGTCATCGCCCGCAACCCTCCGAGCGGAACGTCACGTGCCTCAAGGACCTCAACCGTCATACAGCGAGGATACGTTCAAGATCTAGCGGCGCAGAACGCGTCACGCGCTTGGCGCTGGCCAGGACCAACGGCAAACAGGGTGCGATACATCAACGCTTGCGTCGTCGCGTAGGTCTCGATCTGCTGCTTTGCGATCATCTTCTGCAGCGGCGTCTTGGCCAGCGCGAGTTGTTCGGCGTTGCGCCACACGAATTCTCGCCAGCCGCGCATGATCGCGCCGACGGCCTCTTCGTCGAGCGGGCCGAGGTCGATGTCGTCGAAGGTGGGGTCGAGGCGGTCGGCCATTTCTGCGAACACCGGGTGGTAGAGCGCATCGAGGCGGGCGTTGAAGCGGTTGTGATCGGGCTTGTGGCTTGAGCCGTCAGGCGCGGTCAGACCGACGCCGGCCAGCACGTAGGAGAAGTCGCGGTTGATGTGGGCGTTCATCGCCAACATGAAGTTGCCGAGCGCCGAGACGCTGCCGTCGTCGGCGGCTTGCAGCGCAATGCGCCAGGCCTGGGGCACATCCTTCTTGTGACCAGCGTGCCAAGCGTCGATCGCCTGGAAGTAGTCCTCAGCGAACACTGCGTCCTGATGGCGCAACCACGCCTCGTCGTCGTAAATGCCCTCATCGATGGCCCGGCCGACCTCCTGCGTCACGCGCAAATAGGCAATCGCGAACACAGCATCGTGATCGCACGTCGCCACCAATGCGTCGGCACGCCGCTGCATTTCGTCGATCGTGTCGGTCAGGCACTGTGGGTCAGCGTCAGCGCAGGCCGTCTCGGTACTGGAGGAGTATGGGATGGGTAACGGCGGCAAAATGTCGACGACCGGATCGAGCAGATTCGCTTGGGCTGGAGCGGCGAGGAGGACTGTGGTCGCCAGAATCGCTGCAGGCAGC
>JBEBVW010000022.1:0-22022 GCA_040392565.1 Aeromicrobium sp. | reverse complement strand
GCGGATACTGGAAGTTACTGGTGAGTAGAACCAGTGATTCCGCTTTATCCGTATGCGTGAAGGACCGTTGGCATGAGCCACTACAAGAGCAACGTCCGCGACGTTGAGTTCAACCTTTTCGAACTCTTCGGTCGCGGTGAGATCCTCGGCAAGGCACCGTTCGACGAGATCGATCTCGATACCGCCAAGAGCATCATCGGCGAAATCGATCGCATCTCTCGCGAAGACCTTGCAGCTTCATTCGTCGAGGCAGACCGCAATCCGCCGGTCTACGACCCGACCACTTACTCCGTCACGATGAACGACGCGTTCCGCGCCAGCTATGAGGCATGGATGGACGCCGAGTGGTGGCGCCTGCAGATCCCCGAGGCACTCGGTGGCCAGTCGGCTCCGTCGTCGCTGGTGTGGGGATCGGCCGAGTTCGTCATGGGCGCCAACCCGCCCATCTGGATGTTCGCGTGTGGCCCGGCCTTCTCGCGCATCGTGTTCGAGAACGGCATTGAGCGCGATCAGAAGATCGCCCAGCACATGGTCGACCGCCGCTGGGGCGCCACCATGGTGCTGACCGAGCCCGATGCAGGTTCTGACGTCGGCGCCGGCCGCACCAAGGCATTCCAGAACGAAGACGGTTCGTGGAACATCGAGGGCGTCAAGCGCTTCATCACCTCCGGTGAGCACGACATGGCCGAGAACATCATGCACTTGGTGCTGGCGCGTCCTCAGGGCATCGAAGGCATCGGCGGACCCGGCACCAAGGGCCTGAGCCTGTTCCTGGTCCCCAAGTTCCACTTCGATCACGAAACCGGCGACCTGACCGGTGAGCGCAACGGCGCGTACGTGACGAACGTCGAGAAGAAGATGGGCATCAAGGTGTCCACCACGTGTGAGGTCACCTTCGGCGATCCCGGCACCGGTGGCGGCGAGCCCGCTCGCGGCTGGCTGCTCGGCGAAGTTCACGACGGCATCAACCAGATGTTCCGAGTTATCGAGAACGCTCGCATGTTCGTCGGCGCCAAAGCGATCGCCACGCTGTCGACCGGCTACCTGAACGCGCTGGAGTTCGCCAAGGAACGCGTCCAGGGTGCCGATCTGACGCAGGCGTCGGACAAGGCAGCACCCCGCGTCACAATCACGCACCACCCCGACGTTCGTCGTTCGCTGCTGACGCAGAAGTCGTTCGCTGAGGGCCTGCGCTCGCTCGCGATCTACACCGCGACCTGGCAGGACGAGATCCAGCTCAAGGAGCACGCTGGCGAGGATGCGTCGATGGCCGAGGCCATCAACGACCTGCTGCTGCCCTTGGTCAAGGGCTACGGCTCCGAGCGCGCCTGGGTGTTGCTCGGCACCGAGTCGCTGCAGACGCTGGGTGGTTCGGGCTTCCTGCAGGACTACCCGATCGAGCAGTACGTCCGCGACGCCAAGATCGACACCCTTTACGAGGGCACCACAGCGATCCAGGGCCAGGACCTGTTCTTCCGCAAGATCGTCAAGAACAAGGGCGCCGCACTGGGCTTCTTGTCGACCGAGATTGAGCAATTCATTGGCAGCGATGCTGGCAATGGTCGCCTCAAGATCGAGCGCGAACTGCTCGCCAAGGGCCTCGAAGATGCTCAGGCGATCCTCGGCGCGACGTTCCAGGATCTGATGTCGGCCAACCCGGCCGATGAGAAGGGCGATCTGAAGAACATCTACAAGGTCGGCCTGAACACGACGCGCCTGGTGTACGTGCTCGGCGACATCGTCGTCGCATGGCTGCTGCTGCGCGGCGCCGATGTGGCCTTGGCCAAGCTCGACGCTGGCGCGACCGGTTCGGACAAGGCGTTCTACGAAGGCAAGATCGCCGCGGCGTCCTTCTTCGCCCGCAACGTCCTGCCGAAGTTGGCAGGCGAGCGCGCGATTGCCGAGAACATCGACGCATCGATCATGGATCTGGACGAAGCTGCTTTCTGAGCCAGCGCATCTAGACACAACTGAGGCCCCCACCCGGTTCGGGTGGGGGCCTCAGTTGTCGGTCAACGAGTGGCTTAATACCAATTGATCAGAGCATCGGTGATCGTGTACGGCGTGTCACCAGGCAGGGCCAGCAAGACGAAGATGGCAAGTGCGCCACCGGCGAGCGCCAGATCCTTGTTGAAGCTGACCATCTCGGTCATCTTGGCCATCTGGTCAGTTTCTTTCCAGAAGGCGTGCATGCCGACAGCGAGGCAGACCATCAGGATCGCTAGTCCGAGGGCGCCAATGTCACCCCAGATGCCTAGCGCCACTGAAACGCCACCGGCGATCAGCGCGACACCGCTGATCTGCACCATCAACTTCGCGTTGGGGATTCCGCGCATTTCGGCGTAGGCCGCCATATTCGCGGTCTGCATCAGGTGACCGACACCCGATCCGATGACCAGGTACACAAACAGCAAGCGGGCGATCAAGAACACTTCGTCCATGTCGTCCCTCCATTTCTGAGATTGGATCTTGAGTGATCAAGAGTTCAACCAGTGCACACTGTGTCGTCGAGCGGGTCAAGCAGGCGCGCCCGTACTCGGTAGCGCGGCCTGCTGTGCCAAAGTGACTGCGTGAAGATGCTGCGCAGCCCCCTGGGCTACCTCGCTGCCGTCCTGCTCGTTCTGGTCGGCTGGGTTGCCGCAACGGTCATTGCCGCTGGCGCCTGGGACCCAATCCGTGAAGCAAACGTCACTCCGGTGACGGAGAAGAAGGCAGATGCGGCTGGGCTGACCCTCGCCGTTTATACCGATATCCCGCAACCCGATCGCACCATCAACTGTTTTGCTGACGGCCCGAAAAAGGACCAGACGACACCGATCCCACCAGCAAAAATCCAAGTCACCACCGAGGTTGATGGCACTGAGTGGCTCCTTGTCGCAGTGCTGGCCGAGGGCCGCGACGGAGTGACGGTGAAGTGCACTCCGCGAGACCGCCGGGTCGATAACGCGTCGTACTCCTACGCCGTCGTGGACGGATTTACTTCCCGCGCTGAGATCGCCCAGTCGGTCGCGATCATCGGCCTGCTGGCCGGCATCGGCGTTACCGCCGCAACGTTCTGGACCCGTCGCAAGATGAAGAAGGAAGGGCAGGCACCCGCATGACGATGTTGCCGATCTACGTCCAAGGTTGGAAAGAGTCCGGCGATGCCGTGCTCGCCCTCGCCGATGGGCTGACGCCCGCACAGTGGGCGACGCCGACCGATCTGCCTGGCTGGACGGTGCAGGATGTGGTCGCCCATCTGGGCCATCTCGAAGCGGTACTTTCCGGCCTCATCCCCGACGTCGCCAGCGATGCTCGCGGCGAGGTGATTTCTGACTACACCGAATCGGGTGTCGCCGAGCGCCGCGGTCGAGCTACGCAGGAAATCACCGAAGAACTCCGCCGTGCATTTGCCCTCCGCGTGGACCAAGTAGCGAATGCCGCAGAGCTCGACCCAGCAGCTGTAGCGGAGAAGACTCCCGGTGATATCGGCTGGACGTGGGACACGCTTTTGCGCAACCGCTGTATCGACATGTGGTGTCACGAACAAGACATTCGACGCGCCGTCGGCGTCCCCGGCGGATTTGACGGGACTGCCGCTCAGGTCGTCACGACGGCGTTCTCATTCGCGATGCCGTTCGTGCTCGGCAAGCAGGTGCGCCCTCCTGCCGGAACGACAGTGCGTTGGAACGTCACGGGGCCAGTCCCGGTCGATCTGACGGCGCGCATCGGCGATGACGGGCGTGCGTCGACCGTGGACGGTGACATCGACGGCGACGTCACGGAACTGCAAATGTCGACCGAGACGTTCGCGATTCTGGCCGGCGGACGTCGTGGGCCAGCCGATGTTGACGTCACGATCATCGGCGATCAGGAACTGGGGCAGAAGGTGCTGTCCGCGATGGGAATTACGCCCTAGGCGCTACATTCATCGCCATGACCTGGCGCACTTCGGACATATCTGACCTGACCGGCAAACGCGCCGTGATCACCGGGGTGACCGGCGGCCTCGGCCTGGCCACTGCGGTCGAACTCGCGCGCCATCACGCATCGCTAACCGTGACGGCACGAGACTCGGTCAAGGGCGAGGAGTATGTCGACAGGTTGAAGTCAGTCGTCCCCGACGCCGACGTGGAACTCCAACTACTCGATCTCGCCGATCTTGACTCGGCCAAACGAGCAGCCAGCGAGGTCGCTGCGCGCCATGACCGCATTGACATTCTGGTCAACAACGCCGGCATCATGACACCGCCCAAGCGGGCCACCGCTGACGGCTTCGAACTGCAGATGGGGACGAACCACATCGGCCACTTCGCGTGGACGGCCGGGCTGTGGCCAACCCTGAAAGCGTCCGAGGCTCGTGTCGTCACCGTCAGTTCGCTGGCACACACCGCGGCCAAGGGCATCGACCTGGATGTGCTGACGCCCGAAGGCTCGCGCCGCCCCTACCGCCGCTGGAGTGCATACGGCGCATCAAAGTTGGCCAATCTGATCTTCGCGATGGAGCTGGACCGACGCGTCAAGGCCGCCGGGGTCAACGTCGTGAGCGTGGCCGCACATCCCGGTTACGCCTCAACCAATCTGCAGGGCGCCGGTCTCAATATGGGACGCAGCCGGGTGCCTGGCATGGCGCTGCATCAGATCTCGCGAGTGCTCGGTCAACCCGCCGCTCACGGAGCCTGGCCATCGCTCATGGCGGCCACCGATCCGTCATTGACCGGTGGAGAGTACGTCGGACCAGCAGGACCCGGGCAGGTGCGTGGGCGTCCGAAACTGGTCGGCATGACCAAGTACGCCCGCGACGAAAGCCTCGCCGATCAGCTCTGGGCTGCGACCGAGACCGCCAGCGGTGTGACGTTTGTCGTGTAGTCCGGCTCTCGTCCGGCGTGTGACGGGGCTCACGGCGATCAGAGACAGCCTGACGTAACGTCGAGGGCAATGAGCCTCACTTTGAACCTGACCGAATCCGCAACTGACCGGATGACCGTGCGCGATATCGAGAGTGCTGATCTTGACGACATCGTCGAAATCAACCAGAACGCCCTTGAAGGCGTCGGCAGCCTCGACACCGAAGCGCTTTCACTGCTGGTGAAGCAAGCTGACCAAGCGATCGTCCTCGATGACGACGGCGACATTGCTGGCTTCGTCATCACTCTTCCGACCGGCGCCACCTACGACTCGAGCCGCTACCGCTGGTTTGAAGAGCATCTAGACGACTACGTGTATCTCGACCGCATCGTGGTCGCTGAAAGCCACCGCCGACAAGGCGTCGCTTCCCGCCTCTACGACGAAGTCGAAGGTGACCTCCCCGTCGCGCTGGAGATCTACGACTTCAACGACGTCTCGCTGGCGTTCCACACCGGTCGCGGGTTTGAACAAGTCGGCGAACTCGAGCACGCCGGCAAGACCAATCTGATGATGGTCCTCGACCCCCAAGCTGCCTAACTGCGCCGAGGGACCTCAAGAGGTTCCGCCAGTAGGGGCGGACCTCTCAGCCCCAGCCAATCATTTTGGCGCGGACGTCGGGGTCCTTGGCCAACAGTTCTGCGCGCGCCCGGCGGCGGTACCGCACGAGTTGGGTTAGTCCGATGGCCCACAACACGTACTGGAACGACATCGCCCAAACGAACGCTTCGTGGGTGTAGTCGGTGCTGCTGCCGGGCGTTCGCCAGTCCAAGATCAGGCCGATCGCGATCACCAAGACCAAACTGGCCGCGAACCCAGCCTGATTCACAATGGCAGTGGCGCTGGCCACGCGGTCCTCGGGATTGGATGTGCGGGCCAGGTCGAAGCCAATCATCGACGCCGGGCCACCAACGCCCACCACGATGACCAGCACAACCAGCAGCGGCAGTGGAGCGTCTCCCGGCCACGCCAAAACCAGAGTCCACATCACGACGATCGCGGTCACAATGCTGATGGCCATCGTCGAGCGGTGCCACGGACTGTGGCCGGTGATCCAGCCGAGCACAGGGCCGGCGATAACAACGGCAATCACCATGACGCTCAGCAGTGCACCAGCCGCATTCTCCGATGTGCCCTCGCCTTGCACGAAGAACGGGTAGCCCCACAGCAAGCCGAGCGTCGTCGCACTGAACTGCGTCGTGAAGTGAATCCAGAAGCCAAGCCGTGTTCCAGCCTCGGCCCATGCTGACGCCAGTTTGTGGGTGATGGACGAGAACGACAGTCGGTCGCCTCGCAGGCGGCGGTCATTGGGCCCGTCGTGGATGAAGAACGCCACCATCAGCGCGAACGCGAGACCGAGGCCGGCGGCGCTGAGGTAGGTCGGTGTCCAGCCGTGTTCACGCAGCGCCCACGTCATAGGCGAGGCCGCCGCCAACGCACCCAACTGACCCACCGGTCCGGTCAGTTGGGTGACCAGTGGGATGCGGCGGTCGGGGAACCACGAGGTCACCAAACGCAGAACACAAATGAATGTCATGGCGTCGCCGGTGCCCACCAACACCCGTGCGCCGAGTGCCGCCGGGAACGAATCGGCGAGCGCGAACGCGACCTGGCCCAGCGAGATAATCACGGTGCCGGCCAGCAGCACACCGCGAGGACCGAAGCGGTCGACCAACAGTCCCACGGGAATCTGCATGCCCGCGTAGACGAACAACTGCAACATGACGAACGTCGCCAACTGCGACGCCGAGATGCCAAAGCGATCGGTAGCAGCCAGTCCGGCAACTGCGAGCGAGGAACGATGGAAGACCGCCAACAGGTAGACGGCGGTTCCGATGGCCCAGATGCGCCATGCCCCAGACGGGACCATGACGCTTTGACTCACCGGCTCAGTCTAGGTGCGCTAGAACGTCAACGCGGTGGCGGGATCGTGCAGGATCGCTGCGACGTCGGCCAAGAATCGCGACCCCTGCTCGCCGTCAACCAATCGGTGATCAAAGCTCAACGCGAGGGTGGTGACCCAGCGCGGCACGATGGTGTCGTCATCGGCCACCCACGGGCGACGTGCGATCTGACCAATCGCCAAAATGCCTGCTTCACCCGGGTTCAGGATCGGCGTTCCGGCATCGACGCCGAACACACCAACGTTGGTAATCGTGAACGACCCGCCGGCCATTTGCGCTGGTTGGGTGCGTCCAGCGCGGGCGGTCGCCGTCAGGTCACCGATGGCGTGCGCAAGTTCGACCAGCGACATCTGGTCCGCGCCCGGGACGTTGGGGACAACAAGTCCGCGCTCAGTGGCAGCAGCGATGCCCAGGTTGACTGCCCGTTTCAGCACGATCTCTTGGGCGGCTTCATCCCACGACGAGTTGACCTCCGGAGTGGCCCGCATCGCCAGGCACACCGCCTTGGCCGCAATGAGCGTGGGCGACACCTTGACGTCGGTGAAGCGCCGATCGGCCTTCAGTCGCTCGACCAGATCCATCGTGCGCGACACGTCGACAGTGACCCATTCGGTGACATGCGGTGCGGTGAACGCAGACGTGACCATGGCCTGGGCCGTCATCTTGCGCACGCCCTTGATCGGAATCCGCACCTCTTCGCTCGACACCGACCCGTGTGCCGGCACTGGTGCATGGGCGAAGGCCTCGACCTCTGCCCGAGTGACGAAGTCGCCTGCGCACGGAACCGTAGCGAGATCGACACCGAGGTCCTTGGCCAGTTTGCGTACCGGTGGCCGCGCCAGCGGTCGAGACAGCGTCGGCGCCTGTGGAATCTTCTCGACGTCTACCGAAGCGACCCGCTGCGGTGAAGTCTCCGGAATCGATGGCCGGCGACGACGACGCGTTGGCACGTCAGTGCGCGGCCCATATCCGACGAGAACGGACTGCCGTTCTGCCGCTTCCGGTTCAGCGGTATCCGGTTCTGTGGCAGCAACCTCAGCGGCGCCGATCTGAATGATGGGGGTGCCGACCGCGACAGTGTCGCCTTCGGCAACAAGTAGTTCGGTGACCTCTCCAGCGAACGGGCTCGGCAACTCCACAATCGACTTAGCCGTTTCGATGTCGACTAAGACGTCGTTGACAGCAATGACTTGGCCCGGTTGCACCTTCCAACTGATGATTTCGGCTTCGGTCAGACCCTCGCCGACGTCGGGCAGCGTGAACTGTGGCATCAGATGCTCCCGTTCTCTCGCGCACCATACGAACGTGCGTGATCGACCGCATCAAGGATGCGATCGAGATCGGGCAGGAAGATGTCTTCGACTTTGCTAGGCGGATACGGCATGTCATATCCGGTCACTCGCTGCACGGGAGCTTCCAGCGAGTAGAAGCACTCGTCGGTGATGCGGGCGGCAAGTTCGGCACCCAAGCCCAGCGTGCGCTGCGCCTCATGCACAACGACTGCGTGCCCGGTGCGACGCACCGATTCAACTACTGGGGCAAGATCCAGTGGCGACAACGTCCGGAGATCGATGACCTCCAATTCAAGGCCATCAGCCACCGCGGCTTCAGCAGCCTGCCGGCACGTCGCGACCATCGGGCCGTAGGCGATGACGGTGGCATCACGGCCGGGCCGGACGATCGATGAACTCCAGGTGGTGTCGGGACGAACATCACGATCGACCTCGCCCGATTCCCAGTAACGACGTTTAGGTTCCATCAGCACCACCGGATCGTCCGAAGCGATGGCCTCTTGCACCATCCAGTAGGCATCGTTGGCGTTCGAACACGCAACGACCCGCAGCCCTGGGGTCATGACGAACTGTGCTTCGGGGCTTTCGGAGTGATGCTCTACAGCGCCGATGCCGCCGCCGAACGGAATACGAATGACCATCGGCATGCGCACCGCACCGCGACTGCGGAAGTGCAGGCGCGCCACTTGGCTGACGATCTGGTCGTAGGCGGGATAGACGAACCCGTCGAACTGAATCTCGACCACCGGACGGTAGCCGCGCATAGCCATACCGACGGCAGTGCCGACGATGGCGGACTCAGCCAGCTGGGTGTCGATGACACGCGATTCGCCGAAGTCCTTCTGCAGTCCGTCGGTTACCCGGAAGACACCGCCTAGACGTCCGACGTCCTCGCCCATGACCAAAACTTTGTCGTCGTTCTCCATAGCCGCGCGAAGACCTTCATTGATTGCGCGGCCAATTGACCACTTCTCACTCATGCCGGGCTCCCCTCGAACGTGTCGCGCCAGGCGATGTAGCCCGCCTGCTGTTGCTTGAGTTCCTCAGGCGTCTCGACCAGAACGTGCTCAAAAAGTTCCGCGAGGTCGGGATCGGGCAGGGCAGCACAGTCGGCGCGCAGATCGGAACCAAGCTGTTCGGCCTCCGCTTCTAGATCGGTGAAGAAGCCCAGCGGCTGCCCATTGCGTTCCAGATAGATCCGCACGCGGTCAATCGGGTCCTTGGCTCGCCACTCCTCGACCTCGCTGGCGTCGCGGTATCGAGTGGGGTCATCAGACGTGGTGTGGGCGCCCATGCGATAGGTGACCGCTTCGATCAACGTCGGGCCTTCGCCATCGCGGGCGCGCTGCAGGGCCGCCTTGGTGACGGCGTGAACCGCGAGGACGTCATTGCCGTCAACCCGAATCCCCGGCACGCCGAAGCCGATGCCGCGTTGCGCAATGGGAACTGCCGTCTGCCGTTCCAGCGGGACTGAAATCGCGTACTGATTGTTCTGGCAAAAGAAGACGACGGGCGCCTGGTGAACTGCCGCCCAATCGAGGGCCTCGCTGACGTCGCCCTGGCTAGTGGCGCCATCACCGAAGTACGTGATGACGGCAGCGTCGCGATCGGCGTCGCCCGTGCCGACCGCATGATCAAACGTCAGACCCATGGCATAACCGGTGGCGTGCAGCGTCTGCGCCCCGATGATGATCTGCGGCAGCGCCACCCGGTACTCCTCCGGGTCCCAGCCGCCGCCTAGTTCAGTGCCTCGGAAGATTCCGACCAAACCAATGGGCGGAACGCCACGGCAATAGGCCACGCCGTGCTCGCGGTAGGAGGGGAAGGCGAAGTCCTGCGAACGCAGTGCCCGCGCCGAACCAATCTGTGCAGCTTCTTGGCCCAACAGCGGCGGCCATAGACCGAGTTCACCGTGACGCTGCAGCGCAAACGCTTCGGTGTCGATTCGGCGGGCCAGCACCATGTCGCGGTACATCGCCGCGATCTCAGCGAGATCACCTTCGTAGGCAAATTCTGAATGCTCGACGCGCTCACCGTGGGGCGTCAAGAGCTGGACAACCGGTTCGGCGGAAGTTGCCGACCTCGTAATGGGTAGGTACATCAGACCCTCTGTCTTCAGCCAGCCACTGGGATCGCCAGCGACTGGTCTCGGATTGCTGCGCTTCTCGCCAGGTGCGACGAGGTGACGCTGCGGACGTGACGGGCATCACATCCAGGTCCAGCCTAACTCATTTTTGGTGACGTTTTTGCCACCGTCCTGCTACCTCGACAAATTGCTCATTGGCGCTCTCAACTCCGATGGAAATGCGCACACCATCGCCGTCAAATGGCCGGACCGAAACTGGGTCGCACGTTGCTGCGAAGTCCAGTGCGGCGGGTCCGAGAGCCAGCCAAACGAAGTTCCCTTGGGCCTCCGGGACGGCCCAACCTTGATCGATGAGCGCCGACCTCATCAACACACGGCTGGCGACCACACGATCCACCCGGTCGGCCAACTCATCCCATGCCTGCAGTGACGCGACAGCCGCGGCGGCGCCCAGATCACTCACCGAAAACGGTGGCGTGGCTTTGCCGATGGCCGATGCGACATCCGGGTGGGCCATGGCATAACCGACCCGCAGGCCCGCGAGCCCATAGGCCTTCGAGAACGTCCTCAGCACCACCACGTTGTCCCTCATGGCCAATGCGTCCAGCCCTGAGCAGGCCTCTCGATCACGGACGAATTCGACATACGCCTCATCGACGACCACTAGAACGTCATCGGGGATGCGAGCTAACAGCGAGTCCAGCTCATCCTTCGTGACGATCGGACCTGTCGGGTTGTTCGGTGTGCAGACCAGAACAACTCGGGTCCGCTCGGTGACCGCCGCAGCCATTGCGTCGATGTCGTGGCGGCCATCCGCCAAAAGCGGGACTCGCACCGCCGTCGCCCCAGTCAGGTCAACGGCGATGGGATAGGCCTCGAATGACCGCCAAGCGAAAACCACTTCATCGCCGCGAGACAAGTAGGCGTTCAGCAGCGCGAAGAGCACCGCGACCGACCCCGTTCCCGGCGCAAGCTGCGCGGCATCGATGTTGTGCCGACTGGCGATCGCCTCCCGCAGCGCAACTGTGCCGGCATCGGGATATCGATTCATCCGGTCAAGTTCGCGGGTCGCCCGTTCCATAACCCCTGGAAGCGGGCCGAACGGATTTTCATTGCTGGACAGTTTCAGGGCATCGCTCGCCGCCGGCTTCCCGGGCCGGTAGGCCGGTATCGCCGCGAGCGCCTCACGCGGTTGTGGTGCGTTCATAGATCCGAACCTAACCCGAAATGTCGGTCTGGAACGATGCTGTAGTGACTGCCCGACAACGCGCGCTGGGTTACGGCCTTGTGCTGACCGCTGCAGTCTTGTTCGGACTCAACGGCGGCATCTCACGAATCCCGCTGCGGTCCGGAACCGACGAAGCCGTTTTCACCACAGTGCGAATCACTGGCGCGCTCGCGGTGTTGGCTGTCATAGCGCTGATCACCAACCGATCGGCGCTGCGCCCACCGCCGTTGACTCGCTGGCCCCTGGTGCTGGGGCTCGGAGCCGTCGGCATCGCTGGACTCCAGGGGTTGTACAACGTCTCGATCAACCGGCTGCCGCTCGGGATTGCCCTCCTGATTGAGTACACCGGACCGCTGATGGTCGTCCTGTGGGTGCGTTTCGCCCGCCGCGAACCGGTGCATTCGCGGATGTGGCCCGCGCTCGCGATGGCGCTCGTCGGGCTGGCCATCGTCGCCAGAGTGTGGGACGGCATGGTCTTCGACAGCGTGGGTGTCGCGGCGGCAATGATCGCAGCTGCCTGCTTTGCGGCCTACTTCATCCTCGGCGAGGACGACGGCGTCTCAGCCGAACCGCTGCGCTACATCTTGTGGGCCTTCGTGGTTGCCGCCGTGATCATGAACATCGCCGCCCCCAGTTGGCACGCCGACTCGCTCGGCGTCGACGCATCGCTGCTGGGACGATTGTCCGACCATTCAATCCCCGCCTGGATCGCCATGACGTCAGTCGTCGTGCTGGGCACCGTGACCCCGTTCTTCCTGCTCCTGCTGGCGATGCGGCATTTGCCGGCGACGGTCGTCAGCGTCGTCGCGATGCTTGAACCGGTCGTAGCGTCCGTTGTGGGTTGGGCGTGGTTCAGGGAATCTCTGACAGTCGTCCAGATCGTCGGTATCGCTGTCCTCCTCGGCGGCATCGTGCTGGCCCAGACTGCTCGACGCACCGAACACCCCGAGCCGCTGCCGCAGGTCTAGCGCCGACCGGTGTGCCACCATCGGTGTATGCAGAGGTTCCTCTCCACCTGGTTGGTCAGCACTGTCGCACTCGCCTTCGCCGCGTGGCTGTTGGGCGATCACATGAACGTAGGCGACGCGAACGCCGAGGACGGCAAGCGCATCATTACGGTGCTGTTGGTCGGTTTGGTCTTCACCGTCATCAATAGTTTCGTCGCACCTGTCATCAAGGCACTGTCGCTGCCCTTCATCGTGGTGACGCTGGGCTTGGCGTTGTTGGTCATCAACGCGCTACTGCTGCTGTTCACCGAATGGATCACCGACAAACTCGATATGCATTTGTTTGTCGACGGTTTCTGGTGGGCCGTGCTCGCCTCGATCGTCATCTCCATCGGGCAGTCGATCGTCGGCAGCCTGGTGCCTGACGGCAAGTGAACCCACCCGCATCCATCGCGCTGGTCTGCCTGGGCAATATCTGTCGCTCACCGACCGCTCATGTCGTTCTTGAGCATCAACTCGCTCAGGCAGGCTTGGCCGATCAGTTCCGGGTGGTGTCTGCTGGAACTGGCGGCTGGCATGAGGGCGAACCGATGGATCCACGGTCGGCCGCGGTACTCCGTCAGGCGGGATACGACCCGTCTCGCCATCGCGCTCGAACTTTCACCCGCGATTGGTTCGCCGAATATGACCTCCTGTTGGCGATGGATCACGCCAATCGCGCCGACATGACACAGCTGGCTCCCACCGTCGCTGAGGAGTCGCGGGTGCGGATGTTTCGCGAGTTCGACCCCGACTCAACGCCTACCGACGATGAGGTCCCTGACCCTTGGTACGGCGGCCCGGATGGCTTCGCAACAGTCCTCACGATGATCGAGCGCACCTGCGCTGGCCTGCTCGACCACCTCCGGGAGACTCGGACTCGGTAATCTCTTGGCCATGGCACGAATGGCAGGCACCGCAGCACGCGCAGAGGCGCTGCTTGGTGTCGGCGTCGTGTCGACGACTCCGGTCGCCGGTGGCGACATCTGCACGTCCACCCGGCTACGCACCACCGACGGGCGCAGCGCCATCATCAAAACCCGGTCGCAGGCCCCCAAGGACTTCTTCCAACGCGAAGCTGACGGTTTGCGGTGGCTCGGCTCAGCTGGCGGTGCCGCGGTACCCGAGGTGCTGGCCGTCGACGACGACTGCCTGATTTTGTCGTGGGTCGAACCCGTCCGCCCCAGCGTGGAAGCCGCCGACCGCTTCGGCCAGGACCTGGCAGTCACCCACCGCGCTGGCGCTGACAGCTATGGCTCCAGCGCCGACGGGTACATCGGCTTGGCCCCGTTGCCCAACCGCCCAATGGATACCTGGCCGGAGTTCTACGCATCCCGCCGAGTCATGCCCTACGTGCGAGCAGCAGTCGACCGCGCGGCCCTGACCTCCGAGGACGCCGACGCCATCGAGCAGGTAGTTCGGCGCATCCACGATCTGGCCGGCCCCGAAGAGGAGGAGGGTCCCGCCCGTATCCACGGCGACCTCTGGGGCGGCAATGTGGTGTGGGGTAGCGATAACGGTGTGTGGCTGATCGATCCAGCAGCGCACGGAGGACACCGGGAAACTGACCTCGCGATGCTCTCACTGTTCGGCATTCCGCACCTTCAGCGCGTGCTTGATGCCTACAACGAAGCGTGGCCACTAGCCGAAGGCTGGCGCGAGCGCGTTTCACTGCACCAGTTGCACCCACTACTGGTGCATGCCGTCTTGTTCGGCGGCGGGTACGGACCGCGCGCGGCCGCTGCAGCCCGCAATCTGTTGTCGGGCGCAAGCTAACGCCAACCTTTGGCCTCCGCTCAGCCTGTATTCAGGCAGATACGGGCACACTAGAACCATGCGCATTTTGGTGGTCGACGACGATCGCGCCGTTCGCGACTCGCTGCGTCGCTCATTGGAGTTCAACGGCTACGAAGTTTTTCTTGCGACCGACGGCGCCGAGGCGCTCGCCAGCGTAGGCAGCGTCGGACCCGACGCCATCGTGATGGACGTGATGATGCCGCGGCTTGACGGCCTCGAAGCCACACGTGCGCTGCGGGCCGCCGGCAACGACGTACCGATCCTGGTGCTGACCGCTCGCGATGCCGTGGCCGACCGCGTTGACGGCCTCGATGCGGGCGCCGACGACTATCTGATCAAGCCGTTCGCCCTTGATGAACTGCTGGCCCGCTTGCGCTCGTTGCTTCGTCGCTCGGCGTCCCAGGCTGCGGCACTCGACGATGAAGCACCACTCGTCTTCGCCGACCTGACGCTCGATCCGGTGACCCGAGACGTCACCCGCGGGGCGCGACCAGTGTCGTTGACCCGCACCGAGTACGCCCTGCTGGAACTGTTCTTGGAGCGCCCCAAGCGAGTGCTCGAACGC
This sequence comes from Aeromicrobium sp., assembly GCA_040392565.1. Taxonomy (GTDB): domain Bacteria; phylum Actinomycetota; class Actinomycetes; order Propionibacteriales; family Nocardioidaceae; genus Aeromicrobium. The sequence goes on along the minus strand of JBEBVW010000022.1, from coordinate 7,280 downwards.
CAGTTCATCCTCGAAGAGGTGTGGGGATTCGACTTTCCCACCACGGCCAACTCCCTTGAGGTCTACGTCGGTTACGTACGTCGCAAACTTGAAGCCGAAGGCGAATCGCGGCTCATCCATACGGTTCGAGGCGTCGGCTACGTGCTGCGCGAGACTCCTCCGTGAGCAAGAAACCCGGCAGCGCTGCTGACCGGCTCATCCACACCGCTCTTCGGCCTCTGAGGTTCCTGACGGTCCGGATGTCACTGGCTATCCGGGTCGCCGTTCTGACGACCGTCGCCGTAGGCGCGACCTTGACGCTGATCAGCGCCACGATCTACCTCACCGTGCGCAGCGAGTTCGAGAGTTCACTCGACGACTCGATGATTCGGCGAGCCCAAGCCGGCGTCGATGCCGACCTCGGCACGTTGTTCGAGGGCGGCGCCGGACCGGATGCACTCGCGCTGAGCGATATCAAGGTCAGCGTGCTGCGATCGGGAAAGTCACTACAGTTGCTGACCGGCTCGACAGCCGAAACTGCCTTTCCGATTGAATTCATTGGCCTTCCCGAGCGCGAAGTTTCGCTCGGTGTCACGACGCGATCGATCCGCAGCGCCTACCTCGACGACACGCTCTATCGGATCGTGGCGGTCCGATCGGCGCCCGGCGAGGCGCTGGTGATGGCTCAGTCGATGGAAGGTATCGGCAAGGCCCTTGATCGACTCCAAGTGCTGTTGTTGCTGACGACGGCTTTCGGAGTCGCCTTGGCCGGCCTGTCCGGCTGGGCGGTGGCCACCAACGGGCTGCGACCGGTCCGCCGGTTGACCGCTGCCACCGAGCGGGTCGCTCGCACGAATGAACTGACCCCCATCGAAGTCAAGGGATCGGACGAACTGGCTCGACTCACGACGTCGTTCAACGCAATGTTGACCGCGCTCGATGTTTCCCAAGCCCAGCAGCGACAACTCGTCGCCGACGCCGGACATGAACTGCGGACGCCCCTGACCAGCCTGCGGACCAATATCGACCTGATGGACCAGGCAACTCAGAACGGGCGACGTTCACTGACCGACGAGCAGCGCGCCGAGATCATGGATGACGTTCGCGCGCAGGTGCAAGAACTCACCACGCTGGTGGGGGACCTCGTTGAGTTGGCTCGCGATGAGCCAGTACGGCGTGCACCCGAACCGCTCGACTTGGCCGACATTGCCCAGGCGGCCCTCGATCGCGTCCGGCGCCGTGCGCTCAACGTCGAATTCCACAGCGATCTGGAGTCGTGGCTGGTGGTGGGCGAATCGCAGTTGCTGGAACGCGCCGTCACCAATTTGCTCGACAACGCCGCGAAGTGGAGCCCCGCTAATGGCGTCGTGACCCTGAGCTTGGCCAACGGTGTCCTGAAGGTCACCGACGAGGGACCCGGAATCGCCGCAGAACACCTCCCTCACATCTTCGATCGCTTCTACCGCGCCACCGAGTCGCGCACCATGCCCGGATCAGGATTGGGCCTGGCGATCGTCAAACGCGCGGCTGAACGTCACGGCGGTTCGGCCAAGGTGAGATCGACGGTGGGAGCCGGATCGACCTTCGAAATTCACATCCCCGGCGCTCCAACGATTTAGCAGGATGACAACGTGCTCTCAGGAGCCACACAGCCATACGGAAGAATCTGGATCTATGACCGACCAGCATGACCCCACGTCAGACACCCCGAGCGAGCCGACGACTGAACAGCAGACGTTCGCGCCGCCGACGACTCCGCCGGTCACCGATGCTCCACCCCCGCCGCCGATGTACGCCGCGGATACTGAGCCCACGGTCGCTCAGCCGACCTCCGATCTGGGTCCGCTGACCTCGTCGAGTTACGCACCGCCGGCCGGTGATCAGGTGTACCCCGGAACGCAGGAGTACGCGCACCGGTACCCCACGGCCGAATCCATTGCCGCCGACGCCGAGCCCACGGTGACGTTTGACCACCCCGAAACCGCGACGCAGGAAGTCCCGCCGTTCGTGGCGCCGGTCGCAGTGGCACCCAAGCCCAAGCGTCGAATTGCCAGCAAGCTTGTCGCTGGTGTCGCCGTTCTGGCTCTTGGTGGCGGCGCTGGCTATGGCGGCGCTTGGCTCTACCACGATCAGAACGACGAGGGGTCCGGCTCGACCGGCACCTTGAACTCGACGTCGAATGCGAACTCCAAGATCCCAGCGGGCGCAGTCGAGAAGGTCGCCCAGCAGGTCCTGCCGTCGGTCGTCCAGATCAACGTGCGCGGTGGCGAAGAAGGCGGATCGGGCACCGGCATCATTCTGAGCACCGACGGCGACATCCTCACCAACAACCACGTGGTCGACGTCGCCCAAGGAAACGGCAGCATCACGGTCGCCTTTAGCGATGGCACCAACTCCTCGGCCACGATCGTCGGAACTGACCCGGTGACTGACCTCGCGGTGATCCGCGTGACTGGCAAGAAGGGTCTGAAGCCGGCCGAATTGGGCTCGTCCGCCGATCTGCGCGTAGGCCAGGAAGTAGTCGCGATCGGTTCGCCTTACGGCTTGGAGAGCACCGTCACCGAAGGCATCGTTTCGGCGCTGAACCGGCCCGTCACCTCTTCGGACGGAAGCGGTTCAGGCAAGGCGACCATCTTCCCGGCCGTGCAGACAGATGCGGCGATCAACCCCGGCAACTCTGGTGGTCCGCTGGTCAACCTCAACGGCCAAGTCATCGGCATCAACTCAGCCATCCGCGCTGGAACCACGACGACGGGTGAAGCCGGCTCGATCGGCCTGGGCTTCGCAATCCCTGTCGATCTGGCCAAGAACGTCGCTCAGCAACTGCTGGACGGCAAGAAGGTAGAGCACGCCCAGATCGGCGTCACAGTTCAGGGCGCAGTCAGTGCGGACAAGATCACCGGAATCGGCGCGCGCATCGAGAGCGTCACGCCCGGCAGCGCCGGCGACAAGGCGGGACTGAAGAAGGACGACATCATCACGGCAGTCGACGGCCACGCCGTCGCTACGAATGACGGCCTCGTCGCCTCGATCCGCGCCTACCAGCCCGGCGAGAAGATCACCCTGACCGTGCAGCGCGGCGGCAAGTCCCAGCAAATCGAGGTCACCCTCGGCTCCGACGCCGACAACCAGGGATAGTCCCCGACTGAGGAGCCCCGGTGATTGAGGTACCCCGGTGATTGAGGTGCCCTTCGAGACGCCCCGGTGATTGAGGTGCGAGGAACGAGCCTCGAAATCACCGGGGCCCTCAGGACAAGCGAGGAACGAGCCTCGAAATCACCACAGCATCAAACCCAACCACTGGTCTCGAGGCTCGGCCGCGGCCGGCCTCACACCTCGACCACCAGGAATCGCCCCGGTGATTGAGGTGCGAGGAACGAGCCTCGAAATCAGCGAACGACCTGACTAACGGATTAGTGCTTGTGCTGGCGGGGCTTGCGTTGATTTGGGGGTCCGTCGTGGCGGGGCGGTCGGCCTGAGGCTGCGTGATCGCGGCGCAACTCAATAAGTTTTCCGCTGATGCGCGTGGCCTTGAGCTTTTCCCAAGAGCCGTCGGGCAAGTGGGCTGGCAGTTCGACCGTCGAGTGGTCGACGTTGATGCCGATATAACCGAAGTCGGCACGCTTCAAGCCGCCCTCATTGGCCAGCGCTCCGACGATCATGCGCGGATTAATCTTGTGGCGCTTGCCAACCGAAATCCGGTAGGTGACCAGATCGCTGCGGGTTTCTCGCGGAGCGCGATCGGGGCGGTCGCCACGCTTATCGCGGTCACCGCGTGGACGACGCTCGCGCTCAACAGGCGCCTCGATGACATCTGACTCATCGAGCAGCAGCGGGGTGTCGCCCTGCAGCGCAATGGCCAATGCGGCAGCCACATCAACCTCAGGAACGTCATGCTCATTCATGTAGTGCGACACGACATCGCGGAAGAAGCTGACATGCGGCGATTCCAGAGCCGCAGTGATGCGGTCATCGAATCGGGCGAGGCGAGTGGTGTTGATTTCATCGGCCGTCGGCAATGACATCTGAGTCAACGACTGACGCGTTGCCTTCTCGATGTGGTTGAGCAGATAGCGCTCGCGCGGCGTGATGAACGAGATGGCATCGCCGTGACGCCCAGCACGACCCGTACGGCCGATGCGGTGGACATAAGACTCGGTGTCGGTGGGGATGTCGAAGTTCACGACGTGGCTAATGCGCTCAACGTCCAGGCCGCGTGCGGCGACATCAGTAGCCACCAGGATGTCGAGCTTGCCAGCCTTGAGTTGGTTGACCGTACGTTCCCGCTGGGCCTGAACAATGTCGCCATTGATGGCCTGAGCCGAGAACCCGCGGGCTCGGAGCCGTTCGCTTAGCGTCTCGGTTTCGTTCTTGGTGCGAACGAAGATGATCATGGCCTCGAAGTTCTCGACTTCAAGAATGCGCGTCAGGGCGTCCAACTTCTGCTGGTACGACACGACCAAATAGCGCTGAGCGATATTGGCGGCGGTACTCGTCTTGCCCTTGACCGTGACCTCAACCGGATCGGTCAAGTATTTCTTGGACAACCGACGGATCTGAGCCGGCATGGTGGCCGAGAAAAGCGCTACCTGCTTGGTCTCCGGAGTCGTCGCGAGAATTGTTTCGACGTCCTCGGCGAAGCCCATCTTGAGCATTTCGTCGGCTTCGTCGAGCACCAAGTGAGTGAGCTGCGACAGATCGAGCGTGCCCTTTTCAATGTGGTCAATGATGCGACCCGGGGTACCCACGACCACATGTACGCCGCGACGAAGTGCACTGAGCTGCACGCCGTAACCCTGACCGCCGTAGACCGGCAGCACGTTGATGCCCTTCAAATGTGCGGCGTACCGCTCGAACGCTTCGCAGACCTGCAGCGCGAGTTCACGCGTCGGTGCCAGCACAAGCGCCTGCGGCGCGCTCGCTTTGACCTCAAGCTGATCGAGGATCGGCAGCGCAAAGGCGGCCGTTTTACCGGTTCCGGTCTGCGCCAATCCGACAACATCGTGGCCCGCGAGAAGCAGCGGAATCGTCTCAGCCTGGATAGGAGAGGGCGTCTCGTAACCGACGTCGGAAAGAGCTTTCAGCACCTTCGGACCAAGCCCAAGATCGTTAAATGTCAAGTTGGGCTGCTCAGAATCGGGGTCGCTCACCTATCAACGGTAGCCGGGGAAACGGAATTCACTGCAATCGGCTCAACCCAGGAGATCGGTCACGAGGTCGCGGAGGATCGCGAAACCGTTCTGGGTGAGGATCGATTCGGCGTGGAATTGGACGCTGCGAAAGTGCGGACCGGCGATCAGGTGGATATCGCCGGTCGCCGGATCGGTTTCAACCGAGACGCCGTCGGGGAGTCCGTCAGCGGGCACCCGGGCGACAAAGGTGTTGTAGAAGCCCACCGTTTCCGCGCGGCCGAGCACCGGCAGTTTGCTCTGCGTTCCCTGGAACACAATGTCCTTGAACGCCAGATCCAAGCCCAGTTCGTGACTCAACGTCTGATGCCCCAGGCACACCGCCAGGAAGGGCCGTTGATCGGCGAGCAGTTCCTGCACCACGCCGCGGAGAACCGCGATCTTGGGATCGGCGTCATCTCGCGGATCGCCAGGGCCGGGGCCGACGACAACCAGGTCGTAGCCGTCGATCGCGCCGTCTGTGTACGCGTCATGGCGGACGATGTCCGTGGTCATGCCAAGCACACCGAAAACGTGGCTCAGCATGTTGACGAAGTCGTCCTCACCGTCCACGATGACGACCCGCTTGCCCGTCAACGAAGCCACCGGAGCAGCCCCGGACTGATCGGACAACCAGAACTGGCTCAGCCGCTGATTGCGGGCGGCCAGCGCCATCAGCACTTCATCCTCGCGAGTGACTGCATCGAAGCCTTCGGCGGGAACTGTCGCCGCTTCCACCAGACCAAACGCCGACAAAATGCCAGACGCTTTGGCCCACGTCTCGGCGGTTTCAGAAGCGGGATCGGAGTCACGCACCAGCGTTGCACCAGCGGTGACCTTCAGATTGCCCTTGAGATCAACGTCGGCCGTGCGAATCAGAATCGGCGCATCGGCGCGCGGATCACCATCGTCGTCGCGGCCAATGAGAGCGGCCACGGACGCGTAGTACCCGCGTCCCTCCGGCTCGTACTGCTTGATCAGCCGGCAGGCGTTCTCAACCGGACTGCCCGTGACAGTGGCAGCGAACATGGAATCGCGCAGCACTTCACGAACATCGCGATCGGTGCGTCCCGCCAACAGGTACTCCGTGTGAATCAGGTGCGTCATCGGCTTGAGATACGGACCCAAAACCATTCCGCCCTCATGGCAGATATCGCACATCATCTTGAGTTCTTCATCGACGACCATGAAGAGCTCGAAGATCTCCTTCTCGTCTGCCAGGAACTTGAGGAGTTCACGCTTGCGGTCGGCGTGCGTCTCCAAACCGCGGACTCGGAACGTTCCGCTGATGGGGTTCATCCGCACCTGGCCGGCCTCAACCGACACATGTCGCTCGGGGCTGGCGCCGATCAAGTAGCGGTCACCGGTGAAGATGCAGAAGGTCCAAAAGGCACCGCGCTCGCGCTCAAGAAGTCGGCGGAACACCGTCAGCGCACGGTCGTGTCCCCAGTCGGCGACCTGGGCGCGGTAGTGGCGCCCGATCACCAGATTGGCGCCTTCGCCTTGGCCCACTTCATCGTTGATGATGTGCCGCACGACGTCGGCGTAGTCCTCATCTGACGTCTCGAATCCACCGCGGTCGATGAACTCAACTGGCACATCGGGCAACGTGTTCAGCAGATCGATCAGGGGGACTTCGGCGGAGATATTCGCCTGGATGACAGACAGCGGTGTGCCGTCTTGGTGTGCCTCGAATCCGCGTTCACGGGCCTGCGCGAACGGCACCAGCACCAGACTGTCCCAGCGCGCCTGCGTGCCTGACGTCAGCGGAATGTCCGCCAACTGCTCAATATCGGTGCGCGGGCCACCGATCATGGTCACTGTGTCGGCGTCGCGGACGCGGATCAAGGCGAATGCCGGTTGAGCAAGCAGATCGTCGAGGTCAGTCATGTTCGGAACTTTCTTCCTGGGGCCCTCACGACCGACTTAGACACAAATGCCCAGACTGGCCGTAAGGCGGTCTGGGCGTACAAGGACAACAGGCCACCTATCGGCGGCGCCACCAGCTGTTCACTGCGGTTGTCATAGGTGGAGCGTAGCGTCTTGTTAATTGATACCAACTAGATACCATGGGGGAATGGCCATGACACTTCGACTGACTGAGGAACAAGACGCCGCTCTGTCCGCGCTGGC
>JBEBVW010000021.1:0-22138 GCA_040392565.1 Aeromicrobium sp. | reverse complement strand
ACTGCTCGCGCGAGGTCGCCTTGGCCCGCAAGTTGACGGCCGAATATGGCATGAAGATCGGCACGGACGGCGTCCAGTTGCTCGGCGGCCACGGCTTCGTTAAGGAACATCCCGTTGAACGCTGGTACCGCGACCTGCGTGCGATTGCAGTCATGGAAGGAGCGGTCCTCGTATGATCAACTTGGAAACCCCCAAGAAGCTGCGGGCCTTCATTAACCAGGCCAATCAAGTGGCAGACAACTTCTTGCGTGCTAACTCCCGCAAGTACGATCTCGCCGAGCACGAGTACCCCAAGGAACTCGATCTCTTGGCGTCCTTGATCGACGGCATGAGCGACTCGGGACAAGGGCAGGGCGCTGGTGCTGCCGGCGTTCGTCGCTCTGAAGATGAGCTCGAAAGCAAGGACAAGATCAAGAACGGCACGAATATGTCGTCGGTCCTGTCGGTCATCGAAATGTGCTGGGGCGATGTTGGACTGCTGTTGTCGATGCCGCGTCAGGGCCTCGGTAACTCGGCCATCGCGTCGGTGGCTACCGATGAGCAGCTCGATCGGTTCAAGGGCACCTGGGCGTCCATGGCGATTACAGAGCCGAGCTTCGGTTCGGACTCCGCTGCCATCACGACCACCGCGGTCAAGGACGGCGACGCCTACATCTTGAACGGCGAGAAGATCTTCGTCACCTCCGGTGAACGTTCGGACTCAGTCGTTGTCTGGGCCACGCTCGACAAGAACCTGGGCCGTGCTGCGATCAAATCGTTTGTGGTGCCCAAGTCGCTGCCTGGCATCCGTGTTGAGCGGCTTGAGCACAAGCTCGGTATCCGCGCATCCGATACCGCCGTCATCGTGCTCGATAACTGTCGAGTTCCAGCAGAGAACCTGCTCGGTAACGCCGAGATCGACACCAAGCAGGGCTTCGCTGGCGCCATGGCGACCTTCGATAACACCCGTCCGCTGGTCGCTGGCATGGCCGTCGGCTGTGCGCGTGCGGCATTGGAGGACACCCGTGAACTGCTGAAGAACGCCGGCGTCGAGATCGACTACGACCGCCCCGCTCAGACGCAGTCGGCATCGGCCGCGTTGTTCCTTCAGCTCGAAGCAGATTGGGAGGCGGCGCTGCTGCTGACCCTTGAAGCTGCGTGGCTGGCTGACAACCGCAAGCCGAACTCGATGGAAGCATCGATGGCCAAGGCCAAGGCCGGTCGCGTCGGCAACGACATCACGCTGCGTTGTGTTGAGCTCGCCTCGACGCTGGGATACAGCGAGACCGAACTGTTGGAGAAGTGGTCGCGCGATTCGAAGATCCTGGACATTTTCGAGGGCACTCAGCAAATTCAGCAGTTGATTGTTGCGCGTCGCTTGCTCGAACTGAGCTCGTCGCAGCTGAAGTAGGACTGCTAGAAACCAGACAGCGGGTCACGGTCCGACGCCTCCACTCTAGAATGGCGGCATGGATCGTGACCCGCTTTTGGCATCTGTTGACGTCGAAGTCGAGTTGACGCGATTCATCCGGCGAGTTCGAGTGACGTCATTGCGTCGTCTGGAGCTGATCCACCCCAAGCTCGACTACGGCACATTCCTGTTCCTACTGGCAATCAACGCTGAGCCCGACGGAGTTCGGGGGAGTGAGCTCGCAGATAGCTTGGGAGTTCACAAGTCCACCGCAAGTCGCGCTGTCGCAGCCCTTGAGTCGATGGGACTGGTGCGGCGTGAGCCCGACCCGAACGATGGTCGCGCACAGTTGTTGCTCGCTGAACCGCATGCCGTCGAGGCCATCGTTGAGTATCGCCGGGCAGCCAGCGTGCGAGTTGCAGAGCTGCTTGCGGACTGGGGGCAAGGTGAAGTTGAGCAATTTGCCCGGAGCTTGGCCAAGCTCAACGACATTAGCGAGACGCTGGTATGACGTTGATTCACCACCTCGCTTTGACCAGCGAGTGGCAGTCAGCGCAGGTCAGTGGTGAGTATCGAAGGTCGACGGTAGGGAAGTCGCTTGACGATGAGGGCTTCATCCACGCCTCGTTGCCCGATCAAGTGGCCGCCACCTACCGTCGCTACTACTCAGAACTTCCCGAAGTCGTGTTGCTAACGATCGATACCGATCTGCTGGCGAGCCCGTGGCAGTTCGACGCGGTGGGCACCACGGAGTTTCCGCACATCTACGGTCCGCTGAATCTCTCGGCCGTCATTGCTGCTGAGCCCTACGAGCTAGAAGGTCAGTAGCGACTTGATCGCTCGGCGCTCGTCCATTGCGCTGTAAGCCTCGGCAACGGCGTCCAGCGGCAGTGTCAGATCAAACACGTCACCCGGCGTGATGATGCCGTTCCAGACGTCATCAATCAGTTCGGGCAGATAGGCGCGCACCGGCGCCGGGCCGCCCTTCAGACCGAGATTGCGCCCGAACATGGCTGGCACGTTGATCTTCACTCCGTGTGGCACGCCGACGTAGCCGATCGATCCACCTGGGCGAGCCGAGCGAATGGCTTGTCCCATGCTGTCGTTGGTTCCGACGCACTCAAGTACGCAGTCGGCTCCGATGCCATCGAAGATTTCTCGCACCACGGCTGCGCCGTCAGCGCCACGTTCGGCGACGATCTCATCGGCACCGAAGCGGCGGGCGAGTTCTTGGCGCGACCCATGCCGCGACATGGCGACAACCTTCGACGCCCCCAGTCGCTTAGCTGCGAGAACAGCCGACAGCCCCACGGCGCCGTCGCCGACGACGACGACCGTGCTCCCTTCGGTCACTCCAGCGCATACCGCAGCGTGATGTCCGGTGGGGAACACGTCGGCGAGTGTCAGCAGGTGGGGGATCAGTGACTCATCAGGCTGCCCTGGCGTCTTGACTAGAGTGCCGTCGGCGAACGGGACACGTACGCGTTCGCTCTGCAGCCCGCCAACGAAGTGGCCGTCCCGGTCCGGCCCGCCCCAGTACCCGCCGTGCAGGCACGCTGTGTGCATGCCCTTCTTGCACACAGCACAGGTGTTGTCCGAATAGGCGAACGGAACGATCACAAAGTCGCCCGGTGAGACCGTCGCCACCGACGACCCGACCTCCTCGACGATCCCCACCAGTTCGTGGCCGATGTGGCTAGGTCCATTGAGCGGGTTGTCGCCGCGGTAGTTCCACAGATCCGATCCACAGACGCAGGAAGCCACGGCTCGAACCACGGCATCGCTGTCCAAAATGACTTCAGGATCTTCGACTGTGTCCAGGCGGATGTCGCGGACGTCGTGCAGCACGGTTGCTCTCATGAGGCCAGTCTGTCAGGTATGAAAGTATTCAGACATGACCTCCAAGCCTGAGATCGATTTCATTCCCGGCCCAGCTCCGACCGAGCTCCAGATCACCGACCTCATCGTGGGCGATGGCCCCGAAGCCGTTGCCGGTGGCGTCGTTGACGTTCATTACGTCGGTGTCGAGTTCGACACGGGCGAGCAGTTCGACTCCTCGTGGGACCGCGGCCAGACGGCTCGCTTCCCCTTGCCTAACCTCATCGCCGGCTGGCAGGAAGGCATCCCCGGCATGAAGGTCGGCGGACGTCGCCAGCTCGTGTGCCCGCCCGAATTGGCCTACGGACCCGCCGGCGGCGGGCATCGTTTGTCCGGTAAGACCTTGGTCTTCGTCATCGACCTGGTTGGCCTCTAAGCCGTCAACGTTGTTCGACGTTGCGGGTCAATGTCTCGCTCGTCGACTTGATGGCAATTCCTACGAACGGTTTGATCGCGCGCGCCATGGTGGCCCCGACGGGGCCACCTGGCAGCGTGTAACTGATCCAGGCATCAACCCGCGTCGTGGCGGCTCCAAGGTCGCTGAACGACCAACGCTGGGTGTTGATGATGCCGGTAATGGACTCCAACTCAAGGAGTCGATTTTCTTCCCACGCGGTGCACCGAATCGTCGAATGCAGCGTGACGCCGACTTTCATGGTGCCGTCGTACGTGGCGCCCACGCCGCGCAACTGGTCGGTCTTCGGCTCAATCTTCGTCAGCCCGTACATCCAGTCTTTGGTTGTTCGGTAGTCGTCGACGTAGGCGAAAACATCAGCTACCGGTGCGTTGATGACTGCTGAGCATTCGACGATCGTGGCCACGTCACGATCCTTGCAGAGCGTCGAGCAGCGCGTTGACCCGCTTGACGCTCACCGGACCCGCAGCCCGCAGATTCTGTGCGAAAAGGCTGACTCGGAGTTCTTCTAGCGCCCATCGGACGGCGGTGACATCGGCGCCACGGCGGCGATCGGCAGAGAGATCCGCGGTGAGCTGATGGAATCGCTGATCGAGTTCCTGAAGCTGCGGCAGCGCCGGGTGATCGCCTTGAGCGATGAGCCGCGCAGCCGCCTGCAGGTAGATCGCGATCCGCTGCATCTGCTCCACGCCGGTGTCACGGATGAAACCGTCGTAGAGCAGCCAGGACAGCTGAACCCGGACGTCTTCGCCAGCTGGAGAACGGTCTGGACTGACGTCTCCAGAGCGGGTGAGCGCTTGCACTGCAGCTTTCACGCATCGATCTGTCACGTCGTAGGCGTCGGCGCGAACCGCCTCGCGAAGGCGCTCAAATCCAGCAGAAGTCATGGCTGGACCACCGTGTTGCACGACTAAGCTGTCCAGCGCAGCCAAGAAGCAGTCCTCGATGACCGCAGCCGCATCTTTGTAAGGGCCCGTAGCCAACAGCAGTTTGGTGCGCACGTCCAAGGCGCGTCCGATAGCCGGAACCGGCGACGCGATCACGTAGGACAGCAGGCGGGCCTGACCACGCACCATCGCGACGTCGCGCTCGGTGCGGTCGTGTAATACGCGCAGGCAGACGCCCAGTTGCGGATCGTCGACAAGCGCAGGGAATCCGGTCGCTTGGCCGACCGTGATCTGGTCGTCAAGATCGTCAAAATCCCACTCTTTGATTCCGGTGCGCTCGGCTTCGGCTGCTGCACGGACGAGGTCAGCCGTCACGTGTGGCTTCACTTCGGCTCGCAATGCCTGCAGATCCTTACCCCTGGCGAGCTCGCGGTCGCCGTCGACGATGCGGAACGTCACCCGCAAGTGGTCCGGTAGGGAGTTGGCGTCAAAGTCGGTTGCTCTGACAACGGTGTCCTTGAGTTCGCACATGCGGCGGGCCAGTTCGACCAGCAGATCTGGCGCATTCGGGTCGAGCATCGTGAGTAACTCTTCGGCCACCTGAGGGGCAGGGACGAAGTCTCTCCTCAGATTCTTGGGGAGCGTGCGGATCAGCGCCTCAACCAGCTCTGCGCGTTGGCCTTGCACACCCCAGCTGAACTGCGCTTCGTCCACGGTCGTGACATCGGTGATCGGCAGATCGATCGTGACGCCGTCCCCTGGTGCCCCGGGCTGAAACACATAGCTGACGGGGTATTCGCTGCTTTGCGAGGTCCATACGCTGGGGAAGGCGTCTTCATCGGCTGCGGTGTGCGCCAACAGTTCGGTGGTCAGATCAAGCAAATGCGGCGTGGCGACACGTGCCTGCTTCCACCATGAATCGAAGTGGCGGACTGAAACAACATGCGTGGGCACCCGTTGGTCGTAGAAGCCGAAGAGCACGTCGTCGTTGACTCGCAAATCGCGCCGACGCAAGCGATCTTCTGCTGCAGCGACATCGTCGAGTAGCGCCTGGTTGTGCTTCCAGAATCGGTGGTGGGTTCGCCATTCGCCCTGGACCAGCGCATGACGGATGAACAGTTCCCGCGAGATTCCTGGGGCAATCTGGCCAAACTGGACGAGCCTGCCGGTCACCAGAGGAATGCCGTACAGCGAGACCTTCTCGCGGGCCATAACCGCACCGCGTTTGGTCGACCAATGCGGTTCGCTGTGTTCGCGAACCACCAGATGTTTGCCGGCCTCTTCTACCCACTCCGGTTGGATCCGAGCAGCCGATCGTGCCCACAACCGCGTGGTCTCAACCAGTTCGGCCGCCATGACCCAGCGAGGTGGCTTCTTGGCCAGGCCGGACCCAGGGAACACCATGAAATGGGCACCACGCGCACCGAGGAAGTCGCGGCCATCGGCTTCGCGCAGACCGATGTTGGACAGCAGACCAGTGAGCAAAGCTCGGTGAATCTGATCGGGATGGGCGCCCGCGCTGCCGATCTTTAGCCCCAGGTCGTCTTTCGCGGTCCGGCGTAGTTGGGCATGGACGTCGTGCCATTCGCGGATGCGCAAGTAGTGCAGGAACTCATCGCGACACATACGCCGAAATGCCGATGACGAGCGCTCCTTCCGCTGCTCGCGCACGTAGTCCCACAACCGGAGCCACGACAAGAAGTCAGAGTCTGGGACGAGGAATCGACGGTGCTTCTCGTCGGCGGCCTGCTGGTGCTCCAACGGGCGTTCGCGCGGGTCCTGAATTGACAGTCCAGCCACGATCACCAAGACGTCGGCCAAGCAACCGAGCCGATCGGCAGCGAGCAACATGCGGGCCAACCGCGGATCGGTGGGCAGCGTGGACATCGTGCGGCCGAGCTTGGTCAACCGTGACCCGTCGAGTGCGCCGAGTTCTGCAAGAAGCCTTTCACCGTCGCGCACTGAGCGCGGATCCGGCGGATCGAGGAAGCCAAAGTCGCCCATTGACCCGAGGTCAAGTGAGGCCATTTGCAAGATGACTGACGCCAAATTGGTGCGCTGAATTTCGGGGTCGGTAAATTCGGGACGCCCATCGAAATCGTCTTCGGAATACAGCCGGATGCAGATGCCGTCGGCGACTCGCCCGCAGCGCCCGGCGCGTTGAGCAGCGCTGGCCTGGGAGATGGCTTCAATTGGTAAGCGCTGGACCTTGAGTCTCTGGCTGTACCGCGACAGACGCGCGAGTCCGGGATCGATGACATACCGAATCCCCGGGACTGTCAGTGAGGTCTCGGCGACGTTGGTGGCCAACACGATGCGCCGGCCAGCGTGATCGCTGAAGACCTTGTGTTGATCAGCCGCTGATAGTCGTCCGTACAGCGGAAGAATTTCGGTGCGGGCGTACTTCTTGCCTTTGAGGAAGTCGGTGGCGTCTCGAATATCGCGTTCGCCAGGTAAGAACACCAGAATGTCGCCTTCGCGCGGCAGTTCTTCAACAGCCGCAGCGATGCCGTCGAGCAGATCGCCAGAATCGCTCTCAGCCAGCGGGCGATACCGAATTTCAACTGGATAGGAGCGACCACTGACTTCAATGATCGGTGCGTTGTCGAAGGCTTCGGCAAATCGCTCCACGTCAATTGTCGCCGACGTGATGATCAGTTTCAGATCAGGACGCCGGGGGAGGAGCGACCGCAGATAGCCGATCAGGAAGTCGATCGATAGCGACCTTTCGTGTGCCTCATCGACGATGATCGTGTCGTATCGGCGTAAGTCGCGGTCGTGGTGGATTTGTGACAACAGCAGGCCGTCGGTCACGAGTTTGATCGAGGTATCGGACCTGGACTGGTCGTCAAAACGCACCGCGTAGCCGACTTCAGCGCCGAGTTCGACGCCACATTCCTCAGCGATTCGTCGCGCGACTGACCGGGCGGCAATCCGTCGTGGCTGCGTGTGCGCGATGCTGCGACGGCCCAGCGAGTACGCAATCTTGGGCAGCTGGGTGGTCTTGCCTGAACCAGTCTCGCCGGCAACCACGACTACCTGGTGGTTGCGCAGCGCAGCGCTGATTTCGTCCGCCCTGGCCGCGATCGGCAGGTCGGCGGGGATGGCGAGCTTCATCAGCGCAGACCCAACTGGTCGGCGAACAGTTCATAGCCAACGAATGACACGATGTCGAGGATCGTATGGGCCACGATGAGCGGCATGACTCGCTTGGTCCGATGGAACCACCAGGCGAAGACCACACCCATCAGGAAGTTTCCGAAGGCCTGCCCGAACCCCTGGTACAGGTGATAACTGCTACGCAGGAGTGCGCTCGTCAGGATGCTGGCGGGCAGGCCCCAGCCGAATCGGCGAAGTCGGGTCATCAAGAACCCGACCACGATCACTTCCTCGACGATGGCGTTCTTGGCGGCCTGTAATACGAGGATCGGAATCGTCCACCAATAGGTGTCGAGGGCGCTGGTGACTACCTCTGCGGTGATGCCCAGTTCGCGTCCGATGGCGTACACGGCAAGGCCAGGCAGTCCAATAAGTGCCGCAAGCGCTGCACCCCAAGCCAATGAGCCGTGCCAAGTTTCACGGTTCAGCCCCAGCCGTGAGCTGACAGATTGTTCATCGCCGTCAGTGGCCAAAAAGTACAGGGCCAACAGCACCGGCACCATCGCCAAGCCGATGCCGACCAACTGATACGTCAGGTCGAACCACGGACGATCACTCTGTGAGCGATTGAGCGTCGCAGTCGCCTCGCGCAGCGGACCGCGAGTGATGTCATCGATCAGCGAAAGGACGGCGTAGATGGCAGAGGCGCCCAAGGACAGCCCGAGTACGAGCCATACCTCAACGCCAAGACGTCGCCGGTCAGGAACGCTGGCGGCGTCCCGGCTCACAGGTCGTTAGTGCTGAAAGTGTCGCAGGAGTTGACCGATCCATTCTGGTATCCGGTCAGGAACCACTTCTGCCGCGACTCACTTGAGCCGTGGGTCCACGACTCCGGATTGACCTGACCACCACCGAGTTCGGACTGGATGTGGTCATCGCCGACGGCAGCTGCCGCCGACAGCGCCGACTTGATGTCGCTCTCGGTGAGGGGCTTGAGAAGCGTGTTGCCGTTGGCATCCTTGGTGGTGGATGCGTGCTTGGCCCAGACACCCGCCATGCAGTCGGCCATCAACTCGATACGCACGCCACCGCTCTGCGGTCCGGTCTTGCCGTCCTGGCCCTTCTGCAGAATGCCCAACTGGTGCTGCAGACGGTGGCCGTATTCGTGGGCCACCACGTACTCCTGAGCAAGTGCCCCGTCATCGGCGCCGAATCGGCTGGTGAGCTCGTCGAAGAAGCTGGCGTCGATGTAGACCAATTCATCGCCGGGGCAGTAGAACGGGCCGGTCTGATTTGAGGCTGTGCCGCAGGCCGACTGGGTAGCGCCGGAGTACAGCACCGTCTTGGCCGGCTGATACTGCCGCTGTAGATCGGTGGGCAGTGCCTCGGTCCAGTAGGCCTGAACGCTGTTGACTGTGCCGATGACCCGACAGGTGTCGTCCTTGTTTGCATCAGCACCGGTCTTGCAGCGACTGACGTCAAGCGTCTCAGAAGACGAGCCACCCGTGTTGATCTGGCTGGTGTCGAAAGGATTTGTACCGCCAGCGCCGGTCAGGTTCTGGCCGAACAACAGGCTCAGGATCAACAAGATGATGCCGCCCGCGCCGCCGCCAATCACCATGCCTGCACGGCCTCCGCCGCTGCCACCTGTGACCTGACTGGTGTCGAGCGACGCGCCCTCGTTGAAACTCATGCGGAGAGTCTATGGGGAGATGCGGCAAGAACGGGGGATGATGTCGCAGTGACTGAGCCACTGTCGCTGCAACTGACCGAAGCCGACGAAGGGCGCAGGCGCGGTCTGCGGCGGATGCGAACGCTGGCGGTTTCGCTGCTGTTGTTTGCCGCAGCAATCTACGCATTCACCTACGGTGACGGCGGCTGGCGCGGCTACGTCAATGCCGCATCCGAGGCAGCGATGGTGGGTGCAATCGCCGACTGGTTCGCCGTGACGGCCCTGTTCAGGCACCCGCTCGGATTACCTATTCCACACACGGCCATCATTCCCAAGCGAAAGGAGCAATTGGGCGAAAGCTTGGAAGAGTTCGTTGCCGAGAACTTCCTCCGCGAAGAAGTGATCCGTGAACGAATCGAGTCAGCGCAGATCAGTCGGCGAGTAGGCGAGTGGCTGCTCGCCGAGGATCACGCCCAGAAGGTCGTGACTGAGGCGTCACGGGTCCTCTCAGATGGTTTGTCGTACATCAAAGAAACTGATGTGGCGGCGATCATTGAACACGCGGTGTTCCCCCGATTGGCTGAGGAACCTCTCAGTCCCGCCGTCGGTCAACTCCTCGCCGAGGTAATCAACGACCGAGCCCACGACGGCGTAGTTGATCTGGTGCTCGATGAACTGGGCACCTGGCTGGCTTCCCATGAGAACGAGGTTTCGGCGCTGATTGAGGAACGCGCACCCGAATGGACCCCAGAGTGGCTGGACAAGCGCGTTTCAAAGTGGATGCACAAACAGGTAGTTCGCTGGATCGATGAGATCGCTACCGATCCGCACCACACCGCACGCCGGGCGCTCGACACCTGGCTGACCGATCTTTCGCGCGATCTGCAGAGCAACCCTGCGACTATGGCGCGATTCGAAGCGTTGAAGGCCCGAGTCCTCACTCAGCCGCGTGTCATCGACACCTCAATCCAGCTCTGGGATGCCCTGCGGCGCGCACTAATTGGGTCGCTTGGAGACGAGTCGAGCCTGCTGCGCACTCGCGTGCTCGAAGAGATCCAGACCTGGGGCCAGCGACTGATGGCCGATCAAGCGCTGGCGAGCCGGCTCGACGCGCGTCTGTCCGATGTTGCTGCCTACGCAGTGAACACCTACGGCAATGAAGTTGCCACGATCATTTCGGCCACCGTCAACCGCTGGGATGGCAAGGAGACCGCCGAACGGATCGAACTGCACGTCGGCAAAGACCTTCAGTTCATTCGCATCAATGGAACGGTTGTCGGCGGACTTGCGGGCCTGACGATTCACTCGATTTCGCATCTTCTCTAGTCCACCTATGTGGACAAGATGTGGGTAACTTCAGGTGAAATGTGGGTTACGTCACACAATCTGTGGGCAAGTCTGTGGATAGCAAAATTTCCTGCGATTTCTGCGAAAAAGCTCTTGCGCTGGGTGGTCAAGACGGCATAGAACTGTCCTACGCACTTCTTCGGAAGAGCGGGAAGGAAATCAAAACCAATCCTTTGGTCTAGGGCGCAAGCCACAGACAGCCAGTCAATGATGAGGCTGGTGGGAGAGGCGGAGAGATCCGGATTAGGAAGAGAGATCATCTGACTCGACCGACCGAGAAGGCCCGGGAAACTCATACTTTCCCGGGCCTTCACCCATGATGGCAGCGTTTTCTCTGTCTCGCCATGACGGTCGTCACGTTGATCGGTGAACCCGCGATTCGGATGAAGACGAGACGTTTGCTAAGGTTCAGTGCTGCCTCGGAGACGGGGAAGCAGCCCTTTGTCCGGGTGGCGGAATGGTAGACGCGCTAGCTTGAGGTGCTAGTGCCCAGTAATGGGCGTGGGGGTTCAAGTCCCCCTCCGGACACAGAGAGAAACGCCTGAAATAACTTCGGGTTTCAACTCTCGCAGTAGTGTGGAAAGGCCCTCCAGATTTCTGTTCTGGAGGGCCTTTCCTTCTTCCTGGATGCAGTTGCAGCGGTGCTGGCCGTGCTGTTACTGCAGACCCTTGATGGGCTGCGGTCGAACCAGACGCTGGTCAGGTTGTCTAGCGGCGAGTCATCCTCATCGGACCGTCGGGCGTGGTGATGGTCAGCGTCGATTCATTGCAGACGAAAGCCGCGTTGGTATAGACGACCGGATTGGCCGGTACGGCCATCGAGTGGCCACCGGCTGTCACCTTCAGCGTCGAAGTCACCCGGTCCTCCTTAAGGTTGATCGAGGTGTCCGATGCCGTGAACGTGCCCTTGTCGTCGCCATTGCGCTCGATCGTGGACGGCATACCCTGCGTGACAGCGGTGATATGCCACTTGTCGTAGGTCGTACGCATCGATCCGTCGGCGCCGAAGGTCACCACGACCTCGCCGGTGACGTCCTTCATCTCGTCAGCGATTTCCTTCATCCTGGCGAGCAAGAACTTGTTGTCCGCTAGCCACGACCCCGTCAGACATTCCCGACCGGTCAACTCCTTCGGCTCGGCGAGGGGTTCGTCGCTCGTCTTCGCTTTGTCCGATGACTCGGTCGACGGGTGGGGCTCCGACTCCTCGGAAGAACATCCAGACAGCGCCAAAGCCACGGTCGTGGCCGATGCGGCAAGCAGTGTTGACAGTTTCATGTGATCCCTATCTGTTCTGGTGTAGGGCTAGCGCCGTTTCAACAGGTACTTGGAGTTATCGAGGTGGTTGGTCCACACCATCGTGTCTTCGCTCCACGCGGTGACGGTGAACCCCTTCGATCCGGGCGGCGAGATGCGATTGCCGTTCCACGTGAAGTCGGTGGCACGCTCAGCATTAGTCGTCGCCCCTGGCACGTTTTGGCAGTAGAGCAATCGATGGCTCGACGGAAAGACGTAGCGAATGTCGACATCGTCGTTCGGTTTGAAGCCAGTCCCCGTGTTGATATGGGTGTGCTGCCAGGCACCGATGATGACGTCCTGCAATGCGCCGGACTTTCCCTGAGGAGCCGCCTCTGCCGACGACGCGGATAGAGCAGCGTCATCCCATGAGCAGGTTTCCGCCTGTTTCTGGGGTGCTGGCTTCACATCCGTTTCCGGCGCAGCGGCGGCAACGGTCGGCGTGGGTGAATCGGTCACCTTCGCCGAGCTGGCGTTGGGCTGAGGTGATTCGGAGCTGCAGCCGGCAGCGAGCAAGGCTATGACAACCCAGGCAGACCGGCGGTGGACTTTCGAACGATGAAATGCGCGGTGATCCATGACCGGGACCCTAGGCACGGTTCTGTGAGAAAAATGAAAGCCAGTCACTTTCCGGCAATCCGACCTGGCGCAGTGAGGGCCTCACGCCACCGTCGGTGGCCAGCTTTCTGTCTCATGCCGCCGCCGTGAACCTGGGCCACGCTTACGGTGGTCTGGTGACTGACGCGGCGATCGGCAAATTACAAGAACTCATTTCAATTCCTACGGTCTCCCATCCAGATCCGAGCCAACGAGACCATGCGCCATTTATCGAGTTCATCGAAGCCTTCGAGCGGAACTTTCCTCGTCTGACAGCGACGCTCGAGCGAGTCGGCTTGCCTGAGTACGCGCTGTTGTACCGCTGGGCTGGCCGCTCATCAGAACGACCTGTCGTGCTGATGGCGCACATCGACGTCGTCCCGATCGACGAGACTGCACCGTGGCAGCACCCGCCGTTTGGTGCAGAGGTTCACGACGGTGCGATTTGGGGGAGAGGGACGCTCGACGACAAAGGGCAGCTCGTTGCGATTTCTGAAGCCGTTGAACAATTGCTGCAAGCTGGATTCGTCCCAGAACAGGACATCTGGTTGTCGTTTGGAAGCACCGAGGAAGTTTCTGGCGAGACCGCTGCGCTCGCAGTTGAGGCATTGCGTGATCGCGGAGTAAAGCCCTGGTTCGTGATGGACGAAGGCGGTGCGATTGCTGCAGAGGCGTTCCCTGGCATTGTGGCGCCGCTCGGCGTCGTCGGAGTGACGGAAAAGGGCATCACTAGCCTGGAATTGGTCGTGGAGGGAAGAGGCGGCCACGCGTCGACGCCATCGAAGATGGACGCCACAGCGCGGCTGGCGCGTGCGATTCTCCGCTTGGACAAGTCACCATTTCCCAGCCGACTACCTGCACCAACAGCAGAACTGTTCCGTCGACTCGCGCCACATGCGCCAGCGCCGCTACGTCCGGTCATGGCGAACGCACAGCGTATTGAACCGGTGCTGGCCAGGGCATTGACCCTGGCAGGACCCGAAGCGGCAGCGATGACACGTACTACTGCCGCAGTCACGACGCTGTCGGGTTCGCCGGCGATCAATGTCATCGCATCATCGGCCCGAGCCGGAGTCAATCTGCGGATCATGGTGGGTGACACCGTCGAGCAGGTCATTGCTCGCGTTCGCAAGATCGTCAATGACGACAAAGTGCGCATTGACGTGCTCGATGCCAGCGAACCAAGTCCTGTGTCGCCCTACGACGATGCAGCGTTCGCATTGATCGAGAGCACAATCGCCAACAGTTTTCCCGACGCGATTCCGACTCCCTACGTCATGATGGCGGCCACGGATTCTCGCTTCTACACCGAGATCTGTGATCGGGTCTATCGGTTTGCCCCGTTCCGCATGTCTAAGTCGCAACGTGAAGCAATCCACTCATATGACGAGCACCTGGGAATTCAGGATTTCCTCGATGGCATCGCCTTCTACCGCAGCCTGATGGAGGGCATCGCATGAGTGCACTCACACGTGCGGCCGTCGTGCCAGGGCTATGGACGATCGTCGGCTTCCTGATTTGCGTCGAACTAGCCAGTGGCGTGCTGCAGGGCTACTACACGCCGATCTTTCCGCAGATCGCCGACCACCTGTCGATTCATGAGGCGAACGTCAACTGGTTTGAGGCCGCTCAGTTGGTCGTATCGGCATTGGCCGTGCCTGTGCTGGCCCGACTCGGCGATGTAATCGGTCACCGTCAGGTACTTCTCATCTCGACCATCGTGACGGCCCTCGCTTCCTGGGCGGTGGCTTTTTCGCCGAACTTCACGACATTCCTGATCGCCTGGGCTCTGCAGGGCTTCTATGTGGTCTGGCTGCCACTTGAGGTGAGCATCATCCACCGTCGCACCGCGGCTTCAGGACAACAGGCGCGGCTCACACGTCGCTCTGCAGCGTTGCTCGTCGCTGGCCTGGAAACCGGTGTCATCGTGGGCGCGCTCACCGCGGGCGTTCTGGTGGAAAAGGTGGGGATGACCACCGTGCTGATGATGCCGGCGGTTGCGGTGACGCTGTGCTTCTTCGCCATCTGGTTCGGCGTCGCCGCCGCTCCGGCCGAAGACGCGGGTGGCCGGATCGATTGGGCGGGCTTCGCCTGGGTGTCGCTGGCGATCGGCGTCTTGATGGGCGGCCTGATCTTGGTGCGGCTCGACGGACCCGGTGCGTTGCGGCCATGGTTGACGATCGCAGCTGGTGTCTTGCTGCTCATCCCATTCGGACGTCACGAATTACGCACTGCTGAACCACTGATTGATGTCCGTCTGCTCCGAACGCCGGGGCAGTGGCCAGTACAGCTGACAGCATTCCTGTTCGGCATGTCCGTGCTGGGCGCACAGATCCCGCTGTCGACGTATGCGCAGACTGACAGGGCGGTCGGCTATGGACTCGGCGCAACGTCAAGCTTCGTCTCGACGCTGATCGGCGTCTACGTCGTGGCATTGGTGGCAGGGGCCTTGATGTTGCCTGTGGCGGCGCGGCGGCTCGGGCCCAGGGGAGCGCTGATCGCCGCGTGTGGGCTCGTGGCCACCGGTTATGGATTGTGGGTTCCGCTGCACGATTCGGTGACGCAGGCGCTGGTGAATATGGGTATTGCCGGCATTGGCTCCGGCGTCTTGATTGCTGCGCTTCCTGCTGCGGCGGCTGCGGCTGCGCCAGCTGAGCGCACTGGGTTCGCTACCGGGATGACCAACACGACCAAAACCATCGGTGGTGCTATCGCGTCGAGCATCTTCGCGATCGCGTTGTCGGCCACCGGCTCGATTGACACCGAAGGCAATGTCAGTGCGCCATTGGAGGGTTACATCGTGGTCTGGTCGGTCTGTGCATTGTCGGCGGTGGCCGCCGCGATTGCCCTGTGCCTGGTTCCAGCGGCGACATTCCGCGACGCGATCGGGGACAAAACCAGTCAGTCTTGACTGGATAGCGCGGACCGCCCTAGGCTCGCGCTCGTGACGAATGCACCAGCGAGAGCGCAACAGGAGCGCAGTCGTGAGGTGCGTAGGGTCATTCTTGATGCTGCCGTCGACGTGTTGGTGGCGGAGGGTTATGCCCAAGCGACCACGTTGAAGATCCAGGAACGAGCCGATGTGTCACGCGGCCGGCTCCTTCACCATTTCCCGTCGCGCGACGAACTGCTGGTCGCTGCAGCGCATCACCTGGCCACTGAGCGAATGTCAGAGACCCGCGAAACTGTCGATTGGCCGACCGAACCGGCCGCACGAATTGATGCTGCCGTTGAACTCATCGGCCTGAGTTATGGGCAGTCGTACTTTTGGGCCGCTACCGAGTTGTGGGTCGCCGCGCGCGTGCGTACCGATCTTCAAACGGCGTTGTTCCCCGCTGAGCAGCAGCTGGGTGTCATCGTTCGCGATGACACGGCCCGCTACTTTGGTGCCGAACTTGCCGCACACCCGATGTTTCCTACCGTGCGCGACGTCTTGCACACCAGTTTGCGAGGCGCCGCGCTCACGACGGCCTTCGACCGTCGACCCAAGACCCTGTCCATTCACATCGAGAAGCTCAAACAGCTCAGTCGAGCGCTGCTGATCAATGTGGATCAGGCTGAAAATCCCACCACAGAGGAAGAGTGAACGCATGGACGTCAAGAACACCGTTGCCGTAGTAACCGGCGGAGCGTCGGGCTTGGGCCTGGCCACCGTTGAGGCGCTCGTCGCTGCCGGCGGCAAGGCGGTCATCCTTGATCTGCCCGGATCGCCCGGTGAAGAAGTAGCAGCTCGATTGGGCGATGCGGTGCGTTTCGCTCCTGCTGACGTGCGCGACGAGGCCGCCGTCATCGCTGCATTTGACGTCGCCGCGGAACTCGGCGATCTACGTATCGTCGTCAACTGCGCTGGTACGGGCAACGCCATCAAGACGGTGGGCCGCGACAACGAGCCGTTCCCGCTGGACAAGTTCGAAGCCATTGTTGGCATCAACCTGATCGGCACCTTCAACGTGTTGCGCATTGGCGCTTCGCGCATGGCTGCTCTTGACCTTGTTGGTGAGGAGCGCGGCGTCATCATCAACACCGCATCGGTGGCCGCTTACGACGGTCAGATCGGCCAGGCGGCCTACTCGGCATCCAAGGGCGGAGTGGTCGGCATGACCCTGCCCATCGCTCGCGACCTGTCGAAGATCGGCATCCGTGTCATGACCATCGCACCCGGCCTGTTCGACACCCCGCTGCTGGCCAGCCTGCCCGAAGAAGCGAAGAAGTCGCTCGGTTCTCAGGTTCCGCATCCGAGCCGCTTGGGCAATGTCAACGAGTACGCGCAGTTGGCCAAGCACATCGTCGAAAACCCGATGCTGAACGGCGAGACGATTCGTCTCGACGGAGCGATCCGGATGGCACCCCGGTGATCCGCACCAAGTTCACCGAGGTCTTCGGCGTCGAGGCGCCGATCGTTCAAGGTGGCATGCAGTGGGTCGGCGTTGCCGAACTCGCAGCTGCCGTCTCGAACGCGGGCGGTCTGGGCATTCTGACTGCGCTGACTCAGCCGACGCCAGAGGCCTTGAGTAAGGAGATCGCCCGCTGTCGGGAGATGACCGATAGGCCGTTCGGTGTGAACCTGACGATCCTGCCCACCATCACCCCGCCGCCGTACGAGGAGTACATGCAGGCGGCGGTTGAAGGTGGCATCAAGATCATGGAAACGGCAGGGTCGAACCCCGAACCGTTCTTGCCAACCCTGCAGGCCGCCGGTGTGAAAGTGCTGCACAAGTGCACCAGCGTTCGGCACGCTGTCAAAGCGCAGAAGGTTGGCGTTGACGGCATCAGTATCGATGGTTTCGAATGCGCCGGACACCCAGGCGAAGACGACATCCCCGGACTGGTGCTGATTCCTGCCGCCGCTGCGCAGATCACCATCCCGATGATCGCGTCAGGCGGGTTCGCCGACGCACGGGGACTGGTGGCGGCTTTGGCGTTGGGCGCCGATGGCATCAACATGGGCACCCGCTTCATGTGCACGGCCGAATCGCCGATCCACCACAAGATCAAGGAGCAGATCGTTCAGAACACCGAACTGGACACTGATCTGATCTTCCGCCAGTTGCGCAACACCGCCCGGGTGGCCAAGAACGTGGTCAGCCAAGAGGTCGTCGAGATCCTCAACGACGGTGGCCAGTTCGAGCAGGTCAAAGATCTCGTGGCCGGAGCTCGCGGCAAGACGGTCTACGAGTTGGGCGACCCCGATGCCGGAATTTGGAGCGCAGGAACCGTCCAGGGCCTGATCCACGACATTCCGTCGGCCAGCGACCTGGTGACCCGCATCGTCGCTGAAGCCGAAGACCTCATCACCAACCGCCTAGCGTCAACCCTGAGCTAGCGAGATTTGCGCAGTTTTGCACCATATTTCCTCAGGATTCGGTGCAAAACTGCGCAAATCGTGGGACCGGTGTCCTGCGAGGCTAGACCGGTAGGAGTCGGGAAACGAAGCGGGTGAGCTGTTCAACGTTGCAGCACTCGTACATTTCGACGATCTCGGCGTATTCGGTGGCAACTGAGTCGCCCAGACCCCAGCGCATTGAATGCTCGGGGTTGAGCCAGAAGGTGCGGCGGGAGCGCTGCGCGATCTCGTGCAACGCGGTGAAATTGGGATCCTGATTGTTGTTGCGGGCGTCGCCTAAGACGAGCACGCAGGTACGCGGACCCACAGATTCCATATACAACTCGGCAAAATCGGCAAACGCTTCGCCGTAGTCACTGCTGGTGTGCCACTTGGTGATGTGGGCTTCGCGCCCAATGCGTCCGGCAAGATCGGTCTCTTGTAGGTCGACCATGTCGGTTACTTCGTCCATCGCGTTGACGAAAGCGAACACGCGCACCTTGCTGAACTGTCCACTGAGCGCCTGCACCAAGTGCATCGTGAAGCCCGAGAAGCCGGCGACAGATCCGGAAACGTCGCAGAGCAGCACCAACTCCGGTCGTGATGGGTTGGGCTTGGCGTAGACAGGGCGGATCGGGACGCCGCCGGTACCCATCGATTTGCGCAGCGTGCGTCGGATATCGATACGGTCGCGGCGATTCTTACGACGCCTCGCAGCCAGCCGGGTAGCGAGTCTGCGCGCGAGCGGCTGGACCGTGCGTCGAAGTTCTTCCAACTGCTGCCGGTTGGCGCTCAGGAAGTCGATCTGATCGTTGCTTGGCCGAACCGCATGGCGGGTCACAACCTCGCGACCACGGACCTCGGCAGTACGGCGGCGGGCCTCGGCTTGAACCATCTGTCGGAAACGCTCAATGGCTTGCCGCAGTTCATCGCGCTCAAGCCGCTCGGTGAATTGGCTGCTGTTTCCTTCGCCTTGGCCAGTACCTTGCCCCTGACTTTGGCCACCTGCGCCACCCTCGCCGCGTTGCTGCAGCACCTGGGCGATCAACGTTTGGGGGCGGAGTCGTTCGAGGGTCTGATAGGCCGACCAGCCTGCGGTATTTGTGTCGGGAACTCCGACCTCGCCGAGCAGATCGACTGCGAGTTCGGCGATCTGTTCCAGAGTGCGCAGATCGCCATCGGCAAGTGCCATCGCCAAGAGGTCTCGCAGATCGTCCAACTCCATGCCGGCGGCGTCCAGCGCAGCTTCTGAGACGCCGACACCAGCAGGAAAGAACAGATCGAAGGTCATGTCGAATACGTCTCGCTGACCACCACGACGCACGAGCGCTGACGCTAGACCTTCGCGCAGCAGGCCGCGGTCTTGCATTCCGAGTACATCGATGACGGCGGCGGCATCAACTGATTCGCTGGTGCCTGCAGGGATGCCTTTGGTCCGCAGCGCACCGATGAACGCGACCAGACGTGCAGTCAGGTCTTCGTTCATTGGTTCCTGCGGTTGTGCGCTCACGAGCCGAGTACGGTATTCAGGTCGAGTTTGGCTGTGGCTTTCTCGGCGTCGTCACGGTGCTTGAGGATGACGCCCAAAGTTTGCTGAACCACCTCATCGTCGAGGATGTCAGCGCCCAAGGCGAGCAAGGTGCGGGCCCAATCGATCGTTTCGGCGACTGACGGTGACTTGCGCAGAGGCATCGCCCGCAACGCGTTGACGACACGGACCACCGAATCGGCCAAGGTCTTGTCCAGGTTGGCGACCTTGAGACGCACGATGTCGGCTTCCAGATCCGGTTCGGGGAAGTCGATGTGCAAGAACAAGCAGCGGCGGCGGAGTGCTTCGGACAACTCACGAGTCGCATTTGATGTCAGCACAACGAAGGGAATCTGCTTCGCCTTCACTGTGCCAAGTTCGGGGACGGTCACCTGGAAGTCGCCAAGAATCTCCAGCAGAAGTCCTTCGATCTCGACGTCGGCCTTGTCGATCTCGTCGATCAGCAGGACGGTCGGCCCGTCTCGGCGGATGGCCTGCAGCAATGGGCGGGGGAGCAGGAACTCTTCACTGAAGATGTCGGTGCGTGCTTCGTCCCACGATTCGTCGCGCCCGGCAGTGATGCGCAGCAGTTGCTTGGCGTGGTTCCACTCATAGAGCGCGCGGGCTTCGTCGACGCCTTCGTAACACTGGAGGCGAATGAGCTCGGCTTCAGTTGCGGCCGCGACGGCCTGCGAGAGCGCGGTTTTGCCGACGCCAGCTGGGCCCTCGACGAGCAGTGGCTTGCCCAGCGTGGCCGCGAGATAAACCGTGGTGGCGACGGCGTCTGACGCCAGATATCCGGCGCGAGCCAACTTCTGCTTGACGTCGGCGGGGGACTGGAACACAACGGCCATGTCTACGATCATGCCGTGCGGGAATTCATCGTGGTGCGTCAGGTTCCCCTGACGCAACAGCAGACATGGGAACGCTTGACCGACTGGGAGCGCCACGGCGATTACGTTCCGTTCACGAAGGTATCGAGGACCGATGACGGCATCCTCGCTCGCACGGCGCTCGGCCGAATCGGTTTCGATGACCCCATGCGGATTGTTGATCAGCATGCACCTGCAATTTGCCGGCTGGTCAAGACGGGCTCAGTGGTCCGTGGCGATGTTGAAGTGCGGATCGACCCAGCCTCGCACGGGTCAACGGTGACCTGGACCGAGCGCGTGGACGTCAAGGGCGTTCCTCGCGTGTTGGATCCATTGGTGGCATTGGCGGGCCGTTTCATGTTCGGACGGGTGATCGATCGGCTGCTCGCGTAGGGTCGAGATATGTCGTATCTGGCTGAGGCTGAGACCGTTGAGATCTGTCGCGACCTGATTCGCATTGACACTGCGAATCCGGGCGATAGCAGTGGCCCAGGCGAGCGTGCCGCTGCTGAGTACGTGGCGGGACTTCTGGCCGATGTAGGCATTGAATCGACCATCTATGAATCCGAGCGCGGCCGTGCGACGGTGGTGGCGCAGTGGGGAAATCGCGATTCTGAACGTCCCGGATTGCTGGTCCACGGGCATTTAGATGTCGTGCCGGCCCAAGCAGCCGACTGGAGTGTCGACCCCTTCGCTGGGGAGATTCGCGACGGCTACCTCTGGGGGCGCGGTGCGGTCGATATGAAGGACTTTGACGCAATGTTGCTGTCCGTGGTGCGGGCGCGGCAGCGAGCAGGCGAAATTCCCGACCGGCCCATCACCTTGGTATTTACCGCCGACGAGGAGGCGGGTGGTCGTCTGGGCGCGCACTGGCTGGTTGAGGAACATCCTGAGGTCCTCGAAGGCTGCACCGAGGCAATCGGTGAGGTGGGTGGATTCTCGACCGAAGTTGGTGGACGCCGCCTGTACTTGATCGAATCGGGGGAGAAGGGCATCGCCTGGCTGCGGCTGACGGCACGGGGAACTGCTGGTCACGGTTCTATGAAGAGCCCCGACAACGCTGTCGTACACCTGGCCAAGGCGGTTGCTGCGCTTGCCGATCATGACTGGCCGACGGCGCCAGGTCCATCGATGCAGACGTTGCTCGCCAAGGTTCGGGAATTGACCGGCAGCGATGGAAACCCTGATGAATTGTTAGAGCACTTCGGCGCTGCTGCCCGGATGGTCAGCGCGGGCATGCGCAATTCGACCAATCCGACGATGCTGCAGGCCGGATACAAACACAACGTGATCCCCGGCGAGGCAGTTGCTTACGTTGACGGCCGGTACTTGCCCGGCGATGCCGATACCTTCATCCCTCAGATCCAGCAGATCGTGGGCGACCAGATCTACATCGACCCGCACGTTCTTGACCGCGCACTGGAGTACCCGTTCCACGGTGACCTCGTTGACGCCATGACGGTGGCACTGCATGCCGAAGATCCCGACGCACACATTGCACCGTTCCTCATGTCCGGCGGCACCGACGCTAAGGCTTGGGACAAACTCGGCATCACGTCCTACGGCTTCACGCCACTGCGACTGCCCGGCGACCTAGACTTCACTGCCCTCTTCCACGGCGTCGACGAACGAGTGCCGGTCGACGCTCTAGAGTTCGGCTCCCGAGTCTTCGACCGCTTCCTCGACCTCGCCTAGCCACAACCCAACTCCCCGCTGAGTGACACGTTTTTGCGGGTTTTGGGTCGTAAAATCTGCAAAAACGTGTCACTCAGCGGGGTGGTTACCACGTGGGGCGCATGCGGATGATTTTGCGGCGGAGGACGACGGTGCGTTTGCC